>PKYG01000128.1 GCA_003132585.1 Actinomycetota bacterium
AGCCCACGCCCGAGGAGATCGCCACCGAGATGGGCACCACGCCGGCCAAGGTGCGCGAGATCTTCAAGATCAGCCAGGAATCGGTGAGCCTTGAAACGCCGATCGGCGAGGAAGAAGACTCACAGCTCGGCGACTTCATCGAAGACGAAGACGCGATCATGCCGGTCGAGGCGGTCTGCGAGATCATGCAAAAAGAGGAGCTCAACAGCGTCCTCTCCACCCTCACGCACCGCGAGCGCAAGGTGCTCGAGTTGCGCTTCGGCCTCCAGGGCGAGCACCCGCGCACGCTCGAAGAGGTCGGCCAGAAGTTCGGTGTCACGCGCGAGCGCATCCGCCAGATCGAGGCCAAGACCCTGGCCAAGCTCACGAGCTACCGCGACACGCAGAAGCTGCGCGGCTTCCTCGACTAGCGCGTGGTCCTGCCGACCGGCGTGCCGCGAGCTTCAACATGACCTGCACCCCCTGAAATCGGTCCACCGTGAGATCATGGTTTGCGGACCGATTTCAGGGGTGCAGGTCATGTGTGACCAGACCCCATTCGTCGGTCCACCTTCCATGTAAGTCCCATGGCCATCTCCGGCCTAGGGGACGGGGGTGAGCATTCAGTCAGCAAGAATTGCAGCCAGGCGATCGGCACGACACGCTGGCCCAGGCGTGCACAGGTTACGGGGTCCTGTCCAGTCGTTAGAAGGCAGGGATTTGCAGCGACTTCTGTCGTCTCGCCGACGCGAAGCCGACGTGCGCTGTGGCAATGGTCCCCAGCAGCCTCGAATCGTCGCCGACATATGCCGACGCCGCCGGAAGTGGTGCAGCGCTACAGGGCGTGCGTGGACTGTCCGGCGATACTCGCTCCGAAGACCATGAGCTCAAGGTGGACCGAATCCAGGGGTGCTAGTCAACGGTGATGACGACCTTTCCGTGCGCGTGACCCTCGTGCATGTACCGGATGGCCTCGGGGGCTTCGCTCAGCGGGTACGTCCTGTCGATGACCGGCGTGACCTTGCCTGCTTCAATCAGCTCCTTCAAGACCAGAAGATCCTTCTGGTTCACCTTCGCCGACAGCCCGATCAGCTTCCGGCTTGCGAACAGCGACAGGATGCGGGCCCGGAGCAGGCGCTCTAGGAACCCGCCCGTCCACCGTCCGCCCCCTTCGCCTCCGATGATGACGAGCGTTCCCTGGGGATTGAGGGCACGCCGCAGGCGCGACAATCGACGGTTGCCCGCGGTGTCGAGGATGAGGTCATAGCGGCGCGTCCCGTCCGCGAAGTCGTCGCGGGTGTAGTCGATGACGTCGTTGGCGCCGATCGACCGGACCAGGTCCGCCTTTGCCGTACTGCACACGCCGGTCACTTCCGCGCCGAACGACTTGGCGATCTGCACGGCGAAGGTCCCCACGCCTCCTCCCGCGCCGATGATCAGGACCTTCTGCCCAGGCTGGACCTGTCCCTTGTCGCGCAGGCCCTGCAGTGCTGTGCAGGCGGAGATGGGAACGGCCGCCGCCTGCTCGAAGCTGAGATTCGCCGGCTTCGGCGCACACCTGCCCTCGCGGACGCACGCGAACTCGGCGAAGGTACCGGGATCGGTGCCGAACACCTCATCGCCCGGCTGGAATCTGGTGACGTTCCTGCCGACCGCCTCGACACGTCCTGCGACGTCCGAGCCATTCACGTACACCTTGGGCCCGCGGAATCCCATGCCCAGGCGGATCATGTAGGGCTGGCCCGCCATCAGGTGCCAGACGCCGGGATCAACGCCGGCCGCGTGCACCCGCACGAGCAGCTGGTCGTCCCCGGCCGTGGGTCTGTCGATGTCCCTGAGCTCCAGGACATCGGGTGAGCCGTACGTGTCTTGGACGATCGCCTTCATGATTTCTCTCCTTCACCGTCCGGGTACCCGAACACTTCGTCGAGCGGGACGTTGAACACCCGGGCGATGGCCCGCAACTGACCAGACCCCATTCAACGGTCCACCTTCCGTGGCAGACGCAGGGCTAACCTGCACCGCCGAGATAAACACCCATCTTGAGGCCCCGACTTTCCAGAACCTCAACACAGAACACAGTCGTGCCTGGCAGGTCAAACTCCATGAGCGATGCGACCCCGCCGAACAGCCACGAGCCATGTGACCGATCTCGACAACAACCGTGGTGTGCAGCCCGGTTACGGTCAGTACACGCGCACCTTGCAGACGGAGGTGAACCCGCGCCAGAAGGAGCCGGTCATGGAGTTCACGGATGCGAGGTAGCGCACCACATACCAGGTCGTGCGCGACGGATGCAGCAGGGGCGTCGAGAACGAGGCCGCACGTCCCGTCAGACCGGTCGTCTTGATGGTCATGACCTTCGTCCAGCCGGCGCCCGACCAGCATCGCGGCTGCGTCGACGCCGTCGTGCGCTTGAAGATCGTCACCGGGATGCCGCGCTCGGGGTGCTGGGGAGCGAACGCAAACGGCACCTTGCCGCTGAGCCTGATCGATGACCCGCGACCGATCGAGCTCTGACTGGCGGTGAGCGAGCAGGTCTGGAAGGATGCGGTCAGCAGAAGTTTGCCGTCGACTCGCTGTGCGGCGAAGTTGTAGTAGTCGCCGAGTGGCACGCCGCTGGGTACGCGCAGGTGAAGGAACACGGCTGGCGGTGCCGGTGAGGGGATGGTGACTGTGGCGAATGTGTGCAGTGCGTCATGACCGTTCAGCGACCGGCCAATGATGCGGAGCACGTCGCCGGCGGGGAAGTTGGCGAGCTTGACGACGGCGTCGCTGCCGGGACTACCCGATGCCCAGCCGATCACGTGCATGCGTGCGGCCGTGGCTTCGTCGGCAGTGAGCGTCGCCGTGCTCGTGAGCCCCGACTCGACCACGGCGGGGGCATCGGTAGGGAAGTCGAGTTCGAGCGCTTCCGTGCGTTTCGCGGGATAGGTGCCGTAGGGGACGCCTCCGAAAGTGACGACGGCGATGGTGTAGGAGCCAGGTAGCGCGTTGGTGAAGTCGTCGAACTGCGTCTGGGTCAGAGCGAGCGTGTCCCCCTGCTCGGCGAGCTCAGCCGAGACGGCATCGCTACCGAAGAGGTCGACCTCACACGAAGACCAGTCGGCCCAGGGGCCGCCGCGGGTGATCGAAGTGGCGATGCGCCCCGGCCAGGAGTCGAAGGTCGTAGGACCGGGGTCAGCGAAGGTGGCCCCGCTGCGGATGAAGGTGGGATCGCCCTGTGGCGGATAGCCGAACCAGAGCTGGCCGGTGCCGGCAAGGGCGGGCACACCGCTGAAGTGGTAGGCGCCCTGGGCGTCGGTGTTTGCGAAGTTGCCGTCGCTCCAGTCGGCCGTCGCCCACATCACGTCGGCACCTGGGACCACCGCACCGGAGTAGTCGCGAACCGTGCCGTTGATCACTCCCGTGCCGCTCAGGGCCGATGGGTGAACACCGGGAAACGAAGGACGGGCGAGCCAACTACCGAGAATGGTTGCTCGCTTCACCTGCAGATTCGCGGATGCCCCGAGGGCGTTCGGCACTGCGGCGGCGAGGAGAACCACCGCGATGCCAGCGATTACTGTGACGCGTCTGCACATTCCAAGCCCCCCGTTCCGGTCAACCTGCCAAACGCCTAGCACATTGTACATACTACCGAGCACAGTGCACATGAGATGAGAAGAGCTGGCCCAGGCGTGCACAGGTTACGGAGATCCGTGACGATTCTCGTCGGCAAAATGTCGGCAGTTTTGCCGAATCGGCAAGAATTGGCCGCATGGCCGAAATGA
>PKYG01000131.1:0-3347 GCA_003132585.1 Actinomycetota bacterium
AAGTCTTCATATCGCGCACCTCGAGCAGGCCAGCGTGGTCGATGCGCTCGACCAGCGACGCGGCGCGGGCGGCTTTCTCGGCGACGGGGGTCACTGGGCAGCGGTATCGACCGGCGGGCTCATGTAAGGCCACCCGTGCCGCTGTCGCTGGGCGGGAGCGGCATGAACGCCTCGCCAGGGGCGTCGGCCGCGACCGGCGTGGGCGCCGCTGGCTCGTCTTTGAAGCGGTTCTTGCCACCACTTTCCTCACGCTTGCGTAGCTTGGGGTCGAGGACCTCGTCGAGCGCTTGGCCAACGAACGTGAACGCCAGCACGACCAGTACGATCGCGATGCCCGGCGGGAGAAGGTAGAGCCATTCTGGGAGGCCTGCGGCACCGCTCGCCCAGGAATTGCGCAGCATCGTGCCCCAACTAAAGTTCAGCGCGTCACCAAGGCCGAGGAACGAGAGCGTCGTCTCGGAGAGGATGGCGACGGCGACCACGAGGATGGTGTTGGCGAAGATGAGCGAAAAGACGTTGGGGAGTATGTGCCGCCGCATTATGTGCGAGTCGCTGGAGCCGATAGCTCTGGCACGCTCGACGAACTGAAGCTTGCGCAGCTTCAGCGTCTCGGCTCGGACAAGCCGGGCCGTGCCCGGCCAGCTCGTGACGCCGATGATCACAATGATCATCACGTAGCTCCGGCCCCAAGCCGCGGCCAGGACCATAGCGAAAGGCAGCCACGGCAAGACCAGGAAGACGTCGGTGGTGCGCATGCCGACCTCACCACGCCACCCGCCGAGGAAGCCGGAGCCGATACCNNGCTCCAGATGAACTCGGCCAGAATTGACTGCCCTTGTTCATCTCCGCCGAAGAGCTTGTAGTACGAGAAGGACGGCCCCCCGAACGGTTTGGTGACCATTGCGTTGGGGCTGAGATACGAATGGGCTGCCAGGAAGGGTGCCAGCAAGGCGAGCAGGACGAAGACCACGAGCACGCACAATCCAAGAATGCCCAGCCAATTGGAGCGGAACAGATGCCAGACCTCGCGGATGTTCCACACCATCGATTCCGCCGACTCCGGATTTGTGACTGCCCAAACCCGCACGCCGCAGGCAAGCAGCACCAGCAGCGCCATCTGGAACAGCCAGCCGAAGGACCCCGAGCGTTGACCCGGCGACCAACCTGGCAGCCCACCAGCGATCAGTGCCCACGCTAGCAGCAGTGCTCCGACGCCGGTGATCACCACGCCCAAGCGCCGAGCCTTGACATCCTTTAGCAGAGTCGCAATGCCCCATCCGAGGAACACCATGGCGGCGGCGAGCAGCGTCCACGCGGGGTACGAGCCGATCCGCCCGTCGATGAAACCACCGAGGATGCGCCACACGCCCTGGCTGACGTAGCGGTTCTTCGGATACCACGCAAGCTCGAGCAGCAGCCAGAGAAGTGGCGTCCAGATGAGTATCCAGTGTTTCAGGCGCGCGGGAATCATCCTTGCACCCGTGGGTCGAGGTAGTAGTACATGACGTCGGCGATGAAGTTGGCAAGAATGACCGCCACGCTCATGAGAAGGAAGACCGCCTGCATGACCGGGTAGTCACGGTTCTGCATCGCCTGGTACGCAAGCAAGCCGATGCCGGGCCAGTTGAACACCGTCTCGGTGAGGATCGCGCCGCTCATGATGAACCCGATGTTCATCATCACGATGGTCACCGTGGGCAGCATGGCATTGGGCACAACGTGCTTCCAGAGCACGGCGTTGTCGGAGAGCCCCTTGGCGCGCGCCGTGAGCACGAAGTCTTCTTTCATGACACCGGTAAGCGAGCTGCGCACGATCAAGTGATACTGGCCCATATACCCCAGCCCGAAGGTGAGTGCCGGAAGGAACATGTGATCGAGCAAGGCCTTTGTGTGCTCCCACCAGCTCGCGTACGAGGCACCTGCAACTTCCATGTAGCCCGAAGGAAACCAGCCGAGCCTGGCCGAGAAGATGCCAATGAAGATCATGCCGAGCCACAGCGTAGGCACGGCGTAAAAGACCATGTTCGCACCGGTGGAGAGGGTGTCGTAAGCGCCTGCGCGGCGCCACCCCGCCAACACGCCGCTCGTGACCCCGATGATCACAGCAAACACCGTGCCGGTGCCGACCAGCAGCAGTGTGGGAAGAATGCGCGGGCCCACCACCGCGGTCACCGGCCGCCTCTCTTTGAAGGAATCGCCGAACTTCAGCTGCACGGTGTCCGACCAGTAGAAGCCGAACTGCTGCCACAGGGGCTTGTCGAGGTGAAAGACCTTCTTCTGTTGTGCAATGATCGTCGCCGACCACGAACCCCTGGGCAACAACAAACGAGACGGGTCGCCGGGCAGTATGCGGAACAGCATGAAGTTGAACGAGGTCACGATGATGACCGTAAGCAGTGCGTTGGCGATCTTCCTCAGGAAATAGCGTCGTTTATCCACTCTGACAGCGGGCGGCGGGTTGAGATCTCAACCCGCCGCCCGCTCCTCCATTCTGATCGCAGGCCTCTATCGGTCCTCTACGTTCACTCCTCGACGCGACGATCCCGTCGCCGTCGAGTGATGACGAATGTTGCCGTACCAAGGACAACGACGACGGCACAGACGATACCAATGATCAGCCACGCATTCGTACCTGACTTCGACGTGGTGCTGCCGGCGGTCGCCAGATGAACGTTGACCCACGAGTCGATGTTATCGGCATTGTAGGCCACGCTGGCGCCGGTCGGCGAGGCCACCCATCCCTGCCACTTGTTTGAGAAGGCGGTCGAGTCCGTCGTGTACACCATCGTGACGTAGGGCGTCTGCTGGTAGAGGAGCTCTTGCATCTTCCACATGATGGCTTTGCGCTGCTGCTGATCGACGGTCCTTGCCTGCTCGGTGAACAGCTTGTCGTATTCCGGATTGGAGTACATGCAGTCCGACCAGTTGGCCACCTGGGCCGTGGTGAACACACTCAGTATGAAGTTGGGATCGATGCCGAGCCCCGTCCAGTTCCACATGAACATGTCGTAGTCGGGAGTGAAGTTCGCGCCGACGAAGTTGTATTGCTGGCCGATGAGGGTGCCATCGTCAACCACCGAGTACTGGATGTTGAGTCCCAGCTGCCCGAACCAGCCCGCAATGAGCTTGGCGGCCGTCTGGTTCTCCTGCATGTTCGCCAGAGCCTCGAGGCGGAGCGTGATGGGCTTGCCCTGCTTGTCGACCCGCACTCCGTTCTTCAGCGGATAACCGGCTGCCGTTAGCGCCTCGCTCGCCTTGTTGAGGTCAAACGGGTACGTCTGATCGGCCGACGGCTGCCAGTGGTAATCGCATGACTTGGGGAAGTAGCCCGGCTGTATCACGCCGCT
>PKYG01000131.1:3404-49865 GCA_003132585.1 Actinomycetota bacterium
CCCTGTTTGAAAGGTGAACTTCTTGGGGTCAAGAGCCTTGCCCTGCACGACGCGCATGTCGATGACAACATCCACGGCTCCAGACTTCAGATCGTCAACCATGGTGTTGCTGTTCGAGGCGGTGATGAAGATGATCTCGTCTACCTTGGGAGCGCCGCCCCAGTAGTCCTTGTTCGCCTTCAGAACGATGTACTGGCCGCGCACCAGCTTTACTGTCTGGAACGGGCCACTGCCAACGACCGGAGGATTGTTGGCGTACTGGGTCACGTCAGCAGGCTTAATCTTGCCCCAGATATGCTCCGGCAAGATTGGCACCCACATGCGCAGGATGTCCGCCTTCGGGTAGTCACAGTTGAACACGACCGTGGTGTCGTCCGGGGCCACCACGTCTTTGATGCCTGTGGTGAACATCAAGTAGCCAGCGATGTTGTTCTTGATGATGTAGTTGAATGTGAAGGCCACGTCCTTGGCCGTGAGCGGAACCCCGTCGCTCCACTTCACACCCTGGCGGATCTTGAACGTCCACGTCTTCTGGTCACTGGAACTTGACCAGCTCGTAGCCAGCTCGGGCCGAGGTGACATGTCCGTGGCGTTGAAGCCGACGAGCAGATCGTAGTTGAGGTGATCGATCTGGTACTCGCAAATCCCCACGGCGGCAAACGGGTTGGTAGAGTTGACGTTGTCCATCCAATCTACGCGCAGCACAGGCTTGCTGGGTGAGGGTGAAGCGGATGTCCCCACGGCCTGGGCCGACGCTGCTGCCAAGAACGCCGCTAGAACCATCAGGATGAGGACCAGCATCGTGCGCCGGCCGAAGGCTAGTGTGTACAAACGTCTCATTCGAATCCCCCTTGTCCCGCAACTGTGCGCCGTTGTCGGCTCGACAAGCCCTTCTTCCCGATGTGAGCGCGCAACATCTGCGACATCTCTCGGTCAAGGTGCTCCGCCCCGCAAAGCTCGGCATCTCAGCGGGCCATCCCTATATCGTAGCCTCGGGGCACAGAAGGTCAAGACTCGGCCTTCCATTCTGGCAAGGACGGCATTTCCGGCTGGAGCAATGGCGACTAAGCTCTGCCGGTAAGCATCCGCGCAGAAGGCGCTCTCTAGGTTGACATGCAGCTCAAAACCCAGCGCCAGCTTCCATGTGGATGCAGTAGGCCATCGGTGCTAACGTGTAAGGAATTGTGAGCGACGTAAGTTGGCATACGCCCCATATCGACGAGACCGACAGGCAGCTCATCGAGCTGCTGCAGGGGAACGGCCGCACGTCGACGTGCGAAATCGCGGAGGAGCTCAACTGCCTGAGTGACAGAGGCATTAGATATCGCCTGGAACGCCTTCAGCGCGAGAGCGTCATCCACATAACCGCGATCGTCAACACTCGCCGGATGGGATTCCCGCTCATGGGCGACGTGTTCCTCGACATCGCCCCTTGGAAGCTTCTGGATGCTGTCAAGAAGCTCGCGGCGGACCCTCGTGTCTGCTACATTGCCGCCTCGCCCGATCTCACGGAGCTCAGCCTTCAGGTCAATGGCTATGATCAGCCCCACCTGATGCAAATCGTGGGAGAGATCACCGCACATGTCGAAGGCATCACGTCTATCCGTGTCGTGCCGCTTTCGCGGGTGTTCCGCGACGTGACGCGCTGGGTGCCGTCGCTGGATCCCGAGGGCTGACATCCCGGCATAACCGTACGGCAACGGTCAAAGATGTGGAGTTGGAATTGCCCCAGTTTCGTGGACAGGTCTCGGCTGGCAATGCTAGCCGGTCATGAGGTCGTCGACACGCGACCGACCGATGACGGCTGCCTAGTCTGTTGCCGGGTTCAGCAGCCCCTCGATCGCGTACTTGATGATCAGTCCGGAGAAGGGCTCAATGTGGTGGCGCCCCTCGACCGTGAATTCGTAGCGGTAGTGATCGAGCCCGAAGAAGAACTCGGTGCGCTCCTTGCCGGTGCGCCGGATGGCCAGGGCATCGGCGTAGGCATCGACCGAGACGAGCTTCGCCAGGTCGACCTCGAGCGAGCACAAGGCGCCGGCAAAGACCAGGCGCTTGGTCGTCAGCACCAAGGTGCCGCTGTCGACGTCCTTGAGCTCCTCGTGACTTTGCGCACGAAAGGCACCAGCGCGCAGTGTGATCCCCGTGGCGACGTGGATCGAGGGTCCGCCGTAGCCGCCGGTGGTGACCGCGCGCGGCTCACGCAGGGTGACGTCGGGGATGCAGAAGAGCACCCCCCCGCCGCTCTTCAGCAGCACGGGCGCCGGCGCGAACGGCTGCGCCGTCACCTGACCCCGGCGCAGGGCGCTCATCGCCTCGCCCAGGTCGAGCTCGGTTTGCTCTGCGTCGGAGGCCCCGCCGGCGGCGATGCGCTGCCACTCATCGACGGAGAGCGTCTTGTGAGCGTAGGTCTGCCAGCCGGCAAGCGCGCGGTCGTGCGTCTCGGTGAGCGTGAAGCGGGCGGAATCGTCGTCATCTTGAACCAGCGTCGCCCCGCAGTGTGGGCAGAGCAAGGCGGGGCGATGGTGCAGGCCCAAGACCCCCCTGACCGTGGTCGGCTGAAGGCTCGCCTGGCGGCAGACAGGACACAGAGAGGCCGCCGGCTTGGGCGGCGACGGCGGCGAAGGTGCAGTGGCAGCGGGCGCGCCCGGCGGCGACACAGCTGACGGAGCCTGCAAACCGGGCGCCTCGGCGGGCGTCGTCGGCGGTGGCGTCGTCGCCGCGGCGTCGAGCTGAGCGGCGGGCGGGCTGGCTTGCACTTCTTGGGCAAGCCGGGCGCCGCACTCCGAGCAGAAGTTGCCGCTCGCCTTCTTGCCGCACTGTGGGCAGATCATCGCGCGTCCCCCCTGGCCGCGGTCGTCTCATTGTGTGACACAGCCTGTTGGACCAGACCCCATTCATCGGTCCACGTCCTATGATAGTCCGATGGCCATCTCCGGTGTAGGAGACGGGGGGCCGTAATCGGTCACCGAGAACTCCGGCCGGGCCAACGGCAACGACGCGCTGGGCTTGGCGTGCACAGGTTATGGAGTCGTGTCTGGGGTGTGAAACGGCGCCGTGTGCTGGCAGTTGTCTCAGCGCGCCGACGCGAAACCGACACGGAAGCGGCTGGGGTTCAAGACACCGGTGGGTGCAGTGCGATCGGGCAGTCCGCGTTGCAGTTCAAACTTGAGCTTGGGCTGTCAAATGTCGTGTGTCGCAACCTTGAGTATCCGTCACGCGCCGTGCGCGGTAGGCGGCCTGCCGACAAGCCGGTGAGCAGCACAGAGCGTCGCTGGGGGTGGCGTCGAAAGGCCGCCCGCACTGGCGGCAACTGACGCCGGATCGCCTCGCTCTGCGCCGCTCAAGTTGTTGGCGGGTGCAGGCGCGCGAAGGATGCCGGCGCCCGTGCTTCGGCCGGCGCCCGCGACTAAGCTCCGACGCCGTGCTTGCGGCCGGCGTCGATGAAGGCCCGGAAGTTCTCGGGCTTGGCCTCATCGAGCACGACACCGGTGCTGAGCAAGAAGCCGCCGTCGCCTGCGACTTTGCCGAGCAGGTCTTTGACGTAGGCGTCCACCTGCGCCGGCTCGCCCATGGCGAGCAGCGAGCCGGGCACGTTGCCGCCGATGCACTGGCGCGCGCCCACGATCTTCTTGGCCCGCGCCATGTCGGTGTCGTCGAACATCCAGATCATGCGGCCCTTCGGGATATCAGGATCGGCGATGACCTGGAGCCGCTCGTTGTACCCGCCTTCGGCGAAGACGAGCGGCACCAGACCCTCCTCGATGAGCCCGAGCAGCACGGCCTTGAACGTCGGCCAGTACAAGGTGCGGTAGTCCTCGTCGGACATGAACCCGTCGGCGCCCTTGTGGATGGGGATGAACACGATCGGGTGCCGGTTCACATCGGCCGAGCGCAGCGCCCAGTTGATGGCCAGCGGGACGAGTCGTTCCATGGCCGCCTTGACCTTCTCGGGGCGGCGGAACTTGTCAAGCATCAGCCCGCGCGTGCCGCGCATGGTGTCGCCGAGGATGTCGTACGGCGCCTTGGTGGAGCTGCCGGCCATACTCGGGATGCCCAGCGTCGCCATCTGCTTGCCATCGATGGCGATGAAGGCCTGCAGCCACTCCATGGCGGCATCGCCGGCGTCCATCATCTTCTGCAGCATCTGCTTCACGGGCGGCAGCGCGAACGGCACGAAGAACGGCGCCGTGAACGGGATCTCACAGAGGTCGGTGAACGGCGAGAGCATGCTCCACGGCTCCAGGGCCCCGAACATGCGCGGCACGTAGTAGCGCTGCCAGTAGTTGGACGGGTCGTTGATGAGCAGGTCGTACTCGTCATCCTTCATCCACTCGCGCTCTTTGTACTGGTAGCTCGTGTCCTCCTCGGTGCCGTGACCGGGCCAGTCATACATCTTGTAGTCGAGGATCTCGAAGACCTTGCCCGGCACCATGGCGAGCGTCATGGCGATCGCGTCGGGCTGGAAGTCGGCGTGGTACTTGTCCCACGCCTGGGCGAGCTTGTCGTAGTCGTAGTAGCCGTCGTGACCGGTGAACCCGGCGTAGCGCATCGGGAACAGGCCGATCCACGGCGTGATGGGCACGTGCGCCGGCTTCTTGATGGCGATCGCATCGCGCCACAGCTGGACGCGATCGACGTAGGCCTGTTTGACCTCGGGCGAGGCGAACTCGATGGGAGCGTTCTGCCACGCGTCAAGGCGCGCCGTCAGGCGCTGATCGGGAGTCAAGTCGTTCCAGTCGTCGGTGAACATCCTCAAGCACCCCCCACCCAGGTCCTGGCCAACTGGACGGCGGCGACCGCATCCTTGCCCCAGCCGTCCGCGCCCACGTAGGCACACACGTCCTCGTTCACCGGCGCTCCGCCGACCATGAGCTTCACCTGGTCACGCACGCCGGCCTCAGCGACCGCCGCGACCGTCGCCTTCATCGAGTCGAAGGCAATCGTGAGCAGACCGCTCAGCCCGAGAATCTGAGGATGAAGCTCCCGCACCTTCTGGACAACCGTTGGGATGGCCACGTCGACACCGAGATCGACCACGTCGAAGCCGGCGATGCCGAGCATGCTGGCGACGATGTCCTTGCCGATGTTGTGGATGTCGCCCTGGACGGTGCACAGCACGACGGTGCCCAGCTTGTCCTCTGCCGGCTGGGATGCGAGGCGGGGCTTCACCTTGCCCGATATCGCCTGCATGATCTCGCCGGCCATGACCAGTTCGGGGATGAACGCCTGGCCGTCGGCGAACCGCTGGCCGATGACGTCCATCGCCTCCTTGCAGGCTGCGACGACGGTGAGCGGGTCGGCCCCGCTCTCCAGTAGCTCGTCGGTGATCCGCAGCGCGTCGGCCTCGCGCAAATCGCTGACGGCCTCGGTGAGCTCTCTCGACATCAGTCCCCCCAGATCGATCCCGTGCGGCACCTCGGATTCTGATGGCCCCGATGCTAGCAGGTGCCGGGACCGGATGAAAGGGCGCGGAACAGGTTGCCGTCTCGGATGTAGCGCCGCACCATGGCCGTTGACCTGTGGCCCGTCTGGCGCATGATGTCGCGTTCCGCCGCCCTCGCCGCGCGCCACGAAGTCGGCGTGCTCGAGCGCCTCGTTAGCCATGAACGTGACGTGTGACCCGCCGATCACGGTGGGGATGCGGCGGGCGCGCAACTCGTCGGCGATCTCGTAGGCGGCCGGATTCACCGTGCACGCCGACCGGGTCACCGGCAACAAGGTCGAGCGCGCCCGACCGTTGGCGGCGCAGTGTGAGGCGGGTAACGTCCGCCTCGTTCGCGACGCCTGGAACCACGACTACTTGGAGGAGCTCTGCAGTTTTCCGCTGGGCAGCTTCTGCGATCGCGTCGATGCCTCGAGCGGTGCCTTTAACAAGCTCGCCGGCGGCGGCAACTGGAGCCTCGAGCAGATTGCGGCCTTCGGCCGGGGCGAGGTGCCGGGGCGGGAGGCGACCGCGCAGCCCGCGCAAACACGCGAGGAACGCGAACGTGCCTACAAGGAGGAGGTCGCCGAAGCTCAGCGGCTGGCGCTGTTGCGCGCCCGCGGCTTCAGATGAAGACGAAGCTCTGCGACCACCGTAGTGTCAGCGGCGCCGCCGCAAGCCGGCGACGCCGCCGACGGACTCAGATCTCGCTTCGGCGATTGGGGCATGATCTGCTTCCTGCTTTTCGGTCCGAGAACCCTAACCTCAGGGTGGACCGATTTCAGGGGTGCCGGTCACGTGGACACTGCGCTACGCGTCGATGCTTTGTGAGTCAGCTGATGTGCCACAAGTTCGACCGACATTGCCGTCGTCCGCCGCAGGATGCTACGTTACACTTGCCACAGAAGTTCAAATCCGACTGTGGGAGGTACTGTGGACGAAGTCGATCAACTCATCTTGGTAGCATTGCAGAAAGACGGTCGCCAGACCATCGTCAACTTGGCCAAGTCCCTTGGGCTCTCGCCTTCGGCAATGCTGCAACGCGTCAGGCGACTAGAGACCACGGGCTGTATTCGTGGCTATCAGGCCGTCGTCGACCCGGCCTGTCTCGGGCTTGGTCAGCAGGCCCTGATCGCCATCCAGGTACGACATTCTAGTAACGCCCTTGAACGCTTTGAGCGCGGCATCATGAAGGTGGATGGCGTCAAGTCCTGCTATCGCGTGAGCGGACGCTACGATTACATATTGCGCGCCGCGCTTAAGGACGTGGCGCATGTTGGGTTGATGACCAAGAATGAGATCGCGGCGATCGATGGCTCCAGCAGAATCGAGACCATGTTGGTGTTCGCCACAGTGAAGTCAGACAATGGTTGGCTCAATGAGGGGTCGTTTGCAGCAGTCGAAAACGATCCCTTGTCGTGAGGTTACAGCGGTCCGTCACCTCATGCAGCGCCATGGCTGCAACCGCTCCACCCTGCCGACCTTCTCTTCCAGAATGCTATTCGGCAGGCCCCAGACAATCGCGTGAGCACTAGCAGGCGCCCGAAGTAGCCCCCAGGCCAGCGTCCCGGCGACCTTGGCCGCCCTGACCGGCCGGGGCGATGCCGCCCCGGCAGCTGAGTTCGACCTTCAAGCCCCTCTAGCGCGCACAGCGCGGCCCGCCCTCGATCGCCCGTGTGCTCGCTTCCGCAAGTTCTCCTCGAGACGGGCAGAAACTGATCCCGAGCGGCGTGCGCGCCGTGCGTTATGCGGTCAACCTCAGGCGGCAGACCAGCGCCGCAGCTTTATTTGCGTCGAGCCCCCTCCTTTACAGTTATTCTTGTCGTTTTGTTGCTTACGCAAAATGAACGCGCGTAGTGTGTGCTCGAGACGGGGTGATGAGCGGCAGGATTATCGATCAACGATGGAGCCGATGCAGCGGTCGTCATGACGCTGGTGAATACGCTGCGTGAGGCGGCGCTTCGGTTCCCTCCACGGACTAAAGGGCTGAAGGAGGTGGATTGCTAGCCGTTCGCTGCCCTGCCCTACGACCTGCAAGAACTGATCACTGCTACGACCTCATCGGGGCAGGAGACGGGTGGAAGGAGCGACATGTCCAAGATTTCGGGCGATCTGGTTGAGCTGCTCGCAGATGCGCCGAAGAACTGGGGCAGATGGGGGCCCGATGACCAGGTCGGTAGCCTCAACTATCTGACAAGTGCCGAGGTGCTACGCGGAGTCCAGTCCGTGCGGTCTGGCAAGGTTTTCACGCTCATGCTGGAACTTGGCAACCCTGCCGGAGAGCCACTCTGGCCGGGTCGCATGCCGACAGGCCACTTCATGTCCCAGGACAAGGGCTTCTACGAATCAGGCAAGGCACAGACGATCAGCGGTGGTCTCGAGTATGCGGACGACCTTCTCTTCCTCGCCTGCCATGGAACGACACACTGCGATGGGCTGGGCCACACGTGGTTCGATGGGCAGGCTTGGAACGGGTTCGCAGCGGAGGGTTCGAAGGGAGGTCTCGAGAAGGCGAGTGTTTTGGCCATCGCCGAGCGAGGCGTGGTCGGGCGTGCCATCCTGCTCGATATCGCCCGGTACAAGGGTCTTCACTACCTGCCCATGCACACGCAGGTCTCCTTGGCCGACCTACTTGGTGCAGCTGCGGCCCAGGGCACAAAGATCGAAAAACACGACATCATCGTCATCCGCACTGGCATCTTCAGAGAGTTCTACGAGAAGGGAGCCGCGGCGTTTTACGGGAACTTCGATGAACCGGGCCTGACGTACGAGAAGGAGTTGGTGGACTGGTTCCACGACATGGAGATCCCGGTCAGCGCCACCGACATCCTCGCCGGCGAGCAACTGAACTCAGTGACCGCCGAGGCGGTGTTCCCAATCCACGCTGCACTAAGCAGAAACCTCGGCGTGGTCTTCATCGAGGCTCACTGGCTCGAGGAGTGGGCCGAGGACTGTGCTGCCGATGGCAAGTTCGACGCCCTCTATGTGGCGTCACCCCTGAAAATCAGGGGAGGAACGGCCAGTCCCTTGAATCCCGTCGTAATCAAGTAGTGGAGGGAGCAGCATGTCAGAGACGGAGCTTCAGCCGCCGGTAGCGACCTTCCCTATCAAAGCGGTGCGGGAGCAGTTCCCAGCCCTAGGCCGGGCCTATAGGGACAAGCCTGTCGCCTACCTGGATGGCCCCGGCGGCTCGCAAGTCTGCAAGGGCGCCATCGATGCTGTCCGCGCGTACATGGAGCGCGGGGGCGCCAACCTACATGGCCAATTCCCGACGAGTCACGAGACCGAGGCGCTCTTCGATGAAGCGCGGGCAGCAGTCGCCGATCTCCTCGGCGGCAAGGAGGAGGAGGTCGCATTCGGCCCTAACATGACCACCCTCACGTTCAGTATCTCGAGGGCCATGGCGAGGGAGTGGAAACCCGGCGATGAGATCGTCGTGACCGAGATGGACCACAACGCCAACGTCGACACGTGGTTGGCCGTGGCTAAGGACAAGGGCCTCACCGTGCGCTGGATCCCCGTCGACACCGAGACGCTCACGCTCGACCTCTCCGACCTGGACTCGATCATCACTGACCGCACAAAACTGGTCGCCGTGGGCGCAGCTTCAAACGCGATCGGAGTCGTCAACGACGTGGCCGCCGTCTCCGCTGTGGCCAAATCCAAGGGCGCGTTGGTGTTCGTCGACGCCGTGCACGCGGTGCCCCATTTCTTCGTCGATCGCGAAGCCTTGGGCATCGACATCGTCACCTGCTCCGCCTACAAGTTCTTCGGGCCTCACGTGGGCATGGCGTGCATCCGCGAGGACGTATTCGAGCGACTAGGGCCCTACAAGGTTGCACCTGCCCCTGACCAAATCCCCGACTGTCTGGAGACCGGGACGCAAAACCACGAAGGTTTGGGGGGAGTCATCGCGGCTGTCGAGTTCATCGCGAGCCTCGGCAGTGGTGAGACGCGCAGAGAGCGGATCGAGTCCGGGTACCGGGGCATCGAGGCTTGGGAGAGCAGCCTCGCCGAATCCATGCGCAGCCGCGTGCGCGACTTGCCGAAGGTCACCCTGTTCGACCCCGACACGGCACACAAGACGCCGACTCTCGGACTCGATGTCGAGGGCGCATCGCCGACAGAGGTGTGCAAGTGGATGGCCGAAGAACACTCGATCTTCGTCGCCGACGGCCATTTCTATGCCGTCAGACTGGGCGACCTGACGGGGGTCAACAAGAAGGGCGGCTGGGTGCGCGCAGGGCTTGCGCCCTACACCTCGGAGGAGGAGGCCGCACGCTTCGTTGAGGCTCTCGAGGAGTACGTGACCAAGTAAGTGCCAGGGGGCTTGTTTCAGCAAAGACTCAATAGGGGGTTGAGCTCACATGACTGAACTGAAATTGCAGCGATCACTCAGCACGGCGGACTTGGTCGTCTACGGAATCATGTTCATGATTCCCGTAGCACCCTTCGCCTGGTACGGCACCTTCATCGGAACCGCAAACGGCATGGTCGCGCTGGCTTACCTCGTCGGCCTCGTTGCCATGCTATTCACGGGGTTTAGCTACGCGCAGATGTCAAGCCGTTACCCAATCGCCGGCTCCGTGTACTCATACGTTCAGCGCGGCACACGCCAAGAGTTGGGCTGGATGGCGGGCTGGGCCATCATGCTCGACTATATCTTTCTTCCCGCGGTGGCATACTTGATCGGCGCCCTGTTCTTCAGCGAGCTCGTGCCTGGCGTGCCGCAGTGGGGCTGGGTTGTCATCTTCGCGCTCGTCACCACTATCGTCAACGTTCGTGGCATTCGGCTGATGGCCTGGACCAGCTGGGCGCTCTTCGCCTTCCAGGTCGTGGTCATGCTCTACTTCCTCATTGAGGTCTTCGCGAAGCTGGCCGCTGGGTCGCTGCACTTCAACGCAGTCGGCTTCTACAACCCCCACGGCTTCCACCTCCACGGTGTCCTCGCCGCCACTGTCATCGTCGTGTTGAGCTATCTCGGCTTCGACGCCGTGAGCACTCTCTCCGAGGAAGCCAAGAACCCGCGCAAATCTGTCCCGCGGGCTACTGTCTACTCCATCCTCGGCGGTGGCGCCATCTTCGTCATCCTGACTTACTTCGCTGGCGTCGCCTATCCGAACTATCAGCAGCTCAACTCGGACACGGCGTTCCTTGACATCCTCAAGGGCCTCGGCGGCAGACCACTGAACGACCTTGCCATCCTCGCCATCACAATCTCGTTCGGGCTCGCCTGTGCTCTTGAGGGGCAGTCTGCCATCGCCCGCATCCTTTACAGCATGGGACGCGACGGCATTCTTCCGAAACCGCTCGCCTCGGTGCACCCGAAGTGGCAGACACCGTGGGTCGCCACGATTCTCATCGGTGTCGTCTCGGTGGCCGTCGCTATCGCAATCGACCTTGCGACTCTCGCCACCTGGCTGAGTTTCGGCGCCCTGGTTGGCTTCATGGCTCTGAACGCGACCGTGATCTGGCACCTCTTTATTAGAAGCGAGAAGACAGCGGCCAGCTTCGCGAAATACGTGGTCTCGCCGCTGATCGGGCTCGTTGTCTGTGCCTACATTTTCGCCAACATGGGCACGGCTGCCTATAAGGTCGGATTCTCCTGGCTCGCCGTCGGCTTTGTCTACCTGCTCTACAAGACGAAGGTATTCACCAAGCCTGCACCGGTGCTGCAACTGGACGAGGTGCTTGAACCGGAAGCGACTGAAGGTGGAGCAGTCGCTGCCGGGACAGAGGCTGCGCCCCTCGTCTAATCGGTCCATTCACGCAACGTGAAGGTCGGAAGGCACCCCTGTTCGTGGCGCCGTCCGATCTTCACGTTGTCACCTCCGCACCGAGGCGGTCCATCTGGCACGCACCAGCGGGCGACCGCCCTCGGAGATCGCCCGTGACTTGGGCTGCTGCACCGAGACGCTCAATAGCTGGATGCGCCAGGCGGCGATCGATGAGGACAAGGCCGAGGGCCTAACAAGCGACGAGCGTGAGGAGCTGTGCCGCCTGCGGCGTGAGAACCGCATCCTGCGCGAGCCGAGCAGCTTCTGCGCACATCACACCCGATTGTGTCTGGTCGGAGGAAGTCCGCCGTGTGCTGGCGGTCTTCTCGGTGCGCCGACCCGATGCCGACGAGCCGCGCACCACAAAGGTGGCTCTCGTCGCCTGAACCGGTGCTTTGGGAGGCGAGCCGGCGTTGCTGGAGGTGTTCGCCACGCGGAACGCAAGCTGATGCGCCAGCGAAGGGCCCGGAAGCTAGACCGCTGAGTCCTCTCCGTCGACGCCTTGCCAGCCGCAAGAACCGGACGTGGCTGCCTGGCGACGAGCACCGTGATGGGGCCGTCGGCTCTCAGTACTTGCGCGGTGCCGCGCAGGTGAACGAGCTGATGACGAGCTCGACCTTCTTGCCGTGGCACTTCGGACAGACCGCGAGCTTGTCGCGCTCCGCGAGATGAGCGGTGACCTCGAAGCGCTCCCTGCACTCCCGGCAGCGATACTCATAGATCGGCATGACCGCTCCTTTCCCGTCCGGCGCCCGCGCGGTCCACGCGCGCAGGCCGGACGCTTCTCCCACTCCGGGTAGTCGCACCCACCCTGGACGTGCCTGTCCACGCCGACCTTGCCCTCGTCGCCCAGTGCGTTCCGGGCAAGGAGAAGCCCGCCGCTGCTTGAGAGATTGCAGACAAGCCAGCCGTGCTAAGACGTGCCTACCTTGTCGCGCCTCGGCGTGTCACGCCACGCTTCACTGGCCTGCCGTGCCACGCCTCGCCATACCAAGCATCTGCGACGGCCACTTGCACTGTAGCACCGCAGCCACAGAGAGGCACCATTGGCCGTTGCGACGCCGAATGACCTCTCAAGTCGCGCCGATGTCGGCAGAAGTGGTGACTTTCGGTGTCGGGCAGGTGTCGTCGCGACGAGGGAGATGCCGACTTGCAGGAGGGAAGAACGAGGCGCGGGCGGGGCTATCCGTCCGGCGGACTCTCACTCCTCGGTGACAGCGGTCCCCGATGTCGCCAGCGCTCTGTCTGCACTCGCCGCCTGCGAGTAGATCGCCTCGTAGACATCAGGGAAACGCGCGCGGATGAGCGCAGTGTTACAGTCGAAACGATGCCGGTAGCCGTCGTCTCCGTGCACCTGCTCCTTGACCACGTCGGCATGCGCCCAGCAGTACTCCAGCGTCTCAGCGAGCTGTGCAGGAAGAGCCTCCGACAGCACGCGCACGACCGTCCAGTAGCCAGTGATCCCTTCGTCCTCTGCCAGCCAACGTGCGCGGTCGGCAGCTTGGTAGAGTGCTGCGGTCTCCTCGGGTGTGAACTTCTCGTGGCGCTTTCGCCGCACGATGTGACCTCCTGAGAATACTCGAAGTTAGGTCGCAGGTATGGGTACCCAGTTGTAAGGGGGCTCAAGCGTTGTTTCGGCCAGCGAGCACGTCAAGGTTGAAGGCAGGCGTAGCCACAAAGAGAAGGAGCCGCGGCGGCGAGCAGCACAGACCTCGTCTGTGCAGCGCGATAGTCGGCACTTGCTGGCGCGAATGTCGGCGCACTTGGTGACTTTCGGTGACCGGCAGGGGTCGTCGCGACGAGGGAGATCCCGATTAGCAGGGGTTTTTGCTGGAGGCGGCGACCGGAGTCGAACCGGTGATGGAGGTTTTGCAGTTGTGACTGGCCGAAGCCCCCGAATATAGTGCGGTATGGTGCGGTAATCACGATTAGCGGCGGCCACGAAAACTGCCTCTTTGCAGGTCTTTCATCCGCTTCCGCAGGACCAAGGTGAGGCCCTACCGCACAATCGCTTCCGTTCGCACGCCCAAGGGGCTCAGGACCGGCTTCCCTGCCGGCCCGATGTCGGCAATACGGCGGCGCCCCCGCTTCGCTCAGTCGCGCTACAGGTTGATTGCCGCGGTTCTGCTACTATGGGCTCGCTACGACTCTGACGTGATGAGTGCGTGGAGTCCTCGCCAGACTAAGGAGGACCAACGGTGAAACGTCTGCTGGTGTGTGTTCTTGCTGTCCTTGTGAACGGTCTGCTGCTTCCTTCTCTGGCGCAGGCCGCGACGCCGATTCCTGGCGGCGTGCTCACTTTCGCGCTGCAGTCAGATCCGGTCTGCATCGAACCACTCAACCCTGACTATTTCTCAGAAGGCGCGCAGGTCTGCCAGGCGCTCTTCGGCACCGGCGGTTTCCCGAGCTTCCCGGCCGCGAACGCCGGCCTCAAGCTCGCGCTGCCCGCCGGGTTCGGCATCGTCGGCGGCTCGAGCAGCGTATCACTGGGGACCATGGTCGCCGGCCAGATGAAGACCGTCACCGTCACGCTCAAGGCCGGCGCACACTCCGGCGACGCGGTGCCGGGAGCAACGGTCAGCGGGCTCGTCTGCGGATCGCTCGACGCTTGGCGCGATTACCCCGCCTACGCCTATCAGGACCAGCTCGGCGGCACTGGTTCGGCGCCGATCAGCGTAACTCGGTAAAGATTCGAGGGCTCGCTCGTGTCACGCAAGGGCTGGCTGCTGTTCTGTGCCCTCTGCGTCATCTGGGGGATCCCCTACCTGCTCATCCGCGTGGCGGTGCGCGAGCTCTCACCGCCGGCGCTCGTCTTCTTTCGCACGGCGCCGGCGGCGCTCCTGCTGATCCCGTTCGCGGTGCGCCGTCGGCAGCTCACCTCGCTGTTGAGGCACTGGCCCTGGATCCTTGCGTTCGCACTCGCTGAGCTGGCCGTGCCATGGCTGCTGCTGGCCCACGCCGAGCAGCACGTGACGAGCTCGGTGGCGGGACTGCTGATTGCCGCAGTGCCGCTGATCGGCGCGGTGCTCTATCGTCTCGCCAGCACCGCCGACCACGTCGATGCACGCCGCTTGACCGGGCTCGTCGTCGGCTTCGCCGGTGTAGCCGTACTCGCCGGCGTCGACGTTCGCGGCGGCCACCCGCGCGCGGTGGTCGAGCTCGTCGTCGTGGCCATCTGCTATGCCATCGGCCCGCTCGTTATCAGTCGGCGACTCGCCGACCTGCCCGGCTTGGACGTGGTGGCGGCGTCACTCGCCGTCACGGCCGTCGCCTACGCGGCGCCCGCCCTCACCCACCTGCCCCACTCCGTCTCGACCGAGACTGTCGGCGCCGTGGCGACGCTGGCTGTGATCTGCACGGCGCTCGCCTTCCTGCTGTTCTTCGCCCTCATCGTCGAGGTCGGTCCGGCGCGCTCCACCGTCATCACCTACATCAACCCCCTGATCGCCGTGCTGCTCGGCGTCGTGCTGCTCGGCGAACCCTTCACCGTGGGCATGGCGGCGGCGCTGCCCCTCATTGTCGGCGGGTCGGTCCTGGCGACGGCGCCCTCGCTCCACCGACCGGCACTCGAACCGGCCGAGTCGACACAGGAGCAAACCTGAAGCTCCCGGCCCGAATCGACGTACTGCGCCTGCGCAACTTCCGTAACCTTTTCATCGGGCAAACGGTGTCGCTGATCGGCGACGGCCTCTTTCCGGTTGCCCTTACCTTCGGGGTGCTCGACCTCACGCACTCGGGAACCGACGTTGGGCTGGTGCTCGCCGCCTTCGCCGTGCCGATGGTCCTGTTCACCCTGGTCGGCGGCGTCTGGGCTGACCGCCTGCGCCGCGAGTGGGTGATGATCGCTTCGGACCTATTCCGCTTTCTCACGCTGGCCGTGATCGCGGGCCTGCTCTTCACCCATCACGCACGGGTCTGGAACCTGGCCCTTCTCGGCTTTGCCTATGGCTGCGGCGACGCCTTCTTCTATCCGGCGTACACGGCACTCATCCAACAGATCGTGCCCCGTGACCGGCTCCAGGAAGCGAATGCCCTGCGGGGCGTCAGCGAAGGGTTCGGCTGGTTCGTGGGTCCGTCGATCTCGGGCATCCTGATCGCGTTCATCGGTACGAGCGGCACGTTGGCCGTCGACGCCGCCACATTCCTCGTTAGCGCCGCCTTCCTGCTGGCCCTGCGTGTCCCCGCCCTCGTGCGCTCGCAAGGGCGGACGACCACCTTCCTCACCGAGCTGCGCGACGGCTGGCGTGAGGTCTGCTCGCGGACCTGGCTGTGGGTGATGATGTTGCACGCCATGCTAGTGTTGTTCGTGACGATCGCGCCGCTGCAGGTGCTCGGCCCCCTGGCGATCACCACGCGCCACCAGAGTCCCGCGCTGTGGGGGTTCATGGTCGGGCTCTTTAGCCTGGGCATGCTGGTCGGCGGCCTCGTCGCCCTGTACTACCGGCCGCTGCGGCCCATGGTGACGGTCACTCTCTGCAGCACGACCGCCGCCATGGCCATGCTCGCGCTCGCCCTTCGGCTCTCGCCCGGAGCCCTGGTGACCGTCTGGTTCCTGCGCGGCATCGCCATCGGCGTGCTCACGGCGATCTGGGAGGCCAGCCTGCAGCACCACATCCCCCACGAGTCGATGGCGCGGGTGAGCAGCTGGGACTGGATGACCGGCGGCGGCTTGTGGCCGGTCGGGCTGGTGATCGCCGGGCCGATCGCCCAGACGATCGGTCTGACCAACGCGCTATGGCTTTCGGGGGGCTGCGGCGTCGCCTGTTCTCTGTGGGTCCTGTTCGTGAAGGACGTGTGGCGGTTGCGGGGGCCTGCGGCCCCCGCAACCGCCACCGACTCGTCGCCCACATGACGCGGGGCACTTGAGCGCATGAGGATCGGGTTCCTCGGCGACAGCCTGACCGAAGGATGGCCCGGTGAGTCGTTTCTTGCCCGGCTGGGACCGCTGCTGCCTCAGCTCGAGCTCTTCAACCTCGGCAGCGCTGGCGAACAGCGATGGTGCCGATGAACAGGGGTTTTGCTAGAGACGGCGACCGGAGTCGAACCGGTGATGGAGGTCTTGTTCTTGTGTCCAGGCAGGAGAAACGTGCTATTTGCAACGACAGCGCCGCGGCGCCCGTCACCGGAGCCGCGGCACGGACACAGAAGGAGGCGATCATGGGTGGTCCCGGTAGCGGCCGCTGGCCGACAACGTGGAGTGTCAAAGAGTGTCGCGTGCTCGAGATCGGCGGCCTCTGTGACGGCGAGCGCCTGCTCAGGCAGCCGCGCGGTGAGCTGCGCTGGGTCGAGCAGGGCTCGGGGGTCATGCGGGCGAGCCTCTCCTACGCGATCGCCGAGGAGGACTGGCCCTATGGACCGCAGCCCGTGCTCACGGTGCGCTACCGCAAGACGCCGTCGGCGCCCGAGTCGCGCGATCACATCGTGCTCGAAGGCGGCGATCATCGACGCGCTCTCGCTCTCTGTCCCGGATGCGGGTGCCCGGTGCGCAAGCTCTACGCCCCACCGACTGCCGAGTACTTCTTCTGTCGGGACTGTCACGGGCTCATCTATCGGCGCCCGCCCCGGGCGAAGGAGCAGGCGCAGAGGCGCGCCGCCATGGACTCGCTGGCAGCGGTGGCCGCTGATGTAGAGGCCTTGATCGACCCCCTGCGCGAGGCACCCGACGAGGTCGCAGCGGCTAGCGCTGCCAGCGGCACGCCGGCAGAGCAAGACGATGAGCTAAAGACGCTAATGTGGAGGCTTGAGAACGAGTCGCTCAAAGGGCCGCAGGAGGTGCGCATCTACTGCCTGCGCCTGGCCAAGGCCGGTTTCTCGCTGCAGCAAATCGCCGCCCTCGTGTACTACTCCAAGAGCAGCGTGCAGCGCTACCTTGCTGCTGGCCTTGAAGGGATCGACATGAGGCCGCTCGTGGGCAAGCGACTCGAGCGCTACTGGGCCCCTCCGCCGGCGCCCGAAGGCGATGACCCCAAGGCGCTGCGCGCGGATCTGGCGATGCTCGGCGGCGCTGCCGGGCGGCTGGGCCTCTACCGTATGGACACAAGCGAGCCGGAGGAACGGGTGCTGATCATCGCCGACGCCGAGGGAGCGGCCAGCGCCGATATCGATCGCGCGACGCAGGGCACGCCTGACCGCGTCGAGGTGCCGGTCGGGGCGATCTCCGAGCCTGTGGTCAAGCACCCAGTGAGACGCGCAAAGAGCATCCGCCTGGGCCGGTGGTGATCCGCGCGCCGGGGTGGCTTGGTCAGGACAAGGCAGGCCCATGGCCGAAAGGCGCCGGTCGCCGACGGCCGGGGTCTGCCGCGCAGAGGCTGAGCTCGAGGCCGACGGTGGCGGCTCGCTAAAGCTGCCGCTCAAGTCAGCGGCGGACCGATGGCCGGCGCCCGGCGGCGGCGCTTTTGTCGCGTCAGTCTCTCCCCTGGCCCGCAGGTCTACCCCGCTGACCAGAGCAGCGAAGGCCGTGACGCGGGGAGACCGCATCCTTAACGGGAAGGCCGTCGCCCGCGACCATGTAGAAGCCGTATGCGTCCTCGAGGGCGGCGAGGTTCTCGGCGACGGTGCGGCTCGCTTGGCAAGAATCGGTCTCCACTGAACCCGGGGCGGTTCAGATCTGCTTCATCCTTCTTCGGTCCGAAAACCATAACCTCAAGGTGGACCGACTTCAGGGGTGCAGATCACTTTAGGAGGCGCCCTCCACACGGTCGAGGAACTCGTTCACCGTGCGCATGAACAGTTCGCGCTCCTCGTGGAACGGCGTATGCGAGCTGTTCTCGAAGACCACGAGCTCGGAGCCTGTGATCTTGTCGTGGATGTCGGTCAGGTGATCGACGCGGATCTCGTCGTGTCGTCCCCCCATGACGAGGGTGGGCACCCGGATCTCGCCCAGACGGTCGAACACGTCCCAGTCACGGAACCGGCCCGTGACCGTGAACTCGCTCGGCCCGTTCATCGTCTCGTACACGACCGGGCTCATCTCGGCAAAGGTGCGCTCTATGGAGACAGGCCAGGGGTCGAGACGGCAGAGGTGCCGCTTGTAGAAGACGCTCACAGCGCCGAGGTACTCCGGGCACGACGTGAAGCCGGTGTCCTCGTGATGCCTGATCACCTTCTGGACGTCGGGCGGCAGCTCGGCGAACAGCTGCATGCAGCCCTCGACCCAGCGCGGCATGCTCGCCGGGCTGCCCGCCATGAGAAGGCTGAGGAGCGACGACGGCTGGTAGTCGAGGATGTACTGCATCGCGAGCTGCCCACCCCACGAGCTTCCGAACAGGTGGAACCGGTCGAGCTCGAGGGCGCCGCGCACCGCCTCCACCTCGCGGACGAAGTGGGGCACCGTCCACAGGGAGGTGTCGTCGGGACGGTCGGATCGCCCGCAGCCCAGCTGGTCGTAGAAGATGACCCGGCGGCGATCGGCGAGGTCCTCCAGCGGGTCGATATAGTTGTGCGTCATCCCGGGGCCGCCGTGCAGGCAGAGCAGCGGGATGCCGCCCTCGCCGACGCTCCGGCACCAGACCCGGCCGCCGGGGACGTCGATCATGCTCTCGCGTAGCTTCATCTTTACTATCGCCTCTCGCTCGCAGCTTCTCCTTGGGCGGCGGCCATCACTCTGCTGCCGGCTCGAGCTCGGTCGACTGGGCCGGGCTCGCCGGGGGCTCATCGATGAAGATCCGCCCCGTCTGCTCGAGACGATCCGGGTGCCGGTAATGCAGGTAGGCGAGATAGGCGACGCCGAGCACCATCCAGACCCCGACGACCGGCCCGGCCAGGGAGATCGGGTAGCTGAGCTTGGCCACGAACTTGAAGGCCGGGATGCCCGCAGCCGTGAGGAACACCGGGATGAACACCGCGATACCGAGGACCGGGATCAGGCCGTGCATCACCAGGTTCGCCTCCTGCCGCTGGAACCGCCAGTAGTAGGTGATGCAGGCCACTAGGATGACGATGTAGATCAGGATCAACACCAGCGTGAAGATCGTCGCCATCAGGATGAACGCGGTGTACGGCTTGTACTGGAAGCCCAGCCACAGGGCGAGCACCAACGCCACCACGAACTGCACGGTCACGGCGACGTGCGGAGACTTCCACCGCGGGTGGATGGCCGCCATGAACGCCGGCAGCAGGCGGATGCGTCCCATCGCGAACCAGGTCCGCGTAGTCGCATTGGCGCCGGCGTTCGCGTTTGCTACCGCCGAGTTGATGATGGCGATGAACACGAGCAGCCAGCCCACGCCCCAGACGGCCCTGCCCAGGAAGGTCCAGGGGTCGCCGTTGTTGAGCTTGACGAAGTCGGCCATGTTGCCGGAGCCTCTGTACACCGTAGCGGCGTAGGTCGTAAACACGTAGAACGCCCCGATCGCGAGGGCCGAGTAGATGACCGCCTTGCGGATCGTGCGCCGCGGGTCGCGGGCCTCCTCGGCGAGCGGCGCCGCCGACTCGAACCCCGTGAACGCCAGGATTGAGTACACACAGGCGGCGATGACTCCCGAGAACCCTGTGTACCCCTGCGCGGTCGCATGGTGCGTAGTGAACACCGACAACGTGTTGTTCGAGCCCGCCTCGATGATGAGCCACACGGCCAGCGCGCCGAAGATGACGATCTCGAACACGCCCATCCCCGTCCCGACCTTTGTCGAAATCCGGATGCCGACGTAGCCGAGGACGAACACGAGCAGGGACGCCGCCACCACCCAGATCCACCACGTGCCGGTGGACCACCCGAACTCGGTATTCAAGGTGCCCGACACCGTGATCGCGAAGACCAGGAACAGGAACGCCGCGATGAACGCCTCGGCGAAGGCGTAGGCCCACGCTACGAGGAAGCCCATCCAGGGATGGAGGCCTTTGGACGCGTACGTGTAGAAGCTCCCCGCCGACGGCAGGTGCCTCGCGAGCTCACCGATCGACAGCGCCACGAACAGGCAGGCGATCAGCGCCAGGACCGTGGCGAGCGGCAGGGCGCCGGCAGCATACGAAGCGCCCGCAGGGATCGAGAAGGCGACGGCCGCGGCCGGTGCCATGTGCGTGATCGACTGGAACAGAACCTCCCGAAGCCCGATGGCGTTTCGGGCGAGACCCGGGCCCTCACGAGCGGCAACTGGCATGGCGTACCCCTTCACGATGTTTCCCTCGCCAAGGCGGCCTTAAACCGCGCCGACGCACCGCGCGTGGTGCGCGCACGGCAGAGGCACCACTTCCGCGATCGCAGCATATGCGGGCACTTTGTCATGGTCAAGAGCCGCGGTCTGGGTACGAGCGAGCTAAAGCGGCTGCGGCGGGGGTGCGGCCAAACAACGACCACACCCCCTGAAGGGCACACAAACGCCCGCTTCGCTCACGCGACCAGGTCGTACTCGTGGATCAGCCCGCCGAGGACGTCTCGCCGTCGCAGTTGCGCGGTCGAGACAAACGCGACCGGCTGCGTGCCTTCGCCCTGCGGCACGCGCAGGCCGAGCCCGCGGTGGGGCCGCTTGGCATTGTAGTGGTCGACGTACTCAGCGAGCACCTTCTCCAGGTGTCTGCGACCAGCGATAATCATCCAGTCCAGGCATTCCCTACGCACGGTGCGCACCCAGCGTTCGGCAAAGGCGTTCACCTTGGGAGCCTGGATGGGCGTGCGAATCACTCTGATCCCCTCCGCGGTGAACACCGAATCGAAGCTGGAGGTGTACTTGCAGTCCCGGTCTCTGAGCAGGAATCGAAACGTTCGACTCTCATCGGCAAGGTCGCAGGAGAGGTTTCTCGCCTGCTGGGTGACCCAGGCCGCGTTGGGGTTGCGGGCCACACCGAGAATGTGGATCCGTCGGCTTCCGACCTCGATCGCAAACAGCACGTAGAAGGTGCGCAGAAAGAGGCTGTCTACGGTGAAGAAGTCAAAGGCGAGGATGCCGTGCGCCTGGGCTCTGATGAACTCAGACCAGGTTGGCCCCTGGCGGCGCGGTGCGGGGCCCAGGCCGTGGCGGCGCAGCAGGGTGCGAATCGTGCTGGCCGAGGCCCTGAGGTTGAGCTTGGCGAGCTCGCCCTGGATGCGTCGGCAGCCCCATCGCGGGTTCTCCCTGGCCAGGCGCAGCACCAACGCGGCGACCTCTGCCTGGAGCCCCGGACGGCCGCCACGGGCGACCCGCCGGAAGGTCCATCGGCGGCGCACAAGCTCCCGGTGCCAGCGCAGGAGAGTCGAGGGGCTGACCAGAAACGTCTGCCAGGCGCCTCGGAGCAGGGCCCGGCTGGCCGCCGCCAGCAGGAGACGATCGCGACGCCTCAGTCTCGGGCGGGCGATCTGGCGAGAAAGGACCTTGAGCTGGTGGCGCAAGACGAGGATCTCGAGGTCCTTCGAGCGGTCGTTCTCTAACGGGCCGACCGCCCATTCCACCAGCCTGCGCAGGGCGAGGTAGAGCAAGGCGAATGCCACCGGCGGATGCCTCCTTGGTCGGGACGAGAGATCTGCAAGGAAACACGGCTCAGCGCGGCTGTCCAGAGTTTCTGTGCCCTTCAGGCAAGCTCGTAGTCGACCTCTACCATGAGCACGAGGCCGACCGCGTGGTCGCCGAGGCCAACAACGGCGGCGATATCGTCCAGGCCCTACTGCGTACCATCGACCGTGACGTGCCGATCCGTATGGTGCACGCCTGCCGGGGCAAGTTCGTGCGCGCCGAACCGATCAGCTCCCTGTATGAGCAGGGGCGCGTACACCACGTCGGCAGCTTCCCCGCCCTCGAGGACCAGATGGCGAGCTTCACGCCCGATCTCGACCGCGCCACGCAAGGGTCGCCCGATCGCGTCGACGCCCTGGTGTGGGGACTGACCGAGGTGATGCTCAAGCAAGCGCCGCAACGTGTCGCCCGCAGCACCCAGATCTAGCTGCCGCCAGCGGCCCGGACTTCGACCATCGAGCGGGCGCACAACGGCACCGATCTATCATCGGCGCCGTTGCGCGCGCCCGCGTCGTGATCACTATGCGGTAGCGAAGTGGCGACCGCCGATCTCAACCCACGTTCCGAGCTCGCGCTCCTGCGCTTTCTCGTAAACGTGGTGGGCCGCCGCTAGGTCCTCAATGGCACTGCCAAGCGACTCGAAGAGCGTGACCTCATCGGGCGAGGTCCGCGCCGGCACCTTGCCCCGCAGCACGTCGCCGATCTCGCCGACGATGTGATCATCGCCCACGGCCCCCTCACTCCTAGGGATGAGGAAATCGCCCGCCTCGCTCAACGTTGCCTCGCGTCTGTCCACGTAGAGCCGCGACCGCACTACAGCGGCGGTGTCGAGTTCACGCGTTGTCGGCGTGTAGGCACCGATGGCGTTGATATGGGCACCGGGCGCTACCCATGCGCCCTCGAGTACCGGCTCGGTGGCGGTCGTCGTCGTGCAGATGAGGTCAGCTCCGGCGACGGCCTTCTCCGCCGTGTCGGCGACCTCGACCGGCAGGCCGTGCAGCGCCGATTCCCGCTCCGCAAAATCCTCTGCAGTCTTCGGCGGCAAACTGTAGACACGAACTCGGCGCACCGGCCTCACGCAGCGCATGGCCTGCAGGTGCGTGTGCGCCTGGGTTCCCGCGCCAATGATAGCCAGGTCGCCGGCATCGGGGCGCGCGAGAAGGTCGGTGGCCACGGCACTGACCGCAGCCGTGCGAATGGCAGTGATCGATGTGGCGTCAACGATTGCGCGCAGCAGTCCACGCTCTGTGTCGAAGACGAGCACGACCCCTTGGTGGGTGTCGTACTCAGTGCCGAAGTTGACAGGGAAGGCAGCGACTACCTTGACGCCGACAGCGCCCAGGCCGCCCAGGTACGAGGGCATGAGGCCCATTACTCGCTCCCCGCCGGGCATGACGAGCATGCTGCGAAGGGGCAGGATGGCGTCCCCCTCGGCGAGCATAACAAGCGCTTGCCGCATCACATCGATGGCATCCTCCATGGAAAGCAGATCGGTGACCAACTTCTGGTCGGCAATGAGAACCTTCATGCGTGCCTCCTTGAGTGAGCTAGATTCTGGCCGCTATTGCTGCGCTTGCCCGCCCGGCAAGCACCCCTGAACTGGTAAGCCGTCATGCCCTTGCGGTCTCCGGGCTCAAGGACTGGGCGGGGGCTAGCTTCTCCCTCGCTGCAGTTCGTGACGAGTCCGCCAATCCCATCACTCGCCGGCATCGTCCCGTTGGATTCCCGCAACCTCAGACGCCGTGGTACCGCTCGTCTCCTTCATAGAGCTCCGCCGCACGGGCAATAGCGTCGCGATCGAGCTCGATGCCGAGCCCCGCAGTGTCCAGCATTCCGAGCACACCGTGATGGGGCGTGAGGTCAGGAGCGGAGACGAGATCCTCAACGAGTAGCTGGTGCATGATCTGATTACCCTCGGTCAGGTTCGGGATGCTCAAGGCCACATGATGCTGCGCGGCGTCAGTGATGCTGCTGACTGACTGGCCATGCAGGCAAATGGGCACGCCTGCAGCCTCGGCGACGGCAGCCGCCTTACGGAAGGCCAGCAGCCCGCCCGTCTCGTGCGGTGAGAGCACGATGGCATCGGCGGCGCGCTGCCGGCAGATCTCGTAGACGTCGTGTAACGTGAAGACGGACTGATCGGCGGCCACCGGCACGCCGACCGACTCCTTGACCTGACGCAGCGCGGCGATGCTCAGCGGCGCCGTGGGCTGCTCGATCCACTCCGGCTCGAACCGCGCGAGGCGACCAATCATGTGGATCGCTTCGGGGACCGTCCAGGCGCCGTTCGCATCGAGTCTGAGCCGGAGGTCGCCGATGGCCTCACGCACGGCGGCCACGTTGCGCAGGTCCGTCGCTTCGCCGCGCCCAACCTTCATGTAGATCACCGAGTAGCCGGCCTCCGCCAAGGCCCGCGCGTCCTCGGCAAGCTCCTCGGCCGCATCGCCTTGCGGGAAACCGAAGTAGTCAACCTGGTCCCGGACGGCACCACCGAGTAGCTGGTAGACGGGTCGTCCGCTGGCCTTGCCTATGACGTCCCAGAGCGCCATCTCTAGCCCCGCCAAGACGAGGTTGGCAAACCAGGGCGTGTGGTTGAAGCCACCGAGGTAACGCGCCCGCATGAGAAGGCGCTCGATGTCGAAGACGGACTCGCCCACGAACGAGTGTGCCACCGCGCCCTGCAAAGCGCCTACGGTCCCTTCGGCCTGAGAAGCAGCGGTCGACTCCCCCACGCCGGTGATGCCCGCGTCGGTCTCGACTTCGACCAGCACCACGGTAGCGCCGAAGTCGACGCGGCCGGCCCAGTGATACGGCTCCTTGAACGCAAGGGCTAAGGGTGTGGCGCTGATGTGGGCAATTCTCATATCGGAATACTAGTCCCCGTGACCGTGAGCCGCGTTTGATCCGGCATTGCTGCTGTGAGCTCTGCCCGCCCTTTGCCTTTAGATGAGGTTCCCGGGCGGCCGGTCCTCGGGCCGGCTTGCCTCATACCAGGAGCGATATGCCTCTGCACAGCGCTGCGCCGTCGGAGTAGCGCAGGCGCCGCCCTTGGAGGTGCACAGCAGTTCGGCGGGAAGGCTGCGACCGACGGCGTCGGCGACGTCAATGGCCTCGTGCAAGAGCAAGACAGCGCCGTGGCCGGCGAGTGCCAAGTCGGCGAAGACGTGGGCCATACACGTGACGGCGAGGATGCGGCTGCGACACGGCTGACCGAGCCCGCCGGGAATGGGGTCGCAAGGCATGCCTATGGCCGCCTGCAGTGACAGCGAAGCTGCATCCTCAGCCTGCTGAGCCGTTCCACCTACCATCTCGACAATGCCGGCAGCGGCCATCGCGCCGCACACGCCGCTCTCACCGGTGCAGCCGATGCGCTCCCCCGTGGGCTCGGTGCGGCTGAAAGCGATCGCCCCGACGCCGCCAGCGACGAAAAGGCCGCGCAGGAGGTCGTGGTCGCTCAAGCCCCGAGCCTCCTTGACGGCGCTGAGCGCGGCGTAGATGTAGCCACCGCCCCCACCCATGGGACCGGGCACGGTCTCGACTCCCGGTATTCCAGCTCCAGCGCCATAGGCCCACTTGATCGTCTGCGCCACGATCCCCTCACTCAGCCTCTGCTCGGACGCAGCGTGCCGGGCCCAGAGGAAGGGGAAGTCGGGCTTGAAGGGACTCCGGGGAATGGGCAAGTCCTCCTCATAGGCGGCCCTGGTCTGGCGATGCATCAAACGGACTAGCCCGCGCATGTAGTCGATGACTCGTTCGCGCGGCCATCCCGAGGCATCCATCTCATACCGGACCGCCGTCTCCCACAGGGGCTTGCCGCGTTCCTCGGCGATCTCGCGCCAGCCCGTCATGGTGTTGAAGAGCTGCGGCTTGCGATCTGGCCTAGTGATGACCGGCAGTACAGGATTGAGCAGGGCGACGCCGACGTCGGGCGACCCATCACCGATGGTCGCTCGCAGCTCGTTGCGGTCCGGTTCCACAGCGAGGCGGAACACGTAGAGCACTCCACGTCCCTCAAGGCGGATCTCGCTTGCCTCGACCAGTTCGTGGAGTTCGGACGAGAGCCCGCGGAGAGGCTCGGGACCTAGGGCTGAGCGCCGATCGAAGAGCAGAAGCAGAAAGGTGTCTCCCTTTGTTTGCAAGGGGAAGTCGTCGACCATCACGGTCTCGACCATGCCTCCACCGGTGGAGTTGCCGACGAGGCAAACCGTGTTGCCGCTTTGCCCAGTGAGCACGAACTTCATCGCATTGGGATGTGCGCTCTCGGTCAGTTCGGTGAACTCGAACGCGACCTCGACACCTGCCTCCTTGGCTAGCTCGAATGCGCGAAAGAGACGCGCGTCATCGGGTAACAGACCGAGTACGCCGGCCACCATGGCTCGGTCCTCAGCCATGATGCCGAATGTGCCGGCGAACGAACCCTTCTTGTCGAGAAGGACCCGAATATGCGCCGCCGGCTCACCGAGAAGGTCGCCGGCAAGATGGCCGAGTCGGCAGGGTGCCGCAGTATGCGAACTCGAGCCGGGCTGCATGACCGGACCGAAAACGTCGTTGAACAACTCTGGGTAGGAATCCATCCTCACAGCCTCAAGGCGATCACGAAACGCAGGCAGCGACGCAATCAGGTTACTCTCATTTGCAGAGGAGCGGTCGCGAGCCCCGTGTAACCCGCACCGGACCCCGGGGAGTCGCGACGACGGTGTCTTCGATACGCACCCCGAAGCGACCCGGCAGGTAAATGCCTGGTTCAACGGTGAAGACCATGCCGGACCTGACAACTTCTTCATTGCCAGTCACCACGGAGGGCGGTTCGTGAACGTCGAGTCCCAGTCCGTGGCCGGTCCGGCCCTCAAGCGCGAAACCCGCGTCTGACAGAGCTTGGCTGGCTGCGCGGTCTATGCTCTCGATCGTTGCTCCCACCAGAGAGGCCCGCACTCCGGCCTCCTGCGCGGCGAAGACGGCTTCGTACACCTGGACGTAGTCCGCCGTCGGCGTGCCGAGGAAGACCTGCTGCGTGATGTCGGCGAAGTAGCCATCAACCCGCACAGCGATGTCGATGAGCACTGGCTCGCCCTCACGGATCTCACGAGGTCCGGCATCGTGGTGCGGCGATGCCGACTCGGGGCCTGCCTGAACAACGACGAAGTCCATCGACTCGGCTCCGCCTTGCCAGAGCGCAGTCTCGATCTCACTTCTCAGGAGACGCTCGCTGATGCCAGGGCGAGCCCGCTCCAAAGCCACGTCAACACCGACCGACACGAGCTCTCCTGCACGCTTGATCCGCTCCAGCTCTTCATCCGACTTCACGATCCGCAAGGGGCCAATCAACTCGCTTAGTCGCCGCGCCGCCCTTGTCCCCAGCCGGCTCTGCAACTCGGCGAGAAACGCGTACGGTAGCTCGTCGTCGACGGCCGTGACCGGAGCATCGGGCAGCTCTCCCAGCTTGGCGAAGGCAGCGTCCACGCCTGGCTGGGGACCAAACTTGTCGTTCCAGTCGGCCACGTTCTGGAACCCGGTGATGTCGAGAAACTCGGGAACGCCGAAATCAGGGATCAGCATCACGGCTGAATCCCGAGTAACGAGAAGGACCGTTATGCGGTCGTCCACCGGGGCGGGGTAGTCAATAAGGTAGCGGAGGTTCGCCGTCGGGCCGACGACGACCAAATCGACTTCTTCGCGAGCCATGACCGTCTGCAATGCCGTCAATCGATTCACCTTAGTCCTCCTCCTAGAAGATCGAGCCGAGGTTGTCTGGGGTTTGGCCCAGTGCGTCTTGTCCGCGGCCGCCGTGGCTCACGAGGACGGGGTTCAGCTCCTCTGCCCTGTGACAGGCGACAGAGTGTTCCGCCCACAGTCGGCGCAGGAGGGGAGTTTCCTCTCGGCAGCGCTGCACGACAAAAGGGCATCGCGGATTGAAGCGGCAACCCGCCGGCGGATGGGCAGGGTCGGGAACGATACCCGGCACGACGACACGCGCTCTCCGGTCGGCGATATCGATCTCGGGCACCGCCGAGCGTAAGGCTCGCGTGTAGGGATGCGCCGGACTGCTCAGTAGCTGCCCTGTGGGACCCTGCTCAATGACCTGGCCCAAGTACAAAACCGCAGCCTCCTCACAAAGCTGCTGGACCACGGCTAGATTGTGCGATATCAGAAAGTAGGCAAGCTGCCGTTTCTCTCGCAGCTCGGCGATGAGCCGCAGGATTCGCGCCTGAACCGTTACATCGAGGGCACTGGTGGGTTCGTCAAGAATGAGCGTTCGTGGCTCGACGGCGAGAGCCCTGGCGATTGCCACTCTTTGTCTCTGGCCACCCGAGAGTTCATGGGGGAATCTCGAGGAGGTGGCGGACTCCAACCCCACTTCTTCCAAGAGCTCGTCCACGCGGTGGCCGAACTCATCTCGGGAAACCACTCTGTGCACGCGCAACGCCTCACGAATGGCCGGCCCCACGCGCATCCTCGGATCGAGAGTGCTATCAGCGTCCTGGAAGACAATCTGCACGGCGCGACGATACGCACGGAGCGCACCACCGCGAAGACGGAAGACGTCGTGACCATCCAGCAGAACGCTTCCTCCAGCCAGGGGTATCAGGCGCATCACAGCACGCGCGATCGTGGTCTTGCCGGAGCCGCTTTCGCCCACGATTCCGAGCCCGAAAGGCCCAGCAGGAAGGGTCAGAGACACCCCATCGACGGCGTGCACGGATTCGAACACCACATGGAGCGCGCGAACCTCGAGCACAACTCAGCCCGCCGCGGCGCTGGTCAGCTTTGGGACCGAAGCAATGAGCTCGCGCGTGTACGGATCAGAGGGGGCGCGAAGCACCTCGGCCGCTGGCCCGACCTCAACGATGCGGCCCATTCGCATCACCGCCACCCGGTCACACAGCTCAGCCACGACGGCAAGGTCGTGGCTGATGAAAAGGATCGCCATGCGTTCTTGCTCCCGCAGTCGGCGCAGCAGCTCGAGAATCTCTCCCTGCACCGTTACGTCGAGCGCACTTGTCGGTTCATCGGCGAGGAGAACCTCGCAGCGCAAGGCGATCGCCAGGGCTATCGCGACGCGTTGCGCCTGGCCGCCGGAAAGCTGGTGCGGGTAGCGGTCAAGCAGCTCGGGTGCGAGCATCACGCCCCTCATGGCCTCCGCCGCCCTGTCCCGGGCCTCCGCCCTCGATGCGCCGTGGAGCTGCAGCGCCCCACGGAAGATCGTACCGATCCGAAAGACGGGGTCGAATGACGACACTGGGCTTTGGAAGATCATCGAGATACGGCCGCCTCGGATTGCTCGCAGTTCGGACTGGGGCATCCCGATGAGCTCAGTTCCGTCAAGCTTAATGCTCCCCGCGACGGTGGCGCCCTTGGTCGAGGCCAAGCCAACCACGGCCAGCGCGGTCATTGACTTGCCCGAGCCGCTCTCGCCGGCGAGAGCGACGATCTCCGCGTCGCCCAGCTCAAGCGAGTCGATATCGACGACACGTCTGCTGTCGAACGAAACGGTGAGATTACGGATCTCGAGAGTCACCTTGTCAGAACTCGCTTCGGATCGAGTACCTCGCGAAGACCGTCCCCCATCAGGTTGAAAGCCATCGCCGTGATGAGGATGGCTATGCCAGGGAACGTCACCAACCACCACTGAGTGGTGAAGAAGTCCTGCCCCTGGCTCACCATGAGCCCCCACTCGGGCGTCGGGTCCTGTGCTCCCAGGCCGAGGAACGACAGCGCAGCGGCCGTCAGGATGACTCCGCCCGCGTCCAGGGAGACCTGCACGATCAACGGGGTGACAGAGTTCGGCAGTACGTGTCGCCACAGCATGCGGAAGCGCGGCACTCCAAGGGCACGGCAACTCTCGATGAATTGGCGACCGCGGACCGACGCTGCCTGCCCGCGGGCCAAGCGTGTGTACCAGGGCCACCAGGTCACAGAGATGGCCAGCACCGCATTTCTTACGCTTGGGCCAAGGACGGAAACCAGGGCAAGCGAAAGGAGCAGAGCCGGAAATGCCAGGAAGACATCGGTCACGCGCATGATGATGTTGTCGACGACACCGCCAAAGTAGCCAGCGGCGATGCCCAGAGGGACCCCGATGGCGACCGCGATGATGAGAACCAGGCCGGCGACACTCAATGAGACACGAGCGCCGTACACGACGCGCGACAATTCATCACGTCCGTACATGTCGGTGCCGAATGGGTGAGCCCGCGACGGCGACTGCAGGGTCGCGGCTGGATGCATCGTCGAGCCGGCGTCCTGAGGATGGGGAGCAATCAAGGGAGCGGCGAGGGCAACCACGATGAGTGCGGCTGCTACGAGCGCCCCCCATGCAAGAAGAGGGTTCTTTCGTGCGAGACGCGCGACGCCGCGCGAGCGAGTCGTGATGGCGACTTCGCTCAATTCAGCCGAATCCTCGGGTCGATGATTGCCTGCGCGATGTCGACGATGAGGTTGCTACCCACGTAGACCAGAGCAACGAGCAGGGTCACGCCGATGATTGCCGGCGTGTCCAGCGATCGGATCGAATCAGCGGCATACATGCCCAGACCTGGCCAGTCGAAGATCGCCTCCACTAGGAAGGTGCTGGCCAGCGAGTAGGCGAACACGAGGGCCGTGACAGCCAGCACGGGATTCAGTGTTGACTTCAAAGCGAAGCGCCCGAAGACCGCCCGCTCGGAGAAGCCAAGAGCCCGCACCATACGTATGTGGTCTTCCCCGAGTGAGTCGAGAATCGAGGCCCTCACCATGCGCGCAATGACGGCCATGGGATAGGCCGCCACGACCACCGCCGGCATGACGAGGTGCGTCAGAGAACTCTGCAGCATAGGCCAGTTGCCGTTCAGCAGTGCGTCGATGACCGGCACGTGGGTGTAAAGCACGAGCGGATTAAGGTACGCGACAGAAGGGTCGTATTCGCCGGCCACTGGTAGGAGTCCGAGCCTCTGAAAGAAGACGAGCTGCAGAATCATGGCCATCCAAAACGTGGGCATGGAGACGCCCACGACCGCGCCCAGGCGCACCAGGAGGTCGGGAAGCCTCCCGTGCCAGCGCGCGGAAACGAGGCCCAAGGGTATGCCGAGAGCCAGCGCTAGCAGCATAGCGGTGACGACGAGCTCCAGTGACGCCGCGGCGCGGGACCCAATGTCCGAGAGCACAGGGCGTTTGGTGTGAATGGACGTGCCCCAGTTCCCGCTCGCGACGCCCTTGACGTAGGTAACGATCTGCGCATAGAGCGGCCGATCGAGGCCGAGCGTGTGGCGCGCCTGCTGGATTTCCCTCGGCGTCGCATGGAGCCCAACCCATGCAACCGCCGGGTCTCCTGGAACCAGCCGAGCGATAACGAAGGTCACAAGCACGACGCCCAGCACGACCACTAGACCCAGGCCGATTCGCTTGAGTATGTATGCCCTCACTTCACCGGAGTGAGTTGATAGACGAAGACGACGTCGGGGTAGGCCGGGTCATCCTGGAAGCCGCTGACCGACCTCGGAAGGACTCTCTGATAGACCATGCCGACCAGCGGGACGGCGGGCACATCCTGCAGCAGCTTCACTTGGATGTCGCGATATTGGGTCTCGGCTTTGGGCCTGTCCGACGCGGTCAGTTTCATAGCCTCGCCGATCATCCGGTCGACTGTTTGATTAGAGTAGTACGTCGCGTTGTAGACAGGCGGATTCTGCGTCTCGAAGAGGTTGACGAACCACGAGGCAGGATCCGGGTAGTCCGGATACCATCCGTAGATGGCGATGTCCTGACGCTGTGAGAGGTCGGACGCCTGCGTCTTGGCCCAGAGGACGGACCACTGCAGCGGACGAACTCCGACGTCGATGTTGAGCGGTGCGAGGCTGGACTTAATGACGGCCGAAGTCATCGCTTCGAAGTTGTCGCCCTGCTCGTAGGTTAGGACCAGCTTGATGTTCTTGCCGCCTGGTCCATAGCCGGCTTCCCTCAGCAGCGCTTCCGCCTTGGTCGGATCGTAGGTGTAGTTGGGGAGGTCGTCGAAGTGACCGAAGAGGCCCGCCGGCACTATCCCGCTCGACTTCACGGCGTTGCCCTTGAGAACAGCAACAATCCCGTCGTAGTTGATCCCGTAAGCGATCGCTTGGCGGACTCGCACATCGCTGAGTGGCGCCCGCTGCGTGTTCAGCATGGCGAAGAAGTTGTAGTAAGAGGGAGTCGATGTCGTCAGAAAGTTGGGGTCGTTCTGGAAAGACGCCCACAGCTGGGGCGTGAGCTGCATCTCCGCGTTGACGTCGCCCGCTTTCAGAAGCTGCACGGTCGTGGTCGCAGCGGGCACGTAGCGAAATACCACTCGCTGGTAACGCGTGCCGCTCCACCCCCCCCAGTAGCCGGGGAATGCCTTGAGGGTCACTTGGACCTCCTGCCCTGGCTGCCAAGTGTCCACCGTGTATGGCCCTGTACCGGCGTCCCGCCCAGCAGCGAACCATTTGCCGAGATCGCCGCTGCCGGCGGCCTTTGTATCAAAGATCCAGGAGGCGTATCCGGCAGAAGCAATCAGATCTAGCGGTGCGGCGTACTTGAGGTGGAAGACAAGCGTGTGAGCGTCGGGAGTGTCGATGCTCTTCACGGGATCCCAGATGTAGGCTGCACCTTGGCCGAGCTTGATGGTCCGCTCGATGGCTGCCTTGGCTGCCAGCGCGGTCAGCGGTCGCCCGGTGTGGAACTTGACTCCCGAGCGTAGAGTGAAGGTCCACTGTTTGCCGCCGTTTGACGAATCGAAGCTCTCAGCGAGCAGGGGCTCCACTTTCTTATCCACGGCGTTGTATCGCGTCAGCCCCTCGTACATCTGGGCCATGGCGATCAGCTCGCTGGAATAGTCCGTGGAAGGATCCCACCCTCCCGGCATGATCTCCACGTTGGCCGCGTAGGTGAAGGTCTCGTTTTGCACTTGAGCGAGCTTGCTCGTCGAGCCACAGTTCGAAAGAACGAAGAGCATCAACACCGCGAATGCCAGCGCTAGGAACCGAGTTCGAATGCCTAACATGCTTGCCCCCTAGATCGAAACTAGCCGCCAGAGATGACGCGACGAACCGGCCGGCGCCCCCTTCAGAATGCCTGAGGGTACAGCCGGCGCGCCTCGGACTCGCTCACATAACCCTCCCCAACGTCGTCAAACACTGCTTCCCGGTCGCGTTCAGCGGCCGGGCCGTAGCCGCCGCCGCCGCCTGTCTGGATGGCCACGACCGATTCCGCCGGTAACGCCAGACGAGTGACTTTAGAGTAGCTCACTACGCTGCCATCGGGGAGACGGACCTCGAGTCGGTTCGGGCGACCCGAACCGCCGCCGAAGAGACCCTCGGGCGGCGTCTTGGTCCGCTCGACGATGGCTGTCATGTAGCTGTCTCGGAGCAGTCGATACTCAACGTCGGTGCCGAGCCCCCCGCGAAAGCGACCCGCGCCTCCCGAGTCCGGGGCAAGCTCGCAGCGCTCCACAATGACAGGATAGCGAGCCTCCACCACCTCGGCTGGGGAGTTGCGGATGCCGGAGCACGAGATGATTATCAGCGGGCTTCCCCCATCCGCTCCGTCCTTGGCCCCGTGTCCGACCGGCTGATCCATCGCACAAGCCCAGAGAGAACCGTCGTCCCTATTGCCCCACAAGCTGATTCCGCAGAGATCCCCGCCACTCGCGGCTCTGGCCCGCGCGGGAGTGACGGCCGAGATCGCTTGGAGGATGCCTTCCACAGCCTGGTCGGACGGCCACCCGTAGAGGAAGATTGGGGCGGGCGGCCGCGGAAAGAAGAGTGTCCCTGGCCGAGCTCGCACTTCGATGGGCCGGAAATGCCCCTCGTTCGGCATCTCGTTGCCACCGAGGAGGGCGAGGATAGCCATGCGCGCCGTCGACACCGTTGTCGGCAAAGGGCAGTTGATGGGGCCCGCCTGCTCGGAAGCAGAGTCGGAGAAGTCGACCACCACGTCGCTGCCCTCGATCTCGACCGCGACATCGAATTCGACCATGTCGTCGGTAAGCCCATCGCTGTCTAGAGCGCACTTGGCGATATAGCGGCCATCGGGAACGTCTTCGAGGTAGCGGCGCACAATGGCTTCGCCAGCGTCAAACATGCGCTCGAGTGACCGCTCGTATTGCTCCACGCCGTACTTCTCAATGAGCGTTAGCAGCGACGAAGCTCCCATCCTAGCTGCGGCGAGCTGGGCGTTGAGGTCGCCCGAGAGAGCCTGGGGTAGGCGCGAATTGGCAAGGATCGTCCGATAGAGGTCACGCTGTAGCACGCCTGACCTGTAGAGCTTGACCCCAGGAAAGATCACGCCCTCCTGGAAGTTGTCGGTCGTGTCCGTGCAGTACATCTCCTTCGCACCGATATCCAAATGGTGAGCTTTGATCACCGAGTAGCCAACGAGTGTGTCGTCAAGGAACACGGGGACTACGACCACCGCATCTTGCGGGTGGGAGCCGTTGGCATAGCCGTCGGTGCTCCAAAGCACGTCACCCGGCTCGAGTTGTGCCTCTCCGCCTGAAGCTTTCACTGCCGCCTCGATGCAGAAGCCCAACGTGCCGAGAAACGAGGGGAGTGACCGTGCCTGGGCAAGCATCCTGACGTCGGTGTCGTAGATGCCGCAGGCAAAATCGATCATCTCGTAGATCACGGGCGAGAAAGCGGCGCGACGCAGGGCAACTTTCATCTGGTCTGCCCCGGCGTTCAAGCCCTGACGGATAACCTCGGTCGTCACCGGATCAGCCTTGGGGCCGCCGAGATCTTTGCCCGGCTTGCCTCGAATGCTGACCACCTCGTCGACGGTCACTCGTCACGCTCCCCTCGTGTCGATAAGGAACAGTGCACCTGACGAGTGTGTCTCCAACTCGATGCCGACATCGATGTAGGTTGTGGCGGTCTCCTCGGCCACGATCGCAGGCCCCGCAATTCGCACCCCTGGGGACAGAGACGATCTGTGCAGCAAGGTGAAGCTGCGCCGACCTGCCGTCGCGAACGAGTAGGCGTCGACAGAGCGCTGTTTCCATGCGCTCGCAACCGTGGAGACGGAGTGCGATTGACGACGCCGAGGCAGAGGGGTACGACTCGTGGCGCGAACGGTCGTCAATTCCACCTCTTCGTCAAGCGTGTGGCCGAACGCGGCTCGATAGGCACGATTGAATCCGCTGTGCACCTCATCATGACTCGCCGAGAACGATCCCGAGTCGAGGGGAACGTCGATGGTGAGCGTGTATTCCTGGCCCGCGTACCGCAGGTCAAGGCCTGCCTCCATCGTCTGCTCGCCCATACCGTTGCTTTCCCGATCCTGCAACCTTTGAGCCAGATCACCGAATACCCGGTTCGCAGCCAGCAAGCCACTCGAGTCGAGGGGAGCAATACACGTACGTGCAGCACTCCGGGCGATGTCTTGGCCAAGAAGACCCCAAGCAGAGAAGTTGCCGGCGTGGTTTGGAATGACCATGCGCAGGATGCCGAGCTCCCTCGCCAGGAGGCCGCAAAACATGGGGCCCGCTCCACCAAAGGCCACCAACGTCGCTTCTCGAGGATCCTCGCCCTGTTCGAGAGTAACCGATCGAATCGCGCCCGCCATGCTCGCCGAAACGATCCTCAGGATGCCCAGGGCCGTCTCGTCGATCCCTAGGCCGAGCTTCTCGCCGAGCAAAGCTACTGCGCGCCGCGCAGCCTCCACGTCAAGTGTCACACCGCCGGCCAGCTCGCCGAAGGCAAGCCAACCCAACGTCGCCGCCGCATCCGTGACTGTCGGCTCGACACCCCCGCGACCGTAGCAGGCCGGACCAGGAACGGCGCCGGCGCTCCGCGGGCCGACCCGCAGCAGGCCGCCTTCGTCGAAGAAGGCAACGGAGCCGCCTCCGGCACCAATGGAACGAACATCGATCCAGGGCGTTTGCAGCGGCAGACCCGCAACCGTGCCCTCGTACTTCAGCTGCGGCTGCCCCTCGCGGATCAGGCAGCAGTCAAAGCTCGTTCCACCGACGTCGGCGCTGATCGCGCTCGTGACGCCAAGGTCGCGGCAGACTTCGGCTGCGCCGATCGCACCGGCGACAGGTCCCGACATGATGGTCTCGAAGGTACGCTCTTCCGCTTCCTCGAAAGTCATGGATCCGCCGCCGGAGCGGGTCACAAGGCAGGACCCCTTGAAACCAGACTCATTGAGATCACGCCTTAGTCGCCGCAGGTAGTGAACAAGGTGCGGGCGAATGTACGCGTCCACGACCGTGGTTGCCGTCCTTTCATATTCGTGGAATTCGCCCGTCACGAGGTGAGAGAGCGCTACGTCTACTTCCAAGCCCGACTCGCGCAGGATTCTGAGTGCGGCAAGCTCATGCTCGGGATTTGCGTAGGAGTTGAGGAAGACAATCGCGACGCATTCCACGTTGTCTGCGACAAGCATCTCCGCGGCCTGTCTTACCTCGTCAATGACCAACGGCCGCTCGACGCGTCCGTCGACTCGTATTCGTTCGGTGATCGGAATCCTCAGCCTGCGCGGAACCAGAGGAGGAGGTGCATTCCAGAGGTAGTCGTAGACCGCCTCGCGGTCCCCCCTCCTTATCTCGAGAACGTCGCGGAATCCGCGGGTCGTGAGCAGCGCAACACGTGCACCCTGGCGTTCCAGAAGCGCGTTGATACCAACAGTCGTTCCGTGAAGGAAGAACTCGCAGGACGCCAGTTGACGGGACGAGAGTGTTTCGCCGACGACCGACGAAATGGCCTGCTCGGGAGCGGCCGGAGTGCTGGGGCGCTTCGCGACGTCTACGCAGCCAGAGACGTCGTCGTAGAAGATCAGGTCGGTGAAGGTCCCTCCGACATCTACTCCCAGACGAGTAGCCAACCGTGGCCTCCGAGCAATGGTCCCCCTCAGGTATGGCCAGTGCGCCAACCTTCAACCAGTAAATGCGTGCCACAACTTTCCGAACAACTCAAACAGCGGTTGGGCGACCGATTTCATCCACTGCCTGCGCGGTGAAGATCCATCGCCGCGGCGGTCGCCCGACCATACCACGGTTATACTGTGGCCGCGGTCGTAATCGACGCAACAGCCGAGGCGCCATGTCCCGTATGCAGGACTGTATCTGCAGCCGGGGACCACACCGGGACCGTACGCCCCGGTCGGCTTCGCTCAGATAGGCGAGACTACCGCGGCGCGGTAGCTCGTCGCTGTCAGAGGTCGGCACGATCGAGTCCTTCCCTACTTGCCGGGGACGAAGCCCTCGACCAGCGCGTCGATGCGCGCCGCGAGGTCCGGGGGGAGTGGCGCCAGCCGGTGGGTCTCGAGCAGCTTCAGGGCCTTCTGGCGGGCCTTCTCTCGCAGGTCGAGCCCGCCTTCCTCGAGCCAGCGCACGTGGCCCTGCCGGTTGATGATCGTCGGGCGCCACTGCGCCGTGCGCACGTGCTTGGCGGTATGCTTGGCGGAGAGGAAGTCGCCGCCGGGACCGACCTGACGGATGGTGTCTATGGCCAGGGTCTCGGGGCTCACCTCGACGCCGGCGAAAATGCGGCGGTTCAGCGAGATGTACTCGTCAACGATGACGATGAGCTCGAGCGACGCGGTGAGACCGAAATCGAGATAGCCCACATCGTGATTGAGGTTCGAGCCGGCGGCGAGACACAACAGGGCCAGCTCGGCGATCTCCGCACCTGCCTGCGCGTCGACGACCTGTGAGTCGGAGGTGCCGCCGTATCCCCAGTTGGGCAGGTCGAGCCAACGCGCCATCTCGATCTGGCAGAGGAATGTCATCAGGTACTCGGGGGCGTTGTACGAGGACTGAGACGTGGACATGTCCAGCACTGCCGGGCCGATGCCGAAGAGGAACGGCGCGCCCGGCCGCCGCAGCTGGTGGATCACCAGGCCGAACAGCGATTCGGCAGTGCCCTGGGCGGTATGACCGGCGACCGTGATCGGCGCCGTGCCACCGGCCAGGGGCGCCGGCGAGTAGATCGCCGGGATGCCGCGGTCGGCGCAGAAGAGCAGCTTGCCCACGCTTTCCACGGGGTGCTCGAGCGGGCTCACGGGCTCCAGGTACAGCGTGACGTACGGCTTGGCGCGGAGCTCCTCGGCGCCGCCACGTAGCTGGCAGGCGATCTTCCACATCACTTCGAGGTCGCCGGTGTTCTCGGACGTCATGACTATGGGCTTGGTCGTGTTTGCGACCATGGCGCGCAGGCTCTCCAGGTACGATCGGTGCGGTTCCACGTCGTTGGGATGGGCACACGACATCACGAAGTCGATGTTGGGGAGCGCGTCGCAGAGGCGGGCGGCGCGAGCGACGTCGGACAGCCCGCTCGGCCGGTGCTCCCCGGTCTCCAGATCGTAGGTGCTCATCAGATCGGAGCCGGTACCGAAGTAGCTGTTGGCGCCACCAAGGCTCATGGCGGCTCGACCGTCGCGGTCGAACACCTCGATTACGCGCGGGGCGGTGGAGCGCGCTTTATCCACAAGCTCGCGCGGGATGGTCACGAGGTCCGGTTTCGTGACTGCGCAGCCAGCGGCGCGCAGTAGCTCCAGGGCCTCGCGGTGATGGACACGCATGCCGACGGTGCCGACAATCTCGAGGGCCGCATCGAAGATGGCCTGCTTGTCGGCCTCGCTCAGGTAGGTCAGGCGGCCCGCCCACAGGGGCTTGTGAGACTCAGATATCGGCATCGTTGGATCCTCCCAGCGTGACGTTCGCGGTCTGCAAATTCCACCCTGACGTGCAGAGCCGACCACATCAAGCGTCGCCGGGGACTGTCCAGCAATTTGAACTGGTTCTCGTTGCGCTGCGACCAAGTGGCCGCTATGCTGGATTCGTCCCCGGCAAGATTGATGCGCTGTCGTCACCTCTCTTCCTTGCGGACAAGCGTCAGTTAGGAGATGCGCCGTGCCCCAGAACGCTCCGCTCGAGGAAACGGCCACGACGTGGGGCGCCGCAAGGGTCCTGGATGTGCTCCGGTTCCTCGGGCGCCGCATGAACCCGGCGCCAGCGAGCATCATCGCCTCGTCATGCGGCATCCCCAGGTCGAGCACGTACGGCCTGCTCAATCTCCTGAAGGCGCATCGGTTCGTCGCCTATCGGGCGAACGAGCACGTCTGGTCTCTCGGTCCCGCCGCCTTCGAACTCAGCGCCGACGCTCCGCTGCTCGCCCACGGCCTGGCCGTCCTCAGAGCGTTCGCCACGGTCTCGCGCAGCCTGACGCCGCAGCAGATCGCGAGCGGCGCCGGGATGTCCCGCGGCGCCGTGGCTCGCATCCTTCCCTACCTCGTCGAGAGCGACCTCCTGCGCGCCGACCCCGACGGCACGTACTCGCTGGGTCTCGAGCTCGTCAGTCTCGCGTCGAGGGTCGGTTGGGCCGACCGACTTCGCCTGGCGGCGCGCCCACACCTCGTGCGTTTGCGTGACGCTACCCGTGAGACGGCCAACCTCATCGTCCTCGACGGCGACCACGCGCTCTACGTCGACCAGGTCGAGAGCGCCTACGCCCTGCGACACAGCGGGTGGGTCGGTCGCCGCGTGCTACTGGCGGGCACGGCCACGGGCGCCGCTTTCCAGGACCGCACCAAGTCGCATGTGGCAGCCGACGCTGTGGAGATCGGGGTCACCGCGATCGCCTGCGTCGTCGATCTCCCATCCAACGACGCCGCCGTCAGCATCACGGCGCCAAGCTGGCGCATCGAGGAGTTCGGCGTGTCGCGGGCGCAGCGCATGGTCGAGGCCGTGGCTCAGGAAATCGGGCAAACACTCAAGACCTAGGTGAGTCGTTTATCGTTCACTTGAGGACGCACTCACCTGGCTCGAGCTAATGAGACGTGGCCACGACCGCCGTTGCGAATGAGAGCTCCGGCATCCTGATGTCGGCCCCAATTCTGCCACCGCATGAGGGTGCCTTATCGGCCGGAATCGGAACGAGGCGTGTGCTCCTGTTCAATGAACCACTCGACGTGGCTCTCGAGGGCCGTCATTGGGAGTGAACCATGAACAAGGATTGTCTCGTGAAAGCGTTTGATGTCGAACGCCCCACTTAAAGCCTGTTCGGCTCGGGCACGCAGCCGCTTCATGGCCTGGAAGCCGAGTGAATAGATCAATGACTGTGCGGGCATGTCGCAGGCATACCGCAGACACTCGGAATGTATGTGGGCTTCCGACTCGAAGATGTGACCGCGCAGGAAATCGGCGGCACGGCCAAGCGACCAGCCGAAGCCGTTCATGCCGGTGTCGACGACCAACCGAGCAGCCATGAAGATCTCCTGGACCATGCGCCCGCAGTAGTCGAATGGGTCATCGTAGAGACCCATCTCCTCGGCGAAACTGGCGGCGTACTCGGCCCACCCGTCACCAAAGATGTCGACGTAGCAGTTTCTGCGATAGGGGTGAAGATCAGGAGCCTCGGCCTGCCTCGCGATTTGCATGTGGTGACCCGGCATGAGCTCGTGGTAGATGAGATCCGCCGCGCTTAGCAGGGGAGTCTGCCGTGGTGCGCTAGAGTTGTAGTAGTAGCAGCCGAAGGGCGCGGCTGCGGTCGGTTCCCTGTAGAGACCAAACGTTTCTGCAAGACCGCGCTCAGGGGGAAGTGGCTCGATGCGACACGGCGTCGCCGGGAGCCGCAGGAAGTAGCGGGGAAGCGCCTCGTCTGCGCGCTGCATATAGCCCGCCAAGCGTACGCCGATCTCCTCGCGAGTCGACACGTAGGTGCGAGGGTGCGCCTGCAGTTGCTCAAACGCTGCCGGCAGAGAATCCGCTCGCAATCCCATGCGTCGGGTCGCGTCAATGACCTTCTCTTCCAGACGCCCGACCTCGTCGAGGCCTATGCGGTGGATATCCTCCGGTGCGAGGTCTAGCGACGTGTACCGCCGGATCATGAGTTGATAGACGCTCTCGCCGTCCGGGTACTGATGTAGGCCGACCTTCTCGGGCGCTGCCGCAAAGTACTCGCGGCCAATCGTCTCAAGAAGTTTGCCGAACGGAGGGCGAACGCGGTCTCGGATGGCGTGCGCCAGTCTCGATTGGAAGCGCTCCCTGCGGCGACGATCGACGGCGGAAAGGCGCTCATCGGCGACCCAAAATGAGTGCTGCTCAAACTCTCGGAGGAAGCTTGCGAGGTAGGGAGTGATCAGCCTGAGTTCTTCCTGGGGGATGAGTATGCGGCGGCGGCGCTGTTCCTTGATGTTGGCAGTGATCTTGTCTATGAACGCCGGCCACTGGTCGACTAGATCGAGGTACTCGTCAAGCTGGTCGTCCGTCTCCAGAGGAAGGCGCGAGAGCACCTCCTCGAACAGAGGTATCGGTGACTGGAATGGAGCGACCTGAAAGTGATGCCAGAAGACCTGCGGTGCTTTCACGTCTACCTCGAGGTCCCGCTGCAGAACCTGGAGCGTCAGCCGGTCATCATGGCCAAGCTCGTCCAGCCGAATCGAAGCAAGCTCCGACAACAGCGGGCGAGCGAACTCCGCCTCCCTCTCGACGTGCTCAAACGAGACATCGGGGAGCTGTGCTACGCGCATCCCTAGCCTGAGACTGAGGAACGGGTCACGATCAACCTTCCTCCGCCAGTACTGCTCGAGAACGCTGCCTAGTGCTTGCGATGCTGGGGATGGCTCACTCATGGCTCGGGTCTCCTTGCAGTATGTCGCCGGACATCTCCCGCGCCCTGTCGCGCCACCACGACAGAAATCAGGCCCATGTTGGATCCGTCCCCGCTTGAGGAACCGACCGTCCCGGGCTCCAGCAGCGGAGTTGGCGCACGTTAATGAGCGCGACAGCGAAGGAGAAAGCGTAGAGAGGCTGCGCGAAGGATAGCCAATCGCCGCCTTGTGCCTGCATGAGCAACCCCTGGCCCCACGAGGCCCCCAGTCTCGTCTCTTCCCGGCGCGATGCGCTTGTCCGGGCGAGCACACAACTTCACTCTGTTCCCCAATCGAGAGTCACGTCAAGAGCACGAATTCCCCCTGCTCGTCGCGCACCTCTCCCCATTTTCCGGTTGCGTTCAGCTTCGTCGATGCTGTTAAGTCTTGGACATAGCCGCCAGCCGCAGGCTAAGCTCTGCCGTGTTCTTAGCTGAACGGATCGGCCTAAGCTCCGGGGGTACGAGATGACGCTTGATGTGGAATTTCTGAAGGATCTCTGTCTGGCGCCGGGCCCGAGCGGTTTCCAGGCGCCCGCTCAGGAGATCGTACGCAGACGCGTGGAAGCCGTCGCGAAGGTGGACGGAGATCCCCTGGGGAACATCTGGGCCGAGGTGAACCCCGATGGTTCTCCCCACGTTCTCGTTGTTGCCCATGGCGATCAAATTGGGCTGATTGCGACCCACGTCGACGAGCGGGGGTTCGTGTACTTCGATGCCATTGGCACAGTGGACCCTCAGCTGCTGCCCGGCCACGACCTGGTCATCCACACGAAGAGGGGGCCGGTGCGAGGCGTTGTCGGCAGGCCGCCCACTCACATCATCCCGGAGGGCGAGCGTGGCAAGGCGCCGCCCATAGGCGAGCAGTTCATCGATATTGGCGCGTCGAGTCAGGCGGTTGCCTTGGAACGTGTGACCGTGGGGGATCCAATCACATTTGCTCCCCGTTTTTTTGAGCTCTCGCAGGACATCTATTGCTCACTCGCGCTAGACAATCGGGCCGGCGTGTATTCCGCCTTTCGCGGACTCGAACTGTATGCGGGTATGTCCGGCAAGGCCCGCTTGACGGTGGTATCGAGCGCTCACGAAGAGACGACACTCATGGGAGCCAAGGCGCTGGCTCACCGCTTCCAGCCAGACTGCACAATTGTCGTTGACGGGGAGTTTACCAGCGACTATCCAGGCGTGGACGCGAAGAGAATCGGGGGGGAACACAAATTGGGTGGGGGGCCTGTTCTTGCCCGGGGTTCGGCAGGAAATGAGCCTCTGTTCTGGCTTTCCATGGAGGTCGCCGAGGCGGAGCACATTCCCGTTCAGGTCAGAGCTTTCGCTGGTTACTGGGCCACTGACGGCGATGAACTGGCCGCCGCTGGCGCTACGGCGACCCTCTCTGTGGCCGTTCCCATGCGCTACGTGCACACACCATGTGAGGTCGTGTGCGGTGAAGATCTCGAAGCTGTTGCCAGACTGCTCGCTGCGTTGACAAGGCACCTGGGTGAGGTATTCGAGCCAGGCTGTTTCGTGCCCCGGAGTGGTCCGCTCTCCTGACTCCGCACGCAGGCGGAGGTCCCCACGTTGACTTGCTGGCGCCGCTCGAGCTCGGCGCAGGCACGCTGCGCGGGGCCGGCGAGCGCGTGAAATGACCAGGCCGTACGGCCCCGGTGTGGTCCCCGGCTGCAGATACAGTCCTGCATACGGGACATGGCGCCTCGGCTGTTGCGTCGATTACAACCGCGGCCACAGTATAACCTGGTATGGTCGGGCGACCGCCTCGGCGATGGATCTTCACCGCGCAGGCAGTGGATGAAATCGGTCGCCCAGCCGCAGTTTTCAGTTGTTCGGGAGGCAGGAGAGCTGACGCGTGACCTGGTGAGCGATGACGGCCGAGGGCAGGTCACGCCGAGCCAGACCCTAGACGAGCTCGGCCCCATCCGCTAAGAGGAGGTCTCAAGTGGATCGAGTGACGGCTTTGCAGGCAGCCATGGCGCGCGAAGAAGTCGACTTGGTCGTCGTCGGCCCCACCGCCAACCTCCGCTACCTCATCGACTACCCCGCTCCAGTGGACGAACGTTTAACGGTTCTTCTCGTTACCCGGGAATCGGCGGTGATGCTGATCCCTGATTTCGGGGTCCCCGAGTTTCTCGACATCACCGGCTTCCAGAGCGTGGCCGAGTGGAGCGACGTGCACGGTCCGAAGCCAGGTGTGGATGCTGCCTTCGCTAAGCTGGGAGAGCTGCCCGATGCTCCGGTCACGGCCATCGACGACGAGCTGCCGTTCGCGTTTCTCGCCGAGCTTCATAGCCGGCTGGGGACGAAGTGGCCGCGGCGGGCAAGCGAGTTGATCGGCCCCCTGCGGATCGTGAAGTCGGATGAGGAGCTGGAGCGGATCAAACGTGCGGGAGAGCTCGTCTCGGTCGGCGTCGATGTCGCCATGGAACGGGCTCGCCCCGGGATCACCGAGCGCCTCTTGAGAAGTGAGATCGAGACCGCGCTCTGGCAAGGCGGAGCCGAGTCGATGGACTTCGTCGTTGTGCAAGCGGGTCCCGAGTCGGCATCGCCGCACCACGATGCAGGCCCCCGCGAGCTTCGCGAAGGCGAGCCAGTGCTCATCGACATCGCCGTGCGGGTGGACGGCTACTTCGCCGATATCACGCAGCAGGTCTTCCTCGGCACGCCGGCGGCGGACTACGTACGCACGTACGAGGCCGTCTTCGCAGCCCAGGAAGCTGGAGTGCAGGCCTCGGTAGTGGGAGCAACGATCGAGAGCATCGACCGAGCGGCGGGGCAAGTGCTTACCGATGCGGGTTTCGTAGATTACGTGCTCGAGGGGTCAACCGGCCACGGATTGGGACTCGATGTTCACGAACCGCCCGCCGTGATGGCTGGCAACGAGGAGGCTGTCAGGTCCGGCATGGTCTTCACCGTCGAGCCGGGCATCTACCTGTCGGGTCGATACGGGATACGGATCGAGGATACCGTCATCGCGACTCCCCAGGGGCCGGCGCGGGTTACACGGGGATCTCGCCCGCTGCTCTGCAAGTGAGAGGCGCAGTGATCCACCGGTCCCCGGAGTTCTTTCAGGTACGCCGAGTACTGGAAGCCGTGGCCGTAATCTGCTACAGCTTCAGGATAGTGAGGGGAGTCAGGTGAGGATAAAGGGGGTCACGATGAAACGATGTAGAAGGCAACTCGCAGTTGCCCTGCTGGCGCTCGTCGCCGCAGTGGCGGTCGTGCTCGCCGGCTGCGGCTCGAGCGGCGGCGGCGGCGGGGCCGGCAACACGCCGAAGAAGGGAGGCACGCTGAGAGTGTCCTTCCAGACTGAGTCAGCCGGTCTCGACCCGGCGATTGCCTATGACCTCGAATCGTGCACAATCGAGTGGACCATGTTCGACACGTTGCTCAAGTGGTCGAGCGGCCCCGGCGAAGCCGGCTCAAAGCTGATTCCCGACCTGGCGACCGAGGTGCCGAGCGTGCAGAACGGCGGCATCAGCGCCGACGGAAAGACCTACACTTTCCATATGCGCGCCGGCGTCAAGTTCGCACCGCCCGTCAATCGTGAGCTGACAGCCGCCGACTGGAAGTACAGCTTCGAGCGCATGATCGCGGCACCGCAGGCGTGGGGGAGCTACTTCTTCGAAGGCATCGTCGGCGATCTCGCCTACTACAACCACAAGGCGGAGGACATCAGCGGCATCAAGGTGCTGGACCCGCAGACGATCGAGATAGACCTGATCAAGCCCGACCCGACTTTGCTCTACAAGATAGCGCTTCCGGCCACCTTCGTGGTCGACAAGGCTTGGGTCGAAAAGTGGGGCAAGAACGTCAACCACCACCCGCTCGGCACCGGCCCGTTCATGTTCAGCAAGTGGGTCCCCGGTCAGGAGATCGACTTCGTGCGCAATCCGAACTACTGGGACGCCAGCAAGGTGTGGCTCGACGGAATCGATTTCAAGTTCGGAGCAACCCCGACGGCTGCGGTGCTGAAGCTGGAGCGCGGTGACATCGACGTCCTCGGCGACGGCCTCCCGCCAGGCGAGCAGGTGCGCGTGGCAAAGGATCCCAATTGGAAGAACAACATCGCCAGCGCTCCGCAGGTCGCCTGGTACTACGTGTTCATGAACGTCAGGGAGAAGCCCTTCGACAACATCAAGGTGCGGCAGGCGGTCAACTACGCGATCAACACCGCCAAGCTGCAGAAACTGCTCGCCGGCCAGGGCAAGGCGCTCAACCAGATCTTCCCCGAGGGCATGCCCGGCTACCAGGCGAACGCGCAGTTCTACACCTACGATCCGACCAAGGCCAAGCAGCTGCTCGCCGAGGCCGGCTTCCCGAACGGGTTCAAGACGACCTTCTGGACGCACAACGTCGACCCGTTCCCGAAAATCTCCCAGTCGATTCAATACGATCTCTCGCAGGTCGGCATCAAGGCCGACATCAAGCAGCTCGAACAAGGGACGTACTGGACGGCGATCGCCAACCAGAATGAGCATGTCCCGATCGGCATGAACGACTGGTGGATGGACTACCCCGACCCGTCCGACTGGATCGGGCCGAACTTCACCAAGACGAGCGCGCTAACCAACGGCAGCTACAACGCCTCCTGGTGGTGGGATCCGCAGTGCGAGGCGCTCTGGCAGCAGTCGAACACGGAGATGGACCCGGCGAAGCGCATCCAGCTCTTCGTCGAAATGCAGCAGATCATCATGGAGCAGGCCCCGGTGGTGCCGCTCTACCAGCCGATGCTCACCACGATGTTCTCCAAGACGACCGGCGGCGTCTACGTCCACCCGGTGTGGCAGTTCATGTTCGCCGACTACTGGAAGAGTCAGTAGCTGGAGCGCCAGGAGACTGTTGTGCCCTGAACCCGCGAAGAGGCCCGTCGTCTCAAAGGAGACGGCGGGCCTTTCTCTCAGCGCATGAGCGAACGGACTCCGCGCGGTGCGCAAACTCAGTGCTCACGCCGCGTTGCTGTATTTGCGGCTTTGACGAGACTGTGAGGTGCACAAACTCGATCACGCCGCCAACTCGTACTCGTGGATCAGTCCGCCGAGGAGATCACGGCGCCGAACCATTGTCGCGGGCGGCGTGCCGAGGGGCCGCCTTCCGTCTGGGCATTCGAGTCCGATCCCGCGGTGCGGACGCGCGGCGTTGTAGTGCGTTACGTAGGTCCGCAGCACCACTTCGAGGTGTCGGCGCCCGAGGATCAGCAGATGGTCCAAGCACTCCCGTCGCAGCGTTTCCACCCAGCGCTCGGCGAAGGCGTT
>PKYG01000005.1 GCA_003132585.1 Actinomycetota bacterium
GCCGACGAGCTTTGGCTGTACCAGGGCGGCGACGATCTCGAGCTCATTCTCTTGGGCGACCGCGCCACCGAATGCGTGCTCCTCGGCGGCGGGTTGCCGGCTGCGCCGCAGGCGCTCGTGCCGGCCGGCGTCTGGCAGGCGGCGCGCCTTGCGGGTTCCGAAGAGAGCGCGTGGTCGCTCGTGAGCTGCCTCGTGACGCCGGGATTTGAAGCCGCCGATCTCGAGATGGGCGGTCGTGAGGATCTGCTGCGCGACTATCCGGCCGCCCACGACCTCATCGTCGCCCTCACGTGAGGCGCCGGGAGCGGCGTCGCCGCCCGGCGCCTCCCCTCAGCGCAGCTGATCGCCGGCGATCTCGAGCACCTTCGCCATCATCTTGTTCATCTCCGGTGTGCGCAGGTGCACGCCGTCGATAAAGCCTGTCGCCGAACCTCCGTAGGAGCTGAGCGAGGTCATGTCGACGACGCTGAAGTCGTATGCGGTGTGCAGGGTGGCGAGGTAGTCGACCACCTGTTGGAGGCGCTCGCCCCAGCCGACGGGCATAAGCGCGGTGATCAGCCCCGGCTCTGAGGGCGGGATGACGATGATGCCGTGGCCGCCCCACGAGGCGAAGAGCGCCAGGGTCTTCTCGAGGTAGTGCTTGGCCTGCGGATCGGGGCCGGCGTAGTCGCGGTAGATCGCGCTCTTGTCCTTGATGTCGGCCTGGATGTTGGGCAGTCCGGGATTGGCGTCGAGCTTCACATCCCGTGTGGAATCGGTGAACCAGCCCCAAGTGGACCAGTGCCTGCGCTGGCGTGCGGCCTTGGCGCGGATCGCGTCAAGGTTGCGAAGAATGGAGAGCGAGTCGCGAGCCGTCGTGAACGAGAACAGCGACGAGACGTCCTTGAGTCGCGATCTGAGGACGAGGCCGGACGGGAAGTACTTGCGCAGCTCGGGCACATTGAGCAGTCCGGCCGCGAGCTGCACCTTGCTGAGCTCCGACACGTCGAGTATCCAGATGTAGTTCGGTCGCGCCGCGGGGATCCTGTCATGGATGAGATTGGCGAACGCCCAGGCGTCGGCCGGGCGCCCGCCGGAGACGGACGCGTTGAACGTCACCAGGCCCGTCTGGGCGCGAATGAACTCCGGGTTGAGCTTCCAGGCGCGCGATGAGCCGAAGATCACGACCTGTGGCACCTCCGGCAGGGCGGCGACCAGGTCGACTTTGATCTGACGGTCGGCCATCACCTTGGTGGGGAACAAGCCGGTGCCGACGATGCCGAGCGGATCGACGATCGCGTTGAGGGCGCCAACGGCGAGCACGAGCCCGAGCCCGGTCAGCAGCAATGCGAGGGCGAAGCGGCGGACGCGCTCACCGACGGCGAGGCTTGTCTCGGCGGCGCTCGCCGGCGGGCGCGCGATCGCATCGCGCCATGCCGCCGCCTCGCCGGTCGCGGGCTGCCCGGCTGCGTCGCTGCGCTCGCGCCCCGGCGCCGGCTCGCCGCCCGGATGGCCGCCGCTCTGCCCGCCACCGCTCACGCTAGAACTGGAAGTAGAGGAACGGGCTCGGGTTGCTCATCATCAGGATCGAGGCGCCGAGCAGCAACCCGAGCACGATCGCGTAGCGGAGCTTGGGCTGCAGCTTGATCTCCCACGTGTTCGGCGCGAAGTTCACCCAGAGCAGCCCGGCGAAGAGCATGAGCGCGAAGTTGGCGCCGACGAGCGCGCTCAGACGGTGAGCCGACTCGAAGCCGTGCAGGCCGGCCATCGCCTTGAGGATGCGGCCGGCGACCCTGACGGACGGAGCGCGGAAGAAGACCCAGGCGATCACGACGCAGAGGAAGGTGATCGCCCGATTGAGCCAAGCCCACGATGGGGTCAGTTTGTAGCGGCGGGCGACCAGGTGCGCCGACTGGTAAAAGCCCCAGAGGCCTCCCCAGATGACGAACGTCCAGCCGGCGCCATGCCAGAGCCCGCCGATCAGGAAGGTGATCATCAGGTTGCGGACCGTCATCTTGAGGGTGCCCCACGAGCCGCCGAGTGGAATGAAGATGTAGTCGCGCAAGAAGTACGAGAGCGTCATGTGCCAGCGGCGCCAGAACTGCGATGCGTTCGTCGCTTTGTAAGGCGAGTTGAAGTTCTGCGGGAGGCGGAAGCCGAGGAAGAAGGCGGCGCCGACGGCCATGTCGGAGTAGCCCGAGAAGTCGAAGTAGAGCTGGAGGGTGTAGCCGAGCGCCGCCGCCCAGCTCGAGAAGAAGCCGAGCGACCCGGATGTCGCGAACAGGCTGTCGACGTGGGGCAGCAGCACGTCGGCGACGAGCAGTTTCTTGGCGAGTCCGCAGGCGAAGAAGTACAGACCCGTCGCCGCGAGGTTTGCGGTGAGTCGCGGCTCCATGTTCGCGAACTGGTCGCCGATGTCGGTGTAGCGCACGATGGGCCCGGCGGTGACGCGCGGGAACATCGCGATGAACGCCGAGTAGTGGATCAGGCTCTTCGCCGGCGCGCACTTGCCGCGGTAAACGTCGACCACGTACGCGATCGCGCTGAACGTGTAGAACGAGATGCCGAGCGGCAGGATCACGCGCAGTGTGGGGAGGGGGCGGCCGCCGCCGAAGAGAGCGCTCAGGCCGTTGAGCGAGTCGAGGAAGAAGCCGCGGTACTTGAAGTAGCCGAGGATCGCTACGTTGAGGGTGATCGCCGCGGCGAGCAGCAGCTTGCGCCGCCGCCGCTCGTCGCTGCGGGCGATCATGCCGCCGGCGATCCAGTCGATGCTCGTGGCGGCGATCATCAGCGGGATGTAGCGCCAGTCCCAGTAGGCGTAGAAGACGTAGGAGGCGAGGGCGAGGAAGGCGAGGCGCGCCGCGGACCCGCGCAGCAGCCAGTAGACCAGCAGCGTCACCGGCAGGAACGCGAACAGGAAGATGTAGCTGCTAAAGAGCACCGCTGGTCCTTTCGATGACGGCGTCGAGAAGCCAGGCGTTGTAGAGCGGGTGGAGGTCGCTCAACGGCATGACGCCACGGCGAGCGAAGAACGGGTCGGCGGCATTGCCACGCTCACCGCAGCGCGCCGCCGTAGTTCTGGGCGAGGAAGTCGATCAACGTGTGGATGTTCGGGTACGACGGGTGCACGCCGTCGAAGAACTCCGTCGGCGAACCGCCCCACGTGCTCACCGATGTCATGTCGGCGAACGTGAATCGGTACCTGCTCGCGAGGCTGCTAAAGAAGTCGACCACCTGCTGATGACGGTCGTACCAGCCGAGCGGCCCGAGCTTCTGCTGGAACATCGGACTCAACGGGGTCAGCACGATCAGCGGCTCCGATCCCGACTGGTCCATCAGCGCCAGCGTCTGCTCGACGCAACGCTGTGCCTGCGGGTCCATTGCGTGGTACGCGGTCTGGTAGAGCAACGTGTAGCGGGCGAGGCTCTCCGCCGTCTGGTGCTGGCGTTCCGCCGGGCTCATCGTCTTGGCGGCGATGCCGCCGTTCGGGCGAAACTGGCGGCGAAAGGCTTGCTCCTTCGCGGTGGCCGTGGACTGGTGCGCGAGGATGCGCAGGGAGTCGCGCGTCGTCGCCCACGAGAGCAGCGACTTGAGGTCGCCGCCGATCGTCGTCAGCTCGCTGCCGGCGCGCCCGGCGGTGCCTGTGGTCTTGTCCAGATAGCGTGCCAGGCGCGGCTCGGCCG
>PKYG01000014.1:0-5741 GCA_003132585.1 Actinomycetota bacterium
GTGGCTCGGCGCGCTCACCATGGAGCAGGCTTTCGAGCTGATGGCGACGACGACGGTGGCGCGCATTCTCGAACGCGACGACTTCGCCCAGCGCTACGCTGCGCATCAGCCGATCTCGGTGCTCGAGATGTTCTATCCGCTCGCCCAGGGCTACGATTCGGTCGCCGTGCGCAGTGACATCGAGCTCGGCGGCACCGACCAGAAGTTCAATCTCTTCGTCGGCCGCGACCTGCAGGAGTACTTCGGTCAGGCCCCGCAGGCGATCATGACGCTCGACATCCTGCCTGGCACCGACGGTGTCGAGCGTATGAGCAAGTCGACCGGCAACTACATCGGCGTCACCGAGGACCCGCGCGACATCTTCGGCAAACTGATGAGCATCCCCGACGCGACGATGATGGCCTACTTCCGGCTGCTCACCGCCCACCACGCCGACGAGCTGAAGCGCATCGAGAAGCAGCTCGCCGGCGGGTCGGTCAACCCGCGGGACATGAAAGCGGCGTTGGCGCGCGAGATCATCGCGCGCTTGCACGGTGCCGCGGCGGCGACGGCGGCCGAGGAGCACTTCGACCGCACGTTTCGCCGGCATGAGCTCGGCGGCGACGTCGCCGAGCTCATGCTCCTCGAGTCCGACGACGAAGACGGTCAGGTCTACCTGCCCAAGGTCATGGAGCGCTGGTTCGGCATCACCCGCTCGGAGGCGCGACGGCGCCTCGAGCAGGGCGCCGTCGCGCTTGACGGCGAAACCCTTGCGGCTCTCTCGGTCCCCGCCGAGAGCCTCCCCGGCAAGCACATCAAGGCCGGCAAGGCCGCCCGTTTTCAGGGCACCGTCCGTCGCGGCTGAGCCCCGCGCGGGCGGCTTCGCTCCGCCGCCGCCCGGCACAACACTCACGCAAGGTGCAAGGTTGACACCAGCCTCGTTGCGGGTATACTTTCACAGCCTCATGAGTCCGCTCGCGCCGCAGTTCGGGCACGATGACCGGGGGGCGAGAACCGTTGACACTGGCCCCGGCTACTCCGCTATAATAGGGAGTCCCTCTGGGACCCGTGCGGCGCTGGTACTGACGATCTCTCGTGAATACCAACCCGGGGGCAGTGCGCCCCAAAAGCGTCTGACGGTTCTGCTTTGCGCCTACGTGGCGCGAGGTCTTTGAAAACTGAACAGTGTGAGGAAGCCGATCATCCGCTCACACGGTGATCGGTGGACGCCAGTGCGCCTGCGCACCTTCGGGTGCGACAGGCCCAAATAACCCCGTCGGCGATCCGGTCGTTGCTGATACGCCGGCCTTCGGGCCGGTCAAACGGATCGCAGACAAACGAGGCGAAAGCCTCGTCTTTTGAGCTCAGGCTCACCTGATTGCTTGTCCCGGGGCTTCGGCCCCGAGCACCAAGTATTTACGGAGAGTTTGATCCTGGCTCAGGACGAACGCTGGCGGCGTGCTTAACACATGCAAGTCGAGCGAGAAAGCGCCTTCGGGCGTGAGTAAAGCGGCGAACGGGTGAGTAACACGTGGGCAACCTGCCCTAGAGACTGGGATAACGCCCCGAAAGGGACGCTAATACCGGGTAACGTGTGGTCTGCCAAGTGGACCACACCATAGGTAGCTTCGGCCTCCGCTCTGGGATGGGCCCGCGCAGCATTAGCTTGTTGGTGAGGTAACGGCTCACCAAGGCGACGATGCTTAGCTGGTCTGAGAGGACGATCAGCCACACTGGGACTGAGACACGGCCCAGACTCCTACGGGAGGCAGCAGTGGGGAATCTTGCGCAATGGGCGAAAGCCTGACGCAGCAACGCCGCGTGAGCGAAGACGGCCTTCGGGTTGTAAAGCTCTGTCAGGAGGGACGAAGCCACTCGGGTTAATAGCCCAGAGGGTGACGGTACCTCCAGAGGAAGGTCCGGCTAACTACGTGCCAGCAGCCGCGGTAATACGTAGGGACCGAGCGTTGTCCGGAATTATTGGGCGTAAAGAGCGTGTAGGCGGCTTGCCAAGTCCGATGTGAAATGTCGGGGCTTAACCCCGGAACTGCATTGGAAACTGGCTTGCTAGAGTCCGGAAGAGGAGACTGGAATTCCTGGTGTAGCGGTGAAATGCGCAGATATCAGGAAGAACACCCGTGGCGAAGGCGGGTCTCTGGGACGGTACTGACGCTGAGACGCGAAAGCGTGGGGAGCAAACAGGATTAGATACCCTGGTAGTCCACGCCGTAAACGATGGGCACTAGGTGTGGGGGGTGTCGACTCCCTCCGTGCCGTAGCTAACGCATTAAGTGCCCCGCCTGGGGAGTACGGCCGCAAGGCTAAAACTCAAAGGAATTGACGGGGGCCCGCACAAGCAGCGGAGCATGTGGTTTAATTCGACGCAACGCGAAGAACCTTACCTGGGCTTGACATGACCTTGTAACTCCTGGAAACAGGAGCCCTCTTCGGAGCAGGGCCACAGGTGGTGCATGGCTGTCGTCAGCTCGTGTCGTGAGATGTTGGGTTAAGTCCCGCAACGAGCGCAACCCCTGTCCTATGTTGCCAGCGGATCATGCCGGGGACTCATAGGATACTGCCGGTGACAAACCGGAGGAAGGTGGGGACGACGTCAAGTCATCATGCCCCTTATGTCCAGGGCTACACACGTGCTACAATGGCCGGTACAAAGGGCTGCAAGACCGCGAGGTGGAGCGAATCCCAAAAAGCCGGTCCCAGTTCGGATTGGAGGCTGAAACTCGCCTCCATGAAGTCGGAGTTGCTAGTAATCGCGAATCAGCAACGTCGCGGTGAATACGTTCCCGGGCCTTGTACACACCGCCCGTCACACCACGAAAGTCGGTAACACCCGAAGCCGGTGGGCTAACCCGCAAGGGGGGCAGCCGTCGAAGGTGGGATTGGTGATTGGGGTGAAGTCGTAACAAGGTAGCCGTACCGGAAGGTGCGGCTGGATCACCTCCTTTCTAGGGAGTACGGCGGCACTAACCGTCGTGAGCACGACCTCCAGACGTCCCCAACGATGTGGCCTTCGGGCTTTTCCGATCGGGACGGAGGCCGTCCTCTAGAATCTCCATGTCGAGTACCGGCGTTCCCGTCTCCGTCGCGGCCTTGGCCGTGGTGTGAACGGCCTCACACTGTTCAGTTTTGAAAGAGAATGTTGCGGGCTGTTGAGCCCGTCCCTCCGTAGGAGATCCGTCGCGTGTGACGAAGCTAGTCACACGTTCGTTAGACCAGCTAGAATGGCGGCGCCGGACTCGGCGCGAAATCGGGTAGGAGGGACTATGGATCTCAGCAAGATCAGCAGGAACGACTGGATCGTCGTCGGCGGGTTCGTGCTCATGCTCATCGCTGTCTCACTCAAGTGGTACGGGTGGTCGCTGAGCGTTCTCGGGCAGACCTTCGCCAGCGCGGACTTCTCCGGGTGGCATTTCTTCCTCGGATGGTTCCCCTGGCTGTTGACGCTCATCGCTGCGGTATTGGTGTTGGTCAAGGCGATTCCGAGCCTCAACTTCACCCTGCCGGTACCTGAGGCGATGAGCGTTATGGCTCTCGGGGTCGTGGCTTTCGTCCTCGTCCTAATCCGTCTGATCGCTTCCCCTGGCACGGGTGCAAGTCGCGGGATCGGCATCTTCATCGGGCTGATCGCGACGGCAGTCGTCGCCGCTGGTGGCTTCCTCAAGAATTCGGAGCCCGCAAGCTAAGTTTCGCTGGTGTAAACCCGCGAGCCGGAGCCATCCGGCTCGCCTCAAGGTTCGCGCCGGCGAGAAGTGCCGGTACGCCGGCGCGAACCTTGAAAACTGCATAGCGCAAAAGTGTTCTTTACTGGTCAAGATATTAAGGGCCGGTGGTGGATGCCTTGGCGCCAGGAGTCGATGAAGGACGTGGACGGCTGCGATAAGCCCCGGTGAGGTGCTGAACAACCTTCGACCCGGGGATTTCCGAATGGGGGAACCCACGCGTGGTAATGCACGCGTACCCGTGCCTGAACACATAGGGCATGAGGAGACAAGCGCGGGAACTGAAACATCTTAGTACCGCGAGGAAAAGAAGGAAAAATCGATTCCCTGAGTAGTGGCGAGCGAAAGGGGAACAGCCTAAACCGAGCAGGCGTGACTAGGTGCAGCTCTAGTCTGTTCGGGGTTGTAGGACTCGGCTTGATCATCCTGCATGGTGATCGGGGAGTTACAAAAGCTCTGGGCAGCAGAAGGGCGTGGAAACGCCCGCCACAGATGGTAATAGCCCAGTACGCGAAACCTTGAGCTCTCCCTTGTCGAGCACCTGAGTACGACCGTGCACGTGAAACGCGGTCGGAATCTGCGGGGACCACCCCGCAAGGCTAAATACTCCCTGGCGACCGATAGCGGACTAGTACCGTGAGGGAAAGGTGAAAAGAACCCCGGAAGGGGAGTGAAATAGAACCTGAAACCACCGGCTTACAAGCGGTCAGAGCCTGGGCTTGCCCGGGTGATGGCGTACTTTTTGCATAACGGACCGGCGAGTTACTCGTCTCTGGCAAGGTTAAGGAAACGGAGCCGTAGCGAAAGCGAGTCTGAATAGGGCGATTTAGTCAGAGGCGGTAGACCCGAAACTGCGTGATCTATCCATGGGCAGGTTGAAGCGGGGGTAAGACCCCGTGGAGGACCGAACCCACGTAGGTTGAAAACTGCGGGGATGACCTGTGGATCGGAGTGAAAGGCTAATCAAACGCAGAGATATCTGGTTCTCTCCGAAATATATTTAGGTATAGCCTCGTGCGTTCAGTCATGGCTGTAGAGCACTGTTTGGCCTAAGGGCCCTACCAGGTTGCTGAAGTCAGACAAACTCCGAATACCATGACTCCAGAGCACGGGAGTCAGACTGCGGGGGATAAGCTCCGTAGTCGAGAGGGAAACAGCCCAGACCACCAGCTAAGGTCCCCAAATACTAGCTAAGTGGCAAAGGATGTGGGAGTGCACGGACAACCAGGATGTTGGCTTAGAAGCAGCCACCATTTAAAGAGTGCGTAATAGCTCACTGGTCAAGTGTTCTCGCGCCGATAATGTAACGGGGCTCAAGCTAGTTACCGAAGCTGTGGACTTCAGCGCAAGCTGGAGTGGTAGGAGAGCATTCCCATGCCACTGAAGCGGCGGCGACAAGCCAGCCGTGGAGGCCTGGGAAGAGAGAATGCCGGTATGAGTAACGAAAGAGGAGCGAGAAACTCCTCCACCGAATGCCCAAGGTTTCCTGGGTAAAGCTAATCTGCCCAGGGTTAGTCGGGACCTAAGCCGAGGCCGACAGGCGTAGGCGATGGACAACGGGTCGATATTCCCGTACCACCGACTTTCGTTTGACCGATGGGGGGACGCGGTAGGTAAGGTGGTCCATGGCGTTGGTTGACCATGGACAAACGCGTAGGGTTGCGTGTAGGAAAATCCGCACGCTCTAAGCCTGAGACGTGATGTCAGCTGGAGTAATCCGGCGAGCCACTGGTTCCATGCCGCCTAGAAAAGCCTCTAGGGAGAAAGTTGTGTGCCCGTACCAAAACCGCCACAGGTGGGCAAGTAGAGAATACTAAGGTGATCGAGAGAACCTTCGTTAAGGAACTCGGCAAAATGACCCCGTAACTTCGGGAGAAGGGGTGCCCCACTGGGTGAAGCCGCTTGCCGGCCGAGCTCGGAGGGGCCGCAGTGACTTGGCCCAAGCGACTGTTTACCAAAAACACAGGTCTCTGCTAAGTCGAAAGACGATGTATAGGGGCTGACGCCTGCCCGGTGCCGGAAGGT
>PKYG01000014.1:5768-5893 GCA_003132585.1 Actinomycetota bacterium
TGCACGAATGGCGTAACGACTTGGGCGCTGTCTCAACGAAGGACTCGGTGAAATTGTAGTATCGGTGAAGATGCCGATTACCCGCAGAAAGACGGAAAGACCCCGTGAACCTTTACTGCAGCTTG
>PKYG01000014.1:5980-22578 GCA_003132585.1 Actinomycetota bacterium
AAGGGAGCTTGACTGCGAGACTGACAAGTCGAGCAGGGACGAAAGTCGGGCTTAGTGATCCGGCCGTGGAGAGTGGAATCGCGGTCGCTCAACGGATAAAAGGTACTCCGGGGATAACAGGCTTATCCTCCCCAAGAGTCCACATCGACGGGAGGGTTTGGCACCTCGATGTCGGCTCATCGCATCCTGGGGCTGTAGTAGGTCCCAAGGGTTGGGCTGTTCGCCCATTAAAGCGGTACGTGAGCTGGGTTCAGAACGTCGTGAGACAGTTCGGTCCCTATCTTCTGTGGGCGCTGGACATTTGCGAGGGCTCGTCCCTAGTACGAGAGGACCGGGATGAACAGACCTCTGGTGTATCTGTTGTCGTGCCAACGGCATTGCAGGCTAGCTACGTCTGGAAGTGATAACCGCTGAAAGCATCTAAGCGGGAAGCACGCCTCAAGATGAGATGTCCCACCATCTAGAATGGGTAAGGCCCCAGGTAGACTACCTGGTTGATAGGCTGGATGTGTAAGCACAGCAATGTGTTCAGCAGACCAGTACTAATTGGCCGAGGGCTTGACCTTAGAACACCAAGCGCTATGCAGTTTTCAGGTCCGTGCCGGCGCCGGCACCAAGTTTGGTGTGCCCGCGCGAGATCGTGGGTGCGCTGCGAGGTTTTCGGTGGCCTTGGCGGAGGGGGTACACCTCTTCCCATTCCGAACAGAGAAGTTAAGCCCTCCAGCGCCGATGGTACTTCAGGGGAAGCCCTGCGGGAGAGTAGGACGCCGCCGAAATTGTTTGTCAGAAGGCCCGGTGACTCATTCGAGTCACCGGGCCTTCTGCATTCGTCGGGCGCCAAGCGGAGGCAGAGCGCGAGACCACGAGCCCGTTTGCGTGAAGTGCGCGACTGCGACAGGATAGGGGACGACCGCAACCGTACGTGATCGGAGGGACCGTGGATATCAATCGACTGTCGCGCGGCGACTACGCCGTGCTCGCCGGATTCGTCGCCGCATCTCCCCTGGGCTTCTGCGGACGGTGCGGCGCGCAGTTCGCCGAAGATGACGCCAAGTTCTGCGCCAGGTGCGGCGCCCCACGACCTGCCACCGGCGACACGGAGGAGACGCGATGAACGCCCCAACCGCATCCCAGCAACCAAAGACCGACCCGATCGGCGACGCACTCAAGAACCTCGCGCACAGCCAGGCACTGATCGTGGGCCTCATCGCCGCCGCGGCGACGCTCGTTGTTGCCTGGGCGATCGTCCTTGTCCTGAGCCTGATCCCGTCCGAAGCCGTTCGGGGGGGCCTGGGCCTGCAACTCTTCTCGGTCGACCCACTTTCCACGTTTGGGCGACTTGTCCGGGCTTTCTTCGCTCCCTGGAACAGCGCCCTCAAGACCACCGAGAAGGACAGCCCCGGCTATGCGTTCACGACCTCCGGGGTTTGGTTCTTCTCGTGTCTGATCGCGTCGCTGACCGTCGCCGCTGCGGGCCTTGTCGTGCGCCGGGTGCTGACGACTGCGCGCGCCCGGCTCTCCGCGTTGCTGGTTGCGGCGTTGGCGAGCGGCGGGCTCCTGGCGCTCTGCGCAGCCGTTGTGCACTACACGCAGACCATCACAGAGCCCTCTGGCGGCGGGGGCACATCGACGTTTGTGGAACACTTCACCTTTCCCAGCGGCACCATGTTCCTCTCGGCGTTCTTCGTCACCCTCCTTGTCGGCGTCTTCTCCTATGGCGTGGTCGGTCTGCTCGGCAAGCAGTTCGACGGCGCGCTGCGGCGCGGCGCACTCTACGTCGTCGTGCCGACGCTGATCGCCGGCGTCCTCTTACCGTTCGTTGTCGCCAGCCGCACCGTCCCCAACGTTCAAGGGGGCGGTTCGGCGTTCTGGAACGGGTCGCGGTTCGCGGCCGGTGTCGCCAGTTCCAGCGTTCCACTGGCCTTCGGTGCCCGGGCGACCTTCGACTTGACGAAGATGGGGGCAGAGCAGTCGCCGTTCTTCGCCGGCTACTCCAAGAAGAGCGGTAACGACAAGTACCGGTGGGCGAAGCTGGAGAAGTACATCGCCCGACACGCGTCCGCGCGCATCACCGGCTACCTGGGTGCCTACGGTGGCATCGGCGTGCTCGTCGGGGTGCTGCTGGCTCTGGCGGTAGTGGGCGCGTGGGTGATGATCGTCGCGCGCTATGTGGCGTCGATGGGTGCTCCGCGCTCGGTCGACGGACTTCGACTCGGTCTCCTGATCGGGATCGTCGGCGCGGTCGCCATAGTCGCCGTGACGGCGCTCGGGCGACAGACATGGATGCAGGTATCGCCCGACGGCACGGTGCGCACCGTGTGGGGCGCCGGTGGTTCGGCGGTCGTGCAGGCAGCCCTGCTGTTAGCCGCTCTCGGCGGCGTCGTCGGCTTCGTCTACGCCGCCTACCGCCCGTCGCCGCTGCGGTACACACCGCTCGACCTGACGAAGTGGGCCGGCTCGAAGGCGGTATTGGCCCCGACACAACCGACAGCCGTCGCGGCGCCGACGGAACCGGCTACGGCGTCGGCGCCGACGGAGGCGTCCGCAGATGAGCCGGCTGTGCCGGCGACGGTCCCGATGCCGGCTGAAGAGGCAGTGGTGCCGGTGACGGTTCCGATGCCGGCTGAAGAGGCGGCGGTCATGCCTTCGGAAACGCCGACCATGGTCTCGCCGCCGACCGAGACGGCTGTAGCGACGCCGTCGACCGAGCCGACTTCAGCGGTGCTGCCGATCGAGCCGACTGACGTTTCGTCGCCGATCGAACCGATTGCAGTGGCGCCGCCGACCGAACCGGCGCGGTTCTGCCCGGCGTGTGGCAGTGCCTATGCAGACGACGCGGCGCGCTTCTGCGGCAGTTGCGGGCGCGCGCGCCCGGAGAGCGTCTGAGCAACAAAGCGAGCGGGCGCCGTGCGCCCGCTCGCCGATCACGAAAGTAGAGACGGCATGGCGCGCGCGCGGTTGACCTACATGTCGGATATCGAGCGCGAGTTCGTGCACGAGCAGGTCGTGCGCGTGCTCACCGAAGTCGGCATCGCCTACAACTCACCACAGGCGATCGACCTGCTCGCCGACGCCGGCGCGCCGGTCGATCGTGCGGCGCTGACGGCGAAGATCCCGTGGGAGCTCGTCCAGCGCTGTCTGGCGCAGGTACCGCGGCGCATCTTGCTGGCGGCGCGGGACCCGCGCCACGACGTGGTGCTCGACGACGACGCCTTCGCCTGCATCACAGACGGCACCGGCACGTTCATGCTCGACGACCTGACCGGGGAGATCCGCGAGGGCACTGCCGCCGACATGCGCAAGGTGATGAACCTCTTCGACGCGCTGCCTGAGGTCGACTACGTGTGGCCGTCGATCTCGGCGCGCGACCTCGACTCGGCCACCGCCGGTCTCGAGATCGAGGCGATCGCGATCGCCGCCTGCAGCAAGCACCTGCAGGATGAGGTGCGCGTGCCCGAGCACGTGGCGCCCCTGCTCGAGATCTTCGAGGCCGTCGCCGGCGCGTCGCTGTATGATCGTCCGATCTTCTCGACTATCAATTGCACGATCGCGCCGCTGCAGCACGAGCGCGAGATGACCGAGGCGAGCATGATGCTCGCCCGCGCCGGCGTACCGATCCTCGTGCTGCCGATGCCGCAGATGGGGACGACGGGGCCGATGACAGTGCTCGGTACATGCATCGTCAATATGGCCGAGCTGCTCAGCGCCGTCGTGCTCTTTGAGCTCGCGGCGCCGGGGTGTGCCGTGATCTCCGGCGTCGGCGCCGCCTCCGCCGAGATGCGCAGCGGGCTCTACCTGTCGGGCACGCCCGAGGTCGGGCTCATCAACGCGATCTGCATCGAGATGAGCCACTTCTACGGCCTGCGTGTTACGGGCAGCGCCGTGAGTTGCGACGCCAAGTACATCAACCATCAGGCCGGCGGCGAGGGGATGATGACCGGCCTCGCCGCGGCGCTCGCCGGCGCCGAGAGCATGCTCGCCTTCAGCCTGCTCGACGGCGCTCAGGTCGTGAGCCTGGCGAAGACCATGCTCGACTGCGATACCGTCGGCGCGATCCGCCGTTTCGTGCGCGAGGATCCGATCGACGCGTCAACGGCGCTCTTCGACGACATCGCCGCCATCGGCATCGGCGGCCACTACCTCGGCCGCCGCTCCACTCGCGAGTTCTATCGCGGCGGCGAGCTCTGGCAGCCGGCCTTGTGGCAGCGCGGCCCGTTCGAGAGCTTCGCCGGCACGTCGCTCGTCAGGGACGCGGTCGACAGGGTCGACGAGATCCTCGCGACACACGTCGTGCCGCCGCTCGAGGAGGACGTTCAGCGCCATATCGACGGCGTTATCGCGGGGTTCGCGCGGAGCGCGCGGACGTAAAAGGAGACGACGTGGCCAGGGCCAGGATCCAGTACCTCTCCGACGCCGAGCAACAGTTCGTGCACGAGCAGACGATGCGTGTGCTCACCGAGATCGGCGTCGGCTACAACACCCCGAAAGCGATCGACCTGCTCGCCGAGGCGGGCGCCGAGGTCGATCGCGACAAGCTCACTGCCAAGATCCCGTGGGATGTCGTCGAGCGGTGTCTGAAGACGGTGCCCCGGCGCATCCTTCTCGCCGGGCGCGACCCCAGACACGACCGCTATCTCGACGACGACGAGCCGATCGTGTTCACGACCGACGGTACCGCGACCTACATGTACGACGATCTCAGCGGCGAACGCTGGGAGGGCACCGAGAAGGACTTGCGCGCGATGATGCGCCTGTTCGAGGGTCTGGATGAGGTCGACATGGTGTGGTGCTCGATCTGCCCGCGCGACATCGATCCGCTCACATCGAGTCTGCGCATGGCGGCGATCGGCGTCACCGAATGCGGCAAGCACCTGCAGGACGAGGTGCGTGAACCCGAGCAGGTAGCGCCGTTCGTCGAGATGCTCGAGACCTTTGCCGGCGCGTCGCTGCACGAACGGCCGATCTACTCGGTCACCAACTGCACGATCGCGCCGCTGCAGCACGACCGCGACATGACCGAGGCCGGTATCGAACTCGCCAAAGCCGGTGTGCCGATCTTCGTGTTGCCGATGCCGCAGATGGGCACGACGGGGCCGATGACGGTGCTCGGCACGTGCATCGTCAACATGGCCGAGCTGCTCAGCGCCGTCGTGGTCTACCAGCTCGCCGCGCCGGGGTGCGCGCTGGTCAGCGGCGTCGGCTCCGCCGCCGCAGAGATGCGCAGTGGCCTGTACCTGTGCGGCGCACCCGAAGTTGGGCTCATCAATATCATTTGCATCGAGATGAGCCACTTCTACGGCCTGCGCACGATGGGCAGCGCGATCTCCACCGATGCCAAGGCGACCAATCATCAAGCCGGCGGCGAGGGGATGATGACCGGCCTCGCCTCAGCGCTTGCCGGGTCGGAGTGCATCCTTGCCTTCGCGCTGCTCGATGGCGCGCAGATGGTGAGCAAGGCGAAGACCGTGCTCGACTGCGACACCGTCGGCGCGATCCGCCGCTTCGTGCGCGAGGATCCGATCGACGCGTCGACAGCACTCTTCGATGACATCGCCGCCGTCGGCATCGGCGGCCACTACCTCGGCCGCCGCTCAACGCGCCAGTTCTACCGCGGCGGGGAGCTCTGGCAACCCGCCGTCTGGCAGCGCGGTCCGTTCGACCAGTTCGCGGGCCGCTCGCTGGTTGAGGAAGCGTGCGCCAAGGCGGCGGAGATCATCGCCGCCGACGTCGCCGCGCCGGTGTCCGACGATGTCCTGCGCCGCGTCGACGAGGTGATCGCCCACTTCGCCAAGACGCAGGCGTAGGCGGGCGCCGCGGCGGTCGGGGGGCATCGCATGGCTGAGGTGCTCGAGCGCGCCCAGGGGCGCAGCGGCGAGCTTGTGCTGCGCCGCAATGGCGCGCATCTCGAGGTGATCAGCAACGGCACCTTCCTGATCGCGAGCCACAACGAAGAGTCGAGCCGTGCGCTGGTGACGGCCGCCCTGCCGTATCTGCCGGGCGGCCCTCTCGACGTGCTGATCGGTGGTCTCGGCATGGGGTACGCGCTCGACCAGGCACTGGCCGTCGAGCGCGTCTCCAGCGTCATCGTGGCCGAGTACGAACCCGTGATCGCGACGTGGTTCGAGAGGTACGGCGGCGAGCGCGCGGCGCGCGCGGCAGGCGACGCCCGCGCGCACGTCATTTCCGCCGACGTACTCGCCGTGCTTCGCGACCGCCCGGATGCCTTCGATCTCGTCGCCCTCGACACCGACAACGGTCCCGAGTGGCTGGTGCGCGCGGCGAACGCCACCATCTACGCAGCAGCCGGCGTGCGGCTCGCGCGCGATGCCGTGCACCCCGGCGGCGTGGTCGTCTTCTGGTCGCCGGACACCTATCCGCGGTTCGAAGAGGTGCTGCGCGGCGCCTTCGGCGACATCGTCGCCGTCGCCGCGCACGACACCGTCGAAGGCCATCGCCACGAGTACGTCATGTACGTCTGCCGGCGCACCTCGTGAGGCGCGCTCCGCCGCCCGGCAGTCGCCGTTTCGTGCGGTAGACTGGCGCCGAGAGGGGGAAATCGATGGCGCTCACCTGGGAGGACAGTCGCGAGATCGCGTTCGCGCTGATGGACGCGCACCCCGACGCCGACCCGCTCGACCTCAACTTCGTCGACCTGCTCGACTGGATCGTCGCGCTGCGCGACTTCGACGACGATCCCGATGCTGCGACCGAAGCCAAGCTCGAGGCGATCGTCGTCGCCTGGCATGACGAACGCTGACGCCAACGTCATCAGCCTGTTCCCGCTCGGTCTCGTGGCGCTGCCGGGCGAGGTGATCCCGCTGCACATCTTCGAGCCGCGCTACAAGCGTCTCATCGGTGAAGCGCGTGAGAGTGGTGACGAGTTCGGCATCGTCCTGCAGCAGCAGGACGCCGTCGCCGAGTGCGGCTGCACGGCACGGCTGGTCGAGGTCGTTGAGGAGTTCGACGACGGCCGGCTGAACATCCTCGTCGAAGGCCGACGCCGGTTTCGCCTACACGAGATCCTTGCCGCGGCGGACGAGGGCGAGGAGTACTTACGCGCCCGTGTCGCGTTCTTCGACGACGAAACCGAAGACGAGGAGCCCGGGGACCGAGTGGAAGGCATCCGCGACAGGGCGATGACGCTGTTTCTGCGGATGCTCAACCTGATGGAGGTGAAGTCACCACGGCCTCCGGGCGGTGACCAGCCGCTGTCATTCCGCTTGGTCGCTGCCGTCGATCTTGGCGTGGCCCTCAAACAGCAGCTACTCGAGCTCACATCGGAGGCGGAGCGGCTGACGACCTTGATCACCGTGATGGAGTCGCTGATACCGCGGCTCGAGCTGCGCCGCGAGCGCGAAGAGGCGATCCGCGGCAACGGCAAGGGCAACTGAGGCGCGGCGCCGTAGGGTCTGCGGCCTGCGCCTACGGCACGAGCACGATCTTGCCGAAGTGCTCGCCGGCGAGCAGCTCATGAGCGCGACGCGCCTCTGCCAGCGGCAGCGTCGCGCTGACCACAGGCTTGATCTTGCCCTGCTGGGCAAGCTCGGCGATGTGAGCCATGATCTCGGCGACCCCGGCCCGGCCGGCGTTGTTGAGGCTCATGAAGAGGATCGTCGCGTTGAGGCCGATGGCGCCGCCGAGCGGCAGGCCGGTCTCGGTCCCAGTCCCCTGCCCGGTGACGACGATGCGGCCGCCTTTGGCGATGAGGCCGACGTCGGCGGCCAGGTTCTCGCTGGCGACGAGCTCGTGCACGAGGTCGACGCCGTGCCCATCGGTGAGCCGCTGCACGGCGGCCCGCACGTCCTCCTTGTGACGGTCGATCGCCGCGTCGGCGCCGAGCGACGTGACGAGCGCCGCGGCCACCTCGTTGCCGACCGTCGTCAGGACGCGGGCGCCGAGGGCCTTGGCGATTTGGACGGCGGCGCTGCCGACGCCGCCGGCGCCGCCTTGCACGAGCACTGTCTCGCCGGCGGCGAGCCGGCCGCGGATGACGAGCGCGTAGTAGGCGGTGGGGAAGACCATGCCCATCGCCGCCGCCTCGACGAAGCTCAGATCGGCCGGCTTGGGAACGGCCTGCACCGGAGCGAGCAGGACGTACTCTGCGTAGCTGCCCTCGCTGCCGACGCCGAGGCCGCTGAAAAAGACCTCGGCGCCGACGGCAACGTCGGTGACGTCGGCGCCGATCGCTTCGACCACTCCGGCGCCATCCGCACCGATGATCTTCGGCGGCTGCTTGGGCGTGGGAAACCGGTTCTCGCGCACGGCCACGTCGATGGGGTTGACGCTCGCCGCGGCGACGCGCACGAGGACCTGGTCCGCAGCGGGGGCGGGCCTGTCAACGTCCTCGTAGACGAGGACTTCGGGACCACCATACTCATGCAGTCTCACGGCCTTCACGGCGACCTCCCCGTACGCTGACGTCGGTAGTTTAGGTGAGCGTATCCCCGCGGCAGAAGTTCAAACGTGGGCGACAGTCGTGAGGTGTCGCGTGTGATGTGGGCGGGGCGCCGTGCGGCGCCCCGCCCACGACTCGCTCCTCGTTACACCTGAGTCTGCGGCAGCGGCGGAGCCGGGGGCAGCGGCTTCTGGCGGCCGCGCGCCCAGCGACGACCGAGGAGCAGGATCACCGCGCAGACGGCGGTCAGCAGCGCGGCGAAGGGCAGCACCGCACCGAGGGCGACGAAGGTGACCTTGGCGCCGTGGCCGATGATCTTCAGGGAGTCCCAGAAGGCGCCGGTGAACGTGTTCGCGCTCGCCGCAGACTTGGCGTGGATGGCGTGCTCGGTCGCCGTGACCGAGATAAGGCTGTAGGCGATCTGATGGTCGACTTGCTTGAGCTCACCCTGGAGCTCCTCGATCGTCAGCTGGGTGTGGTCGATGCGGTCCTGCACCTGCAGCGTCTCGGAGACAGTCGTCGCCTTGGCGAGGAAGGTCAGCAGGCGCGCCTCGACGGCCTGGTAGTGCCGCAGCCGGGCGCGCAAGTCGATGACCTGGGCGGTGACGTCCTGGCTCGAGGTGGTCAGCTGCTGGACCTTGCCCAGAGAGCTGAAGCGGGCCACGGCCGCGTCGAAGCTTCTCGCCGGCACGCGCACCGTGATGTAGGCGAACGGGTCGCCGGCGGCAAGGTCGGGCATGCTGCCGTTGTAGACGGTCCCCTTCTGGGCATCGATCGGGATCGGATAGGGGGGCGTGCCGGTAGCGGTGCCGAGGTACGTCGAGACGATGTAGCCGCTCATGCCGTCGGTCAGGGTGATCACCCTGGTGACGAACGCGCCGATGCCACCCTTGTCGACGGTCACGGTGATGTCACCGTTGCGGATCAGTGAGCGTGTGGCGTTGGGCCCGACAGCGGCGAGGTCGAGCTTGATCGCCTGCGTGGGATCGGGTACGGCGGCGCTGTTCTCGCTGGACGACATTGTCGTTGACGTGCCGGCAGGAGCGGGCACCTGCAGCGTCGTGACGCCGGACTGGCCAGCGCCGGTGACGGTCTTGTCGGTGGCAAGCGCGCCGGCGCGCAGCGCCGGCGCGCCAGACTGTGGCACGCGCGACTTGTGCGCGTCGCTCAGCGCGCCGACGAGCGCGAACACGCCGACGAGCGCGACGATCAGGACCGGGACGATGATGCTCTTGCGGCGAAATCCGATGCTCCTCATGGTTGCCTCCCCTGTGACTGTGCCCACTTGCCGGGCGGTCCTCGGTGATAACGTGCGTTGCAGTGGAGACGCCGCAGGCCCGCGGCGGGTTCGCGATGCTCAAGGAGAAGCCGCAAGTGAGCGATACCTGACACGATGTTGCCCGTCACCAGCCATGAGGTGAGGACGAGCAGGTGGCCCTATGTGACCATCTGCCTGATCGGCATCAACGTGATCGCCTTCGTGTTCGAGACCACGGTCGGCGTGCGCTTCGTGCCGTTTCTGCAGGAATGGGGTCTCGTGCCGGGACGCGTGCAGGCCGAGGTCACCGTGCACAACGTGCTCACTGTGTTCACCTCGCTCTTCCTCCACGTGAGCTGGTTCCACCTGGTCACCAACATGTGGTTCCTCTACGTGTTCGGCGACGCTGTCGAGCACGCGTTGGGCCGCTGGTGGTACCTGCTGCTCTACCTGGTGAGCGGGTTCTTCGGCGGCATGGCGTTCATCGCCACCGCGCACGCGGCGCCGATCCCCGGCATCGGCGCCAGCGGGGCGATATCGGGCGTGCTCGCGGCCAGTCTCGTGATGTGGCCGACGGCACGCCTCAGGCTTTGGGCCCCCCTTCTCACGGTCATCGTGCTCCTGTTCGTGTACCGGATCCTCGTGCTGATCGGCATCCCGCCGCTGCTGCTCGGGGGGCCGGTGCTCTTCATCGTGGGTGTGCTCATGACGGTGTTCTTCATGCGCAACGCAGGGGGTTTCTTTCGCGCCCTGTTGAGCGTCGTGCCGGTGCCCGCGTACATCGTTCTCGGCCTTTTCTTCGGCATGCAGCTGTGGAGCGGGGTCATGGCGCTGGTGAACCCGGCATACGGTGGAAGCGTCGGCTACTGGGCGCACGTCGGCGGCATGATCGCCGGGGCCGCGTGCGCGCTGATCTTCCCCAAACAACCGCTGGCGCTGCCGAAGCGCGCCATTCTGGAGTAGCCATGGCGCGCCCGCTTCACTGCCCGCACTGCCAAGCCGAGTTCAGCTACGCGGACTGGCAAAATAACGCCTCCTGCCCGACATGTGGCGAGCGCTTGTCGTTCTCCGCCGCGGCGGGGCTGCCGGAGCCGCAGGCGTCGGCTGTCGCCAACGAGAAGGCCGGACTTCTCGGCCGGCTCCGGTCCGCTCCCGGCGAGGTCTGGTCGGTCGGGGGCAAGCCGCTCGTGTGGACGCGCGCCTGGACGGTCGTCGTCACGATCTGGGTCGTGTGCGCCGTGCTGTTGACGGTCGCTCGCGTGAACATGGGCCGGCTCACAGTGACGACCCCGGTGGAGAAGGCGGCGATCACCGCGGTCGAGAACGCCAAGATGCCCGGCAGCGGCTTCACCTACGGCGAGGTGTTGCGCTTCCTGCCGACGTTCTTCGCGAGTCCCCTGGTGCAGAAGGCGAACGGCGCGCCGACGGGTAAGTCACCGGTCTGGTACGCGCTCGATCGACCCTGGGAGAAGACCGTGCTCGTCTTCTACGAGTTCGCGACCTCGCAGGCGACGTGGCGCTTTGCGTGGGCGGTGACGGGATCGCGGGTGACGCCGGATCCCGAGACGAAGACGCTGTATGACCTCGAACAGGTTGTCAAGACGATGCCGGTGCCGCAAGGCTTGCCGGGATCGCCGTACTACCTGCCGCCGCAGTAGTCACGCGGCGGCGGGCCGTGCCGCTCAGCGGTCGGCGGGCTCCGGCGGCGCGAAGCCGCGCCGGAGCGTGTTCTCGGTCACCGTGCGCGGCTCCATGAACTGCAGCAGGTAGTCTGGGCCGCCCGCCTTAGAGCCGACGCCGCTCATCTTGAAGCCGCCGAACGGCTGACGCTCGACGAGCGCGCCGGTGGTGCCGCGGTTGATGTAGAGATTGCCGACGCGGAACTCGCGGCGCGCCCGCGCGATGTGCGCGGGGCTGCGCGAGATGAGACCGCCGGTGAGTGCGTAGCGCGTGCCGTTGGCGATCGCCAGCGCCGCGTCAAAGTCCTTGGCGCGGATGACGGCGACCACCGGCCCGAAGATCTCCTGTTGAGCGATGACGGCATCGGGCGCCACGTCGACGAAGACGTGCGGGGCGACATAGAAGCCGTCATCCGGCCAGCTGCCCCCGGGCGGAGCTAGCGCGATCGCCAGTTTGGCCTCCTTCTTGCCCTGTTCGATGAAGCGCTCAATGCTCGCCTTGGCCTCGGCGGTGATCACCGGCCCGACGCGCGTCGCATACTGCTCGGGCGACCCGACCGTCAGGCTTCGGGTCGCCTCGATGAGACGCCCGACGAACTGCTCGTAGGCGCCCTCGAGGACGATCACGCGTGAAGCGGCCGAGCACTTCTGCCCCGAGTAGTGGAAAGCCGAGACGATTGTCTCGAGTACGGCGACATCGAGGTCGGCGTCCGCATCGACGATGATCGCGTTCTTGCCTCCCATCTCGGCGATCACGTGCTTGACGCCGTCACGCGCCGGATGCTGCGCCGCCTCGGCGATGATGTGCAGGCCGACCTCCATCGAACCGGTGAAGGCGATCAGGTTCACGTCGGGGTGGCGCACGAGCAGGTCGCCGACCTCGCCACCCGGGCACGGCAGGTAGTTGATCGTGCCGGCCGGCGCGCCGGCGGCGTGCAGGATGCGCGCCAGCTGCGCGCCGATCATCGATGTGGGACCGGCCGGCTTGACGACGACCGTGTTGCCGGCGACCAGCGCGGCGCTGGTCATGCCGGTGAGGATCGCCAGAGGGAAGTTCCAGGGCGCGACGACGAGGGCGACGCCGCGCGCCTGGTAGAAGTAGACGCTGTGCTCACCGGGGGCGTGACCGACACGACGCGGCTTGGCGAGGCGCACCATCTCGCGGCCGTAGTACTCGAGGAAGTCGATCGCCTCGCCGACGTCACCGTCGGCCTCGCGGCGGGTCTTGCCCGCCTCGAGCGTCTCGAGCGCGGCGAGCTCGAAAAGCTCGCCGCGCATCAGCTCGGCGGCGCGGAACAGGACCGCCGCGCGCTTGCGCGCCGGCGTGTCGCGCCAGGCAGGCAGCGCCTCCAGCGCCGCGGCGACGGCGGCCTCGGCTTCGGCCGGGCCGCCGTAGCTGGAGACCCCGACGATCTCGGCCGGCTTGGCCGGGTTGACCGACGGCAACGTGCGCTTGGTCTTCAGCTTCTGTCCGGCGATCCACAGCGGTGTGGGCCGGCCGAGCCGGCTGCGCACGGCGGCCAGCGCGGCGTCGTAGGCGTTGCGCTGCTCGCGGCGCGAGAAATCGACATGCGGCATGTTGACGAACGGCGCTGGTGCGGCGGCATCCGTGGCGACGATGCGCAGCGGTGGCGCCGGACCGCCGTCGAGATCGGGCGACGCGGCTGGCGGCGCCACCAGCGCGTCGACAGCGTCGCGTTCGACGAAGGTGTGCCGCAAGAACGAGTCGTTGGCGGTGTTCTCCAGAAGGCGGCGGACGAGATACGCCATGCCGGGGATGAGCTCGCCGACCGGAGCGTACTCGCGCAGGCGCAAGCCGAGCTTGCGCACTGCGTCCTTGATCGGGTCGCCCATGCCGTGCAGCATCTGGATCTCGAAGGCGTTGTCGGCGAGGCCGAGGCTGCGCGCCGTCGTGATCGCCGCTGCCAGCGAACGCACGTTGTGGCTCGCGAACGCCGGGCGGATCTGCGCGGGATGGCGCAGCATCTCCCGCGCCAGGCGTTCGAACATCGCGTCGCTGTCGGGCTTGTGCGTGAAGACGGGCACCGGCCAGTTCTCCTGGGCGGCGAGAACGGTCTCGTAATCCCAGTACGCGCCTTTGACGAGGCGCACGTTGATCGTCCGGTCGCGGGTCGTCGCCCAGTCGAGCAGCCGCCGCAGGTCGGCCTCGGCGTCGCGCAGGTATGCCTGCACGACGGCGCCGGCATGGCCGTAGTCGTGGAACTCATCTTCGTCGAGCAGTTCCGTGAACACCGCGTACGTGAGGTCGCGATAGCGGAACTGCTCGAGATCGAGGGTGAGGGCGGCGCCCGCGGCCTGCGCCTTGCGCACGATCGGGCGCAGTCGGTTCTTGACCGCGGTGACGCTGCCGGCGAAGTCGATCGGGTCGATCTGTGAGTACAGGGAGGTGATCTTGAGCGAGAGGTTGACGCGCGGCAGCGGGCCCCAGGCGCTGTCGTCGACGGTCGCGACGGGCTGCCAGGCGGCTGTCGCCGCTTGCAGCCCGTCGATCAAGTCCATATACGCCTTGGCATAGGCGTCGGCCTCCGCTTCGCTGACCGACGCCTCACCGAGCACATCGAGCGTGAAGCCCGTTGTACGGTCGCGCAGCGCCTTGAGGGCCGGCAGCGCCTGGGCGGCGTCCCGGCCGACGATGAAGCGCTGCGCGAACGACTCCAGCTGGCGACGGATCACGGTCGAGGCGATCGGCGCCAGTGGCGAGTGCGGGCCGGCCAAGCCGATGCCGAGGCCGAGCAGCCGCGGGGTGTGCAGTCCCGGCTGTCCGAAGTACTCGCGCAGGTGGCGCGCCATCTCACCGCGCGACCGGAGCGTGGGGAAGACGTCGACGAAGCGGAAGAGCTCGACCTTGAGGCTCTCGTCGGCCATCGCCCAGTCCATCATCTCGTTCTGCCAGCGGGTGCTGGAGAACGGCGACGCCTTGGGGCGCTCGATCAGGCTGAAGATCCGCCGGGCGGTTGCCTGGATGTCGCGCTCGAGCGTGGCGGCGGAGCCGCCTTCGCGCTCGAGCTTCTCGCTTGCCACCGTCGCCCCTAACGGGAGCGCTTGCCGAAGCGCTCGAACGAGAGCTTGCCGGGCTGCAGCTGTGTGCGTGGCTGCTTGTGTGCGGCGGGGTGGCCGACGCCGATCAGCGCCAGCACGCGCCACTTGCCCACGGGGATGCCGAGCACCATGCAGCAAGCCGCCTCGCAGCCGACGGCCTCGGTGGCGTCCTCGCGCATGCCGCACCAGACGGCGCCGAGACCGAGCGCCGTCGCCTCGACGAGGATGTTCTCGGCGGCGGCGGCGCAGTCTTCGATCCACCACGGGTTGTCGTCGGCGTTGCCGAGCACGGCGACTACGAGCGGCGCCTTGTCGAGCATGCCCGTCCATTCGTGCATCGTGGCAAGCTGCGCGCGCGTTTCGCGGTTGCGGACGAAGACGAAGTGCCACGGCCGCGCGTTGTTGCCGCTGGGCGCCGCAAAGGCGGCCTCGATGAGCTTCTGCTCCGCCTCAGGCGAGACGTCCTCCCTCGTGTAGCGGCGGATGCTGCGCCGCGCGAGCAGTGCGTCGAACGTGTCCATCGACCCCTCCCGGTAGCTCGCCCCGATTCTATCAAACGCTCTGCGGTACAATGCCGGTGCACCGACCGTCGGAGGAACGCCGCATGACCGTCACATCGCAGCCTGGTTTCACGATCGTCGACTTCGTCCCCGACGACTTCGACGCGGTCTTCCATGCGTGGCAGGAGAGCGGCCTCTGGATGCGACCCTCGGACGGTCGCGAGCACGTGCTGCTCAAGCTCGAGCGCGACCCCGACCTGTTCCTCGTCGCGCGCGACGCCGCCGGCGCCGTGATCGGCTCGGCGATGGGCGGCTGGGACGGGCGCCGCGCCTACGTGTACCATCTCGGCGTAGTGCCGGCGTGGCAGCGCCGCGGCGTGGCGACGGCGCTGATGGACGAGCTCGAGGAGCGCTTTCGCGCAAGGGGCGCGGTCAAATGCAAGTGCCAGATCCTCGGGGGCAACGATGTCTCGACCGCGTTCTTCGCGGCGCGCGGATACGAGTTGGAGACGCCCTGCATGCCCTACGGCAAGGAACTCGTGCCGGGTGGGGCGCCGCGCGACGATTGTCCCTGCTAGCGTCGCGCGGCGCGGACCAGGAGGATGTGAGTGAAGACGGCGATCGTGTGGGACGAGGCCTATGCCGAACATGACACCGGCGGGCACCCGGAGGGCGCCGACCGCATCGCGACGATCGTCGCGTACCTCGAGGCGAGCAACCTCTGGCCCCAGATCGACGTCGTGAAGCCGAAGCCGGCGACCGAGGCCGATGTGTTGCTCGTGCACACTCCGGCGCATCTCGAGATGATCCGCCGCGCCGCCCAGGGTGGCGGACACTGGATCGATGCCGACACGCACGTGTCGCCGCGGAGCTTCGCGATCGCGCTGCTCGCCGTTGGCGGTGCGTTGACCGCGGTCGAGCTCTGGGACGAGGGTGAGGTGCCGTTTGCCCTCGTCCGCCCGCCTGGTCACCACGCGACGCCCGACCGGGCGATGGGCTTCTGCCTGTTCAACAACGTCGCGATCGCTGCCGCGAGCCTACTGCAGCGCGGCTACGAGCGCGTTGCGATCATCGACTGGGACGTGCACCACGGCAACGGCACGCAGGCGGCCTTCTACGATGACCGGCGCGTGTTGTTCGTCTCTCTGCACCAATGGCCGCACTACCCGGGCAGCGGCTGGTTCGACGAGTGCGGCGAAGGTGACGGCGAGGGCTTCACGGTGAACGTGCCGCTGCCGGGCGGTTGCACGGACGGCGACTACGCCTTCGGCTTCGCCAACGTCGTGGAGCCGATCGTGCGCCAATTCGCGCCACAGGCGATCCTGGTCTCGGCCGGGCAGGATCCGCACCGCGACGACCCGCTCGGGGGGATGGACGTCACCGACGCCGGCTTTGCGCACATGGCGCTGCACTCGCTGGCGCTGGCGCAGGAGCTCTGCGAGGCACGTCTCGCGCTGGTGCTCGAGGGCGGCTATGACCGGCGTGCGTCCGCGGCCGCGGTCGCGGCGATGCTCGCGGCGCTCGCCGACGAGCGGGCGCACCCCGTCGGCAAGCCGCAACAACGGGCGATGGCAGCTGTGGAGCGCGCCGTCGACGCGCAGAAGGCGTACTGGGAGTTGTAGAGATGCGACGGGCGGGCCGTACGGCCCGCCCGTCGCATCTCTCGCATGTCTTGCGTTTGCTTAGTACTGCCCCAGCTCGATGCG
>PKYG01000118.1:0-24223 GCA_003132585.1 Actinomycetota bacterium
AGCATCGCCTGGGCGATCTCCGGCGCGTAGGCCAGATGAGTTAGCCGCGCCTCGTCGACCTCCACGCCGGCTTTGGCCAGGCGCTCCTGCAACTCCTCCTTGAGGGCCTGGGAGACCTCGTCGACGTTGCCGCGCAGGGTGATCTCGGTCTCCTCGCCCTCGCCGTGGTCGTAGGCATACGCGGTGGCGAGGTGGCGCAGCGCCGTCTCGCTCTGCATGCCCACGTAAGCCTCGAAGTCGTCGACGTCGAAGACGGCCTGCGCCGTGTCGTGTACGTGCCACACCACGACGGTCGCAATCTCGACCGGGTTGCCGGCCCTATCGTTGACCTTGAGCTTGTCACCGTTGAGCGTGCGGGCGCGCAGCGACACCTTGTAGCGGGGCAGACGCCGGGCGACCTGCGCCTCGCCCCTGTCGGCGCGCTTGAGCCCGAACCCCCGCGACTTGCCCTGGCCTGAGGGACCGTTGCCATAGAACGGGTTGCCCCAGCAGAAGCCCCCCTGGCGCGTGGTGCCCCGGTAGTCGCCGAAGAGGATGAGCAGTCGCGCTTCGTTGGGCTGCAGGGTGAAGTAGCCGAAGGAGGAGAGGATCGCGAGACCCAGCGCGACGAGGCCCACCCAGAGCATCCAGGCGACGGGCTGCGTCTTGCCGGCAGCGTCCTTGACGCCCGAGGTGGACGACAAATAGAGCAACACCGGCCCGACGATGTAGAGCAGGACGGTGACGGGCAGGGCTATCCAGCCGCTCAGAACCTTGACCTGACGTTCGGCAGTCATGACGATTCCTCCACAGGTAGCCGGCGCTCGCCGAGAGCGTCGTATGTCGATAGCGTGATGATATCATGAAGCTATCGATGCCGGCAAGTGCACCGTGTCAAGGTTCTTAGAGAGTTAGGGCCCCATATAGGCGTTGATCTGCGCGGTGCGCCGCAAGCGGCGGGCGCTGGCCCAACGCTTCGTGCGGTCTGACCTCGCTGGACGTGGCCAGGAAGCTCTCCACCAAGAACCGGCTCTATTTCTGGACGTAGACCGTGATGCTGTAGCTGCCCGGCGATCCTTCGATATCAACGCGGTAGTCGCCCGCAGCAAGGGATCGCTGGGAGATGCCAACGAAGTACATCTCATTCCGCATAGCCGGGTCGTTCTCGGTGTCCAGCATCTTGATCCCGCAGCCATCAGCGAGGCTCCTGGGCTTGTGCGGAACGACTGCTACATCCCACTGGACTCCAGAGTTACCGGGCGTCAGGAGGCGACCAACCACGCGCAACTTCCCGCCGTCCATGTGGAAGTACGGGGTCCACGCCCAGGCAGAACCCATGCGGCCGCTGGACGACGCCACCTTGACCCAGCCGGGAGCGTTGGCCCATGCCGAAGGGATACCGCTGCTCACCACAGCCGTTGTGTGCCCACTACAGGCAGCTGCGGCGAGCGCCAGCAGCGTGGCCAAAGCGACGACCCCTCCGTGCCAACGTCTCATACAACCAGTGTAGAACCCAGACTGTGCCGTGTGAACTTCCCTGGAGAGATGACGCCCCACGCAGGGGCTGGTCAAGGCTGCACGCCCGAAGCTGCCCGACAAGCTGCGCTTCTACGTCCCCGCGAACACCAGCCCCGCGATCGGCGCCGCCGCCTCTTCCTGCATCGCCGGGATCGCGTGTGAGTAGGTGTCGTCATTTCGTCAGTAGGCAATCGCACGGGCTTGGCGAACCATCATGCTGCAACCGAAACCAAGGAAGGGAGCTGCATGAACAGGCGGAGAACATACATGGTCCTTCTCATCATCATCGGTGTCGCGCTCATCGCGCTTGCCATCTACTACTGGGTGACACCTGCCGGCTCGCTGCCCAGCTTCTTCCCCGGACATCTCGCCGGTTCTGCACACAAGCACGTAAAGCACGGCTTGGTGGCACTGGTCGTCGGAATCGCATCTTTCTTGGGGGCCTGGATGCTGTCCGGCAAAGAGTTGGAGTCACTCAGCGATCCGCCGCAAGCCTAGCTGGCGAGCTCGTTGAACGAGCCGAGAGTCAGTCGGCTTCGCATCGGCTCGGTCTCTGCTGCGAACACCAGCCCCGCGATCAGCACTGCCGCCTCTTCCTGCATCGCTGGGATGGCGTGCGAGGAGGTCCAAAGCGGTGACAGCGGGGAACCGTGAAGGCACAATGAGCTTGGGCGCACCGGCAACATGGAGCTGCTCGACTACCTGGTGATAGCCGACGAGGGCCGGCTCATCGGGCGATGGGAGGTTGGATGAGAAGACTGTCAAGGAACAACAATCTGCGCGTCGGCATCATCCTCATGGTGACCGGGATCATCGCCCTCGCACACGTGTTGCTCTCAACCAGCCACCATTTGGGCACGCGGCCCGCCTTCATCATCGGCATCGTGCTTGTCGTACTTGGTGTGCCGTTCCTGGTCGCCGCACTGCGCTCTCATAGCGAGGCTAGGTGAAGTCCCGTTCCATCCGGTTTCCACGCACGCTGGCCTCTTCTGAGTGTCAGGTCTGAGGACCACTCCAAAGCAAGGTCGGATCACACTGGCTCGTGAGACGCGCACGGCCTGCCAATCTCAAGGGTACGGTTCAAGTGGCGGTCGGCATGACCTTGGTGGGCCAGTCCAGAGCTGGTGCCGCTACCGGGTGAGCGGGTGAGAGCGGTCTACTCGGCGAACACCAGCCCCGCAATCAGCGCCGCCGCCTCTTCCTGCATCGCCGGGATCGCGTGTGAGTAGGTGTCGAGCGTGATCGAGATGGTCGCGTGGCGGAGGCGCTCGGAGACGACCTTGGGATGGCTGCCGGCCTACAGCGCACAATGAAGCCAGAGACGGCCCCGCGCCGGATCGGGCATGCGAACGGCTCGTGCCGTGCGCACAATGCGATTTACCGTCCTCTGACACACCGATGACCTCACGCAGAACGACACCGCCGACACTCTGCAACGGGTTCATTTGAGACGGTGCGTCGCTTGAGGGATGTGCGAGCACCCGGAGTTCGCTGACCAGCGAGTTGATACCATGAGTGGCGGTCGAGCGAGGCCGGTCGGGGAGGTGGGGTTCGTTGAGCGCCGGAGTCATCCTCGTCATCGAGGACGAGCAGAGCATCGCGAATGTGGTGCGTATCGCACTTGAGCGTGACGGCCGGCGCGTCATCTGTGTGCGGACAGGCGAGGAGGGGCTGGCAGAGCTCCCGCGCCACCGCGTCGACCTCGTTGTGCTCGACATCGGGCTGCCCGGCATGGACGGCCTCGAGGTATGCCGCCGCATCCGCGCTGACTCGTCGCTGCCGATCATCATGCTCACGGCACGCGACGAAGAGGCCGATCGTGTGGCTGGCCTCGAGCTCGGCGCCGACGACTACGTGCCTAAGCCTTTCTCGCCACGCGAGCTGGCGGCGCGCGTCAAGGCGGTGCTGCGGCGTGGCACCGCTGCTCCGCGCGCCGACGAGCTCGCGCTCGCCGGCGTCACGTTGAGCCGGCCGCGGCACGAGGTTCACGTCGGCGGCCGGCCCATCGAACTCACTGCCACCGAGTTCGAGCTGCTCGCCTTCTTCATGGAGAACCCCGGTCTGCTGTTCTCGCGCGAGGTGCTGCTCGACCGCGTCTGGGGCCTCGACTACCCCGGCGGCACGCGCACGGTCGACCAGCACGTCGCCCAGGTGCGCGCCAAGCTGGGCAGGCCGGAACTCATCGAGACCGTGCGCGGCGCCGGCTACAAGGCGGTGCGCCAGTGAAGTTCCGCCTAGGAAAGGTTCGCCCGGGGAAGGTCCGCCCGGGGTTTCTTGTCGCGCTTGCCTTGGTCGTTCTCTTCGCCGCGTCGCGCCTGGGCATCGTGCCCTGGTCCGTCTTCCTCGTGGTCGCCCTGCTGATTGGCGTCATCGTCGTCGTTATCTCGCTCGTTGAGACTGTCTGGGTCTTCGTGCAGCGAGGTCGCCGTGTGCCCATTCAGATCACGCTCTATCGCTCGGTGTTCGTAACCCTGGCGGCCCTCTTTGCGCTTGTCATGGTCGGCGTGTGGTGGAGCCACAGGCAAGACAGTCGCAATCAGTACTTCACCCCGCCCGATCAGGCATTGGCCGAGCTGAACATCGCCTACAACAGCCAGCCCATCGTCACCGGATCCGCCATGGAGCCCGGGGATCCCCTGTACATCGGCGGAAAAGGTCTGTGGTTCGACGCCGCTGCATACAAACGCATCAAACAGATCATCGACAAAGCCCAAGGGGCCGGCTGGCAGAACGGTGGCACCATGCTCCTCAGCGGTCAAGTTTCGCTGCCGGTGCGAACCATGCTGCCGCCGTCCATGTGGACCGCATATCGAAGGAGCAGTAACGGCTTGCGCATCGGCATCCCCGGCGGTGAGATGCCCTTTGACATCCCGCCGCCACTTCCGTCCACTCTCACGGACGCGGAGTTCACGCAGCATTTCCGAGCACTCGGCGACTACCTCAAAGAACATGGCTGGAAGGCAGGCCGTACTGCGGACGGCGCCGAGTACGCTATCTGGCGCACAGGCCCCGACACGGCTGAGTGGATCATCGCCGATCCCCATAAGCAACCGCTCCAGTGGTACGCGCGGTTGTTGGGCGCGGCTATCCAGGGCGGTTTGCTGTATGCGCTATTGGCGCCATTCGCCGGTATAGCCGCCTGGTACTTGAACCGGCGCATTGCCCGGCCGGTCAAGCAGGTCGCTGAGGCCAGCGTGGCGGTCGCACACGGGGAGCGGCCGGAGCCGATTCCGGTCAAGGGTCCCGCCGAGCTTGCGACCCTGGCGGAGTCGTTCAACTACATGTCGCAGAGGCTCAACCAGGCCGAGACAGCCGAGCGACAGTTCCTGATGTCGGTCAGTCACGAGCTCAAGACGCCGCTCGCCGCAATTGAGGGCTATGCCGAACTGCTGGGCGAGGGCGCTGTGTCTTCCAGTGACGCCGCCGAGGTCGTGACGGCCGAATCGGGGCGCCTGAAACGCCTGGTCGCCGACCTGATCGACCTGGGCAAGATGCGCCAGAGCACGTTCGCCGTACGCATGGAGTCGGTGGATCTGCGGCGCGTCGCCGACGAAGTCGGGCGACGCTATGAACCGCAGGCCCGCGAGTTCGGGGTAGAGCTGTTCGTGCAACGCCAGGAGCAAGCAGCTGATGGCACGGCGGGCCCGACCGTCACCGGCGACGAGGACCGGCTCGTGCAGGTGGTGAGCAACCTTGTCGAGAATGCCCTGCGCTGCACGCCTGCCGGTGGCCAGGTGACGATCGAAACGGTGCCGGCCGGATCGATCCGGGTTCGCGACACCGGAGCAGGGCTGAACAGTGAGGACGTCGAGCACGCCTTCGAGCGGTTCTACCTGTACGAACGCAGCCCCAAGGATCGGCAAGTCGGGACCGGGCTCGGCCTGGCCATAGTCAAGGAGCTCGCCGAGGCGATGGGCGGGAAGGTGTGGGTCGACAGCGTGCCCGGGGTGGGCACCACATTCACGGTCGATCTGCTCCCAGCCGGGCCGGCGGCAACCCCGCTTATGAACTGACCCCGCGTGCACTGAGGGCGCCACGTGAGTGCCGCGAAGCCCATTCTGGGTCCATTGTCCCCGAGCTAATTCCTCGCGAACACCAGCCCTGCGATCAGCGCCGCCGCCTCTTCCTGCATCGCCGGGATCGCGTGTGAGTAGGTGTCGAGCGTGATCGAGACTGTGGCGTGTCCGAGGCGCTCGGAGACGACCTTGGGATGGATGCCCACTTGGAGTGCCAGGGTGGCGTGCGTGTGGCGGAGGTCGTGCAGACGGATCGGCGGCAGCATTGACTTTCCCACCGCCTGGCGGAAGTAGCGCGTCACCGACTCGGGGTCGAGCGCGGCGCCGTTCTCGGCCGTGAACACGTAGGCCGAGTCGACCCAGGCCGCATCCCACTCTCCCTGTTCGTCAAGCTGGCGTGCCGCCTGACCCTTCAAGACCTCGACGGTGCCCGCATCGATGGCGATGACGCGCCGTCCTTTGGCCGTCTTCGGCTCTGAGACCACAACCTCGCGGTTGATGGGGATGAGGGCGCGGCGCACGGAGAGCCTTGAGTTCTCGAGGTCGATGTCTGACCACCTCAACCCGATCGCCTCACCTCTGCGCATGCCCGTCATGGCGATCGTGTGCCAGAGGGCGTAGAGACGCTCGTCGTTCATCGCCTCGAGGAACGCCTTCAACTGCTCCTTCGTCCAGGTCTTCATCTCCTTCGTGCCGTCGCCCTTCTTGCGCGGCGGGTCGGCCGCATCGAGCGGATTCCTTGAGATGTGACCCCACCTGACCGCGTCCTTACACGCCTTGTGCAGGCAGGCGTGGACGTGGTGGATGGTCATCGCCGAGATGCCCTTCTTGCCGTTCTTGGCGCCGCTCTCGGCGAGCTTCGCGTAGAGAGCGTTGACCTGGCTTCCTGAGAGCTTCTGCAGCTTCACCGAGCCGATGTGCGGCGCGATGTGGCACTCGACGTGCTGCACGTAGGAGTTGTAGGTGGAAGGTCTGATGGTCGCCTTCACGGCCGGTAGCCATTCCTTGCAGAGGTACTGCCTCACGTTGGCCTTGGTCGGCGCCGAGTAGGTCTGTGCCTCGACGGCGACCAGCAGCTTGTTCACCGCTTGCTGGCACTCTTTCTGGGTTGCGAAGCCGGCCTTGGTCTCTCTTCGGCGCTCCTCGGTCTCCCTCAAGGCACCGCCGCACTTCGAGCAGCTCTCTTTGGGGCGGCGCTCGATCCACAGGCGCTTGTTGCAGGATCCGCACCTCTGCGCTGCCGCCAGGCCGATGTCGACGATGTACTCCCAGGATCCCGGCTCGCCGCGCTTTCTCAGGTGACCTCGCATGCTCTCCCCCAGACGCGTGTCTGATGTGAACAGCAGCTTCGCTCTGGGGTGCGGTGCCGGCAACGAGGTGTGGCGCACCAAAGGCACGGAAGAGCGGCCGACCACGAACCTGTTCGGTGCGCTCCATGTCGGCAGGGGGGTCGGCGAGGTGGACGTGTGCAGCACCTCTTGGCGTCGTGCAGGTTTGGCGGTGATGTGCAGCCCCAGAGCGCGGGCGTCAACCACGGCCGTTTCAGGCCGATCATTCGCAACGGCGCCGTGTGTTGCGCCACCTACTGCTGTGCCGTCTCCTGCTGCAAACCCACCTATCTGCTAAGCTCGGGACATGCTCAAGGCAGTCACTTTGGACTTCTGGGACACGCTGTTCATCAGTGACGACGACCCGGAACACAAGCGCTGTCACGTCCAGCTGCTCGCCGAGGAGCTCGGCGCCCTCGGAAAGCCGCGCAGCGAAGCGGCGATCCGCGACGCGCTCCGCGCCGCCTACAGCTGGTTCGATGAGGTGTGGTGCAACAAGTACCGTACCCCCAGCGCATTGGAGACCCTGGAGGTCGCTTTCGCCACCCTTGGAGTCAGTCCGCCTGACAAGGTGGTGGCGCGCGCCGTCGACTTCTTCGAGCGCCTTGCGCTCGATCTGCCACCCAAGGTCGTGCCCGGCGTGTCGCTCGTGCTGCCGCAACTGGCAGCACGGTACAAGCTGGCGATCATCGCCGACACAGGCTATGCGCCGGGAAGCGTCTTACGCGAACTTCTGCTCCGCCGCGACCTGCTGCAGTTCTTCGGCTCGACGTACTTCTCCAACGAGCGTGGCAGGAGCAAGCCCGACCCGCGCGTCTTTCGCTGCGTGCTTGCCGAGCTAGGTGTGCGACCGAGCGAGGCGGTGCACGTCGGCGACTCTCAGCGCACCGACATAGCCGGCGCGCAGGCGGCGGGCATGCTGGCGGTGAACTTCCTCGGCGCCAACGACAGTGACGCCGCCGTCTCGACCGGCGATGCCCTCATCCGTCGCTTCGAGGAGCTGCCGCTCGTTCTGGAAAGTCTCGGGGCTCCTGGCGACTCCCGCCCTGTCTCGCGACCCTAGCTAGCGCCCACTCCCGGCGCTCTGCCGCGCCGGCGCGGCCGCGACAGCAGTCCTAACCCCGCATACAGAGTGAGGGTCACGAAGAACCCGAGGATGAAGCCCAGCGACGAACCCTCGAACACGCCCACGGCCAGGGGCCCGGAGAAGACGCCGGTGGAAGTGAACGCAACCGACACCGCAGTCCCAACCAGCCACGCGGTGCAGGCCTGCCAGTGCCAGCGGTTTCTTGCTCCCCCTGGACCGGGATAGCCCTCCCGATGCCAGCGCCGGCTGTCCAAGAGGAAGATCGCAGTCCAGGGGGCCAGGACGCCCGCCACCAGACTGAGGAAGGCTTCAAAGGTGCCAACGACGTTCTTTGCGACCAACAAGACATAGAGACTCGCCGTAAGAGAGAGGGCGGCGTCGACGAACACCGTGCGCGAACGGGGAAGACGCACGTGGGCAGCGAGGAGGCTTAGCCCCGCCGAGTAGATGTCGAGGATGTCGCCGGTGACCATGCCTCCGACGGCGGTGAGCAGGTACAGCACCCTAATCCAGGGTGGCAACATGGCTTCCAGCGCTCCGACCGGATTGACGGCCGAAGCCAAAGATGGCGCGGTCGAGGCGAGAACGACGCCGAGCGCCATGAGGGAAAAGACCGGGATCGCTGCCCCCAAGGTGGTGGCCCAGACGACCCGGCGGGCGGGGGTGTTCGGGTGCAGGTATCGCGTGTAGTCCGAGGCCATGTTCACCCAAGATAGCCCGCTCGCGGCGATCACGATCGAGAGGGCAGGGACAACCCCAGCAAGCCACGGCCCGCTGTGTGTCCCCAGAAGCGCATGCCAGTGGACTCGAGGCAGCAGGAGAGCGGTGACCACCACCGTCAGGACACCGAACAGGCACGAGAAGACGGTCTGCATCATGACGATTGCCGCGTGGCCGACGAAGGCGATGGAGAAGGCGAGAGTGGCCACCACAGCCAAGGCGATCACCAGTGCTCCCGAGCTCGATGGCACGTTGAAGGCGGCCTCATAGGCGGCCTCGAGGGCATAGGCCGCGATCACGAGTACGACGGTTTCCCAGCCCACGAGGTTGAGCCACGACAGGGCGCTTGGAACGATGTTGCCCCAGTGGCCGAAGGACGCCTCGGAGAGGGCCATCGTGGGCCTACCCGTTCGCATTCCAGGAAGGCCGAAGTAGCCGACGATCAGAAACGAGAAGACACCCAGGAGTGCGATCAGACTCTGCACGACGGAGAGACCGTAACTGGCCACCACGGCGCCGATCACAACCGACGTGATGGCCAGGTTGCCTGCAAACCAGACTGCGAAGATGCCGCGCGCACCGCCACGACGTTCCTGCGCTGGGACGGCTTCGAGCCCCCTCTGCTCGACGCGCCACACTGGAGAGGAGGATTGCGCCCGGCTCATGTCATCCCGCCGGCCTGCGTCGGGGGCGGCGAGTCGTGTGCGTGGCGACCGTGATGGTGCCCTGCTCACGCTGGAGATGCTCGGGGAAGTCTGCGCCGCGACGACGGCACATGACTCTTCCTGCCGCTGAAGTCGAGCATCGAACCCGCAATGACTGGCCGCCGGTCGATATCAAAACAGGCTCTGCCACGGACACTTGGCCCCTACCCTCAGGTTTGCTGGCGACTGCTGATCAGGCCACGGGCGGCCTGATCCGGGTCGTGAGACTCAGTCAAGGCCGAGATCACGGCCAAGCCGGCCACACCGGCGGCCCAGACCGAGGCGGCGTTGCTTTGCTGGATGCCGCCAATCGCAACGATCGGGCAGGAAGAACGACGAACGGCCTCGGCCAGGTCGGCAAGACCCACGGCAGGGGCGGCGTCCGCCTTCGATGGCGTGGGCCATACGGGACCGTAGCCGACATACACGGGGTCAAATGATTGCGCCCACGCAAGCTCGTCGAGATTGCGGGCCGAAAGGCCGAGGCCCAGCGTCGGGGCGACGCGGCGCGCTGCCCCGGGCGGCAGATCGTCGGGGCCCAGGTGCACGAGATCTGCTTCCAGGGCCAGAGCCAGGTCGAGACGGTCGTTAACCGAGAACCACAGCCCGAGCTCGCGCGCCACACGGGCGACCAGTTCCCCGTAGGCATAGCTCTCGCGACTGGGGCCGGCCTTCTCGCGAAGCTGCACCCCGGTCACGCCGCCGCGCGCTGCCGACCGCAGCCAACGCCCGACCTCGGCTGCGGGCACGCGCTGACGGTCTATCAAGACCTGCAAGCTCAGATCCATGGCGCCTGCCCAGCGGCGTGGCTCAACGGCCCCTGGCCTTTGCCCAATCCCGGCGCAAGGCGGATGGCGGCCCGCACGTAGCGCCTGGCGAGAGCCACTGCCGAAAACAGAGGCTGTCCTTGTCCCAGTGCGGTGGCGATGGCGGCAGAAAGCGTGCAGCCCGTGCCGTGGGTATGAGTGGTTTGCAGACGCTCGTCCTGAAAGACGGACAGCTCCCGTCCGTCAAAGAGGAGATCCTCGACGATATTCCCCTCCCCGTGACCACCCTTGATCAAGGCAGCTTGTGCGCCCATCTCGACAAGCGAGCGAGCCGCCTTCTCGCGCTCGCGGCGCGTGCGTGTGGGCAGGCCCGTCAGTGTCTCGGCCTCCGGCAAGTTCGGGGTGACCAGCGCGGCGAGGGGCAGCAGTTCCTCGCGTAAGGCACTCTCTGCCTCGGCTTCGAGGAGACGATCCCCGCCTTTGGCCACCATCACGGGATCGAGCACAAGCTGGATCGGTCCACACCGTCGCAGGGTCGACGCCACGCAACGGACGATGGCAGCAGAGCCGAGCATGCCCGTCTTCATCGCATCCACGCCAATGTCCTCGACGACCACCTCGATCTGTCGCTGGACGGCCTCGGGCGGAAGCGGCCAGACGCCGAACACGCCTTGCGTGTTTTGCGCGGTCACCGCCGTGACGGCGGCCATGCCATAGCCACCCAGCCGTTCGATCGTCTTCAGGTCCGCCTCGATGCCGGCGCCGCCTCCGGAGTCGCTGCCGGCGATCGTCAAGATCCGCGCGAGCGTCACAGGCCGGCCTCCAGGGCACGGCCGAAGGCCGCCCAGAAGGGATCCACCTGGGGATGTTCGAGAGGCCGTTCTCCCCGGTCGCTGAGGCGCACCATGCCATGGGCGGCCGTCACGATCTCTCCGATGACGCACGCCACCGTGCCTGCCTCTCTCAGACGCAGAAGGACCCCGTCGGCGTGCTCGGGCCGCACGGTCAGAAGCAGCGTGCCCTCCGAGATGGCAGTGAGCGGATCGATGCCGACGACCCGACACACGGCCTCCACCTCTGGACGGATTGGCACCGCCTGCTCATTGAAGCGAACGCCGACCCCCGATGCCTGGGCGATCTCGAAGATGCCGCCAATTACGCCACCCTCGGTGGCATCGTGCAGGGCGGTGACACCCTGATCCCTGACCCCATAGGCGGCCGCGATGCGGGCCTCTTCGACCACGCTCATCTGTTCAAAGAGGCGCTCGGCCCGCCCGGCGAGGTCGGCCCCGATCCTCGCTCTTAGTGCATCTGGAAAGGTGACGCCAAACAGGGCTGTAGCCTCGATCGCAGCTCCCTTCGTGCAGATCAGCACGTCTCCGGGACGAGCCATGGCCGAGGTGACGTAGCTTGCTTTCTCGCCCACTGCCATGACGGTCGCCCCACCGACCATCGGGTAAGCGCAGCCCTCGTAACGGGCGGTGTGCCCCGAGACGATGGCGATGCCGAGGTCGGCGCAGGTCTCGTGGATGCCGTCCCACAGCTCCGTCAGTTCGTTCTCTTGAATCTCCAGCGGCAGATTGAGATCGATGGCCATGTAGGCCGGAGCCAGGCCGGACATGGCGGCGTCGGAGGCCAGGATGTGGACGGCAAACCAGGCCGCCCGGCGAAAGCCGAACTGGGGAACGACGAACACCGGGTCACAGGTGGTCGCCAGCACCCTGCCCCCGCCGAGGTCGACGATCGCCACATCTACGCCGTTACGGGGGCCGACGAGCACCTCGGGCCGCGGATGTCCGAGCCTTGGGTAGATCAGGGAAGCGAAGACGTCCGGCGAGACCTTTCCGATGGCTGGCAGTTCGAGCACGTCACACCTCCGCAGAGAAGGGCCGCCGCCAGCGTGGCAGCGACCCTGACGAGCCCGAATGCACGCTTCCCTCCGCTGGTATGACCCAGGTCAGGTGCAAGGGTTGGCAACGAGCCTCTCAGCCTCTCGCGAGGCACCCCTAGCGGCTTTTCAATGCAGCATACCGCAATTGCCACGCGGATGCCCTTTTCAGAACGGCGGATGACGAGCCATCGTACATGCTCCTGCTCAGATCGAGTTTGACCGCCCCGCCGCCGACGAGACGAGCCATACCCAACACAGATTGCCGGGCGAACGTAACGCACCTTCGAGTGCCGCTTCGGGGCGCTGAACAGTGCCACAAGCAGTCCTCGGCAAATACCGTCCAGGAGGGGCCCAGCCAGGCGACCGCGGTGAGAGCGTCATCGCCGACCGTGATCTCCGTCTGCTCGTCGGCTTCGCGTCGGCCGCGTTACCGTGTGCAGCATCTTCTGGCGTCGCACAGGGCTGGTGGACCTGTGGCGATGCTGCGAGTCCGCGACCGTACGCTCGCGCCAGACAGGTTGCATCGTCTTCACCCCAGAGGTATAGACGGTGTTGACGTGCGCGCTGGTCTGCGTTATGGTTTCTTTACCCTTTGGGTAAAGAAGCCATATGGCCCGGCGAGGACCGCGTGGAGATCAGATTCCGGACGAAGAAGCTCCAGCGTCAATACGAGCGCTCCGGTGCCGCTGTTCAGGCCTATGGGGAGCAGGTCGCGCGCAAGTACATCGAGAGAATCAACATTATCAAGCATACCCGCGACATCGAGGAGCTCGAGCGACACCCCGGCCTCGAATGCCATCCGCTCAAGGGAAACCGGGCGAGTCAGTGGGCAATCAAGCTGACAGGCTTCTGCCGCCTGATCTTCACACTGGAGGGAGAGCGACTCGAAATCGTGCTCGTCGAGGAGGTGAGCAAACACTATGGCGACTGAGAGCAGCATCGGTTCCGATCTGGCGATTCCGCCGGGTGAGTACCTCGAGGAGGTCATTGACGAACTGGGAATGAACAAGGACGAACTTGCAAGGCGGATGTTGCGACCAGCCTCGAAGCTGAGTCCGATCTTCAAGGGTGAGAAGACCATTACCCCCGATACGGCGCTTCAGCTTGAGATGGTCGTTGGGGTGCCGGCCCATGTCTGGCTCGGACTTGAGTCGGAGTATCGCCTCACTCTTGCTCGGCAGCAGAGTGACGCTGAGCAGCAACGGCTGAAGAGCGAAAGTGGACTCGTGAGAGCCTACTGCTACCCGCAGCTCATCAAGGCTGGCGCGGTTGCCAAGACAACGAAGCCTATTGAGAAAGTCCGCGAGCTGCAGAAGTTCTTCGGTGTGGCCTCACTGTTGGCCATCCCCAGCGTACGTATGTACGAGCCCGCCTTTCGCCAGGGGGCTTCGAGGAGCCATCGCCGGTCGCCGGAGGCGGTCGCCGCCTGGCTGCGACTCGCAGAACACTGTGCCGCGCGGATCGACACGGAGGCCTTCAACCGAGCGCGGCTGCAGGGTGGCTTTGGCGCCATCCGCGCCATGACGTCACGTGAACCCGAGGCCTTCTTGCCGGAGCTCTCAGCAGTGCTCGAAGATGCTGGCGTGGCTCTGGTGCTCCTTCCTCACTTTCCCGGCACGCGAGTCCACGGTGCCACGTTCCGAATCGGTCGCGACAGAGCGGTTCTGGCGATGACGATCCGTGGAGCTTGGGCCGACATCTTCTGGTTCAGCCTCTTCCATGAGCTCGGTCACATCCTGTTGCACGACAAGCGCGACGTGATCATAGAGAACGACGACGCCGCTTCGTCTCGCACCGCTCGCGAGGCAGAAGCCAATGCGTTTGCCCGCGACGCGCTGATTCCACCGGGCGAGTATGCGCGGCTCGTTACGCGCGGCGACTTCATGCCGCAGGCCATATGCGCATTCGCCGCTGAGAATGGCATCGCTCCGGGGATCGTCGTTGGTCGTCTGCAGCACGACGAGCACTTGAGGCACGAATGGCACAATGATCTTCGGGTGCGGTACACGTGGGCAGAGGACGTGGCGTAGAGGCAAGCCAACCTGATGTGTAGGGTACGTTTATCCAGATTCGCCCTCCGGCCAGCCTTGACGAAGGATCGCCGAGTCATGCTGCCCTCCCTTCTCTATCTCTTGCTGCGACTCTTGCTGCGCGTCCCTTCGCCAGCCGGTGATCGAGCGCGCGAACTCGAATTGATCGTCCTTCGCCACGAGGTCAAGGTGCTCAAGCGCAAGGTCGGCCGCGCCAAGCTTCGCCGCACCGACAAGGTGTTCCTTACGGCTTTGTCCCGCGTGCTTCCCCGCGAGCGTTCGTCTTCGTTTGTCGTCACCCCGGCCACGCTCTTGCGTTGGCATCGTGAGCTGGCCAAGCGCAAGTGGACTCGCAAGACCAGGCCCGTGGGACGTCCAGCTATAGACGCGAAGCTCGCGACCTTGATCGTGCGCATGGCGAAAGACAACCCGCGCTGGGGCTACATGCGCATCAAGGGCGAATGCCAGAAGCTCGGGCTTGCGGTCTCGGCCACCACCGTGAAGAAGGTCTTAGTAGGCGCCGGACTTGATCCCGCTCCGCGCAGGGACGGTCCCAGCTGGTCTGAGTTCTTGCGCTTGCAGGCTGAGGGGATCCTCGCCTGTGACTTCTTTACGGTTGAGACCGCTTGGCTCAAGACGCTCTACGTGCTGTTCTTCATCGAGATCGGGACTCGGCGTGTGCACTTCACCGCAGCGACGCAAAGCCCAGATGGGAGCTTCGTCACCCAGCAGGCGCGCAACCTCTGCTTCAAGCTCGATGAGCGCGATGTGCCGGTGCGCTTCCTCATCCGTGACCGCGATTCCAAGTTCTGCGGTCCGTTCGATGAGGTGCTGCGCACCGAGGGCATTCGCGTCATCCGCACGCCGATCAGGTCACCGAAGGCCAACGCCTTCGCCGAGCGCTTCGTGCGCACGGTACGACATGAACTCCTCGATCGCACGTTGATCGGCAGCGAACGGCATCTCGATCACGTGCTACGCCGATACGCAGAGCACTACAATGCGCAGAGGCCGCACCGTGGTCTCCACTTGCGCACCCCAGAGGGCTCAGCTGACCGCGAGTTCGCACCCGAAGTGCCGAGAGTGCGCCGGATCGACATCCTCGGCGGCCTGATCTGCGAGTACGAGCCGGTGGCCGCGTGACGAATCGGAATAGATGTACCCTTCAGGCCATGCGACTATCATAGAAAGTGGACCGATGAATCGGGTCTGGTCACTACTGAGGCGTGCGAAGGGGGAATGCCATGCCCGTCTATCAGTACAGGTGCAAGTCCGGCGGCAAGGTCTTCGAGATCACCTGTCACCTCAGCGAACGTGAGGAGCTGGCGGTCTGCCCTGAGTGCGGCAGCAAAGACGTCGAGCAGGTCTCTAGCACGTTCACCAGCCCGCCACTGTCGAAGTGGTGAGTGACGGCGAAGGCCGGCGGATCTGTTGTCTGGGCGGGTCTGCGACCGTCGCGGCGACCATTCGGATGATGAGCACCGCCCTCGACCCTTTCGCCGGGGGCAAGCCGCAGCCGTCGTCGGGCCGGCGGATCTGAGAACAGCGTGTCAGGCGTTCCTGCCGAGGTCCTCGCGATCGTCCTGCTCGGCGCCACGCTGGTCGTCGCGGTGGTGCGACCACGGGGGCTCCCCGAGGCGGTGGTGTCCGTGCCAGCGGCAGCCCTGGTGCTGGCGCTCGGCATCCTGCCGCTGCATGTGGCAGCCGAGGAGGCGCGCAGCCTCGGACCAACGATCGGGTTCCTCGCGGCGGTGTTGGTGCTCGCCGGGATAGCGGAACGCGATGGGCTCTTTGCCGCTGCCGGGACGTGGATGGCGGCCGCCTCGCGCGGTCGACCGGTGGCACTGCTCGCGCTCGTGTTCGTCGTGGGGTCGACCGTGACCGCGATCCTCAGCCTCGATGCGACAGTGGTCTTGCTCACGCCGGTCGTCTTCGTCACTGCGGTGCGGCTTCGGCTCCAAGCCCGACCTCACGTCTATGCGTGCACGCACCTGGCGAACTCGGCCTCGCTGCTGCTGCCGGTGTCGAATCTGACCAACCTCTTGGCGTACCGGGCGAGCGGGCTGTCGTTCGTGCGGTTCGGGGCGGTCATGGCGCTGCCGTGGCTGGCGGCGATCGCCGTCGAGTGGCTGGTGCTGAGGCGGTTTTTCGCCAGCGACCTGGTAGGTCGCAGCGTGACGGATGGCGGGCGCCGCGTCGCACTGCCGATCTACCCGGTGGCGGTGATCGCGCTTACGCTGCTCGGCTTCTTCGTCACCTCGATCGTTCACATCGATCCCGCCTTTGCCGCTGCCGCCGGGGCGGTCGCGCTCGTGGTCCCGACTGTGCGCAGCGGGAAGGCGTCGCTCCGGGACGTGGCGCGGGCGGCGGACGTCCCGTTTCTCGCGTTCGTGCTCGCGCTCGGGCTCATCGTGAGCGCCGTCTCGTACCGCGGTCTGGGGAGCGCAGTGGACCACCTGGTTCCCCACGGCTCCTCGCTGTGGTCGCTGCTTGCGCTCGCGGCCCTCGCCGCCGTGCTCGCGAACGTGATCAACAACCTCCCCGCGGTCCTGCTGCTGCTCCCCGCCGCCGCGGCCGGCGGCGCCGGCCCGGTGATGGCAGTGCTGATCGGCGTCAACACCGGCCCCAACCTCACCTACGTGGGGTCGCTGGCGACGCTGCTGTGGCGACGAACGGTGCGCCGGCACGAGGCCGAGCCGCCGACGTCGGAGTTCCTGCGGTTGGGGGCACTCACCGTGCCGCCAGTGCTCCTGGTTGCGACACTCGCTCTGTGGCTGTCGCTTCGGGTGGTAGGATGATTCTGCCGTGTACGTGATGCTGTGGCTGGCCGAAGGAACGTGGGAGGGCTGCGTTGATGCCGCCGCACCGCTGATCCCTGGCGACGCCCGGGTGTCGCTGCTGTACGTCGTGGCGGAGGACGTGCTCGACGCAGCCGGCGCTGCGGCTGAGGGGTTGATGGGGCGGTGGCGGCCGCGGCCCGGCCTGACCGAGCAGATGGCGGCGGAAGCGACGGCGTCGGGAGAAGCTCTGGTTGCGGCCGCCGCCGGGCTGCTGGGGCGAGCCGACGTCGGCCAGGTGATCCGCCGAGGACGCGTCGAGCGGGAGGTCGTGCAGGCCGCCGAGGCGGCTGACCTGCTGGTGGCAGCCCGTGACGGCGACCGCTCCCGCCTGGGACCGCACAGCCTCGGCCCGGCGACGCGCTTTGTCGTGGATCATGCGCCCTGCGCCGTTCTGCTCGTCTGGCCTGACGAAGTGCCCGACATCGACTCGATTCCACCACATCCGGAGGGTGGCCGTCGCGATCACTCGGCTCCACCACACGGCCCGCATCCGCCGCGCCCGGCCCACGGCGAGCCGCTGCCGCCGGATCGTCGGTAGCGGACAGGAGGAGCGCGGGGTCGACGAGCCCACTGGCGAGTCAAGCGGCGGTCGAGGTATCGGGCGAGTTGCTCGGCATGATCGGCTGAACGGGCAAGAATGGCGGTGCGGAGGACGAGCACGTGTCGTGACGGGCTGCCTGTGGCGGTCCGAGCCGCGCTCTATTGTTCCCCGAGGGCGCGGATCACGACCCTCTTCGCCCAGTCCTGGCCATCCGGCTATGTAGCCTCCCGCGCCCTCGGGTCGGCGAGTCCGGCCGCGGATGCCGACGACCAGCAAGATCGGGAGCGGATCGAGGCGCTGACCTGCACCGCTTGTATGTTCAGCCCAGACCAGCGCGGTAGAGTCTCAGTGTCGTTGTGGCAGTCGGACCGGACCGTGCAGCCTGAGACCCCCTTGGGTTTGATAGTCCGTATTTCAGTAGATCGCGCACGCTCTGTGGCGCTGTACGGCCTCTGGTGGCGTCGGCTTGCGTCAGCTCCTCGCGTAGCTGCTGGGGGTCTTCGCCGCAGCACACGCCGGCTTCGCGTCGGCGAGGCGACAGAAGTCGCTGCAACTCAGGCATGTCTGACGGCCGGTCACGTCAAGGAGACCTGTGCGCGCCTAGGCCAGAGATGGTCATGGGACTATCATGAGAAGCGGACCGATGAACGGGGTCCGGTCAGCCGCGTCTCGACGAGCCGCGGCAAGCGGCGATCGGACCTGCGGAGGAGGATCTTTGATGAAGCGTTTCGTGTGGTTGCCTGTCAGTCTCTGCCTATTGTGCGCCTGCTGCCTCGCGGCGCTTCTGGTCGCACCGGTAGCGGCCAGGGCCAGTGAAGCCCCCAGCTCCACCCCCGACCAGCAGATCTGGGTGACCAACGGCACCGTCAGCGCCATCGCCACGGCGCCCGACGGGACGACCTACATCGGTGGCGGCTTCACCTACGTCGGCCCCAACACGGGAGACGCCGCAGCCCTCGACGCGACGAGCGGCGCCGCCGACATGACGTTCCCGTATGTTGACGGCACCGTGCATGCGGCGGTCACAGACGGCGTTGGCGGCTACTTCATCGGTGGCGACTTCACCCAGGTGGGCGGCCTCACCCGCAACGACATCGCCCACATCCTCGCCGACGGCTCCGTGGATCCCTCCTTCGACCCCAACGCGAACAACTCGGTGCTCACGCTCGCCGTCTCGGGGCAGACCGTCTACGCCGGCGGGACCTTCACCTCGATCGGCGGACAGACGCGCAACAACATCGCCGCTCTGGATTCTAGCGGCCTGGCCACGACCTGGGACCCCAACGCCGACAAGGAGGTCGACGCCCTCGTCGTCTCGGGCGCGACCGTCTACGCCGGCGGCTGGTTCACCTCGATCGGCGGCCAGACCCGCTACGCGATCGCCGCCCTGGATGCGAGCAGCGGCGACGCCACCACCTGGCACCCCGACGCCGGCAACGTCCCCCACGGCAACGCCAACGTCTCCGCCCTGGCCGTCTCGGGATCGACGGTCTACGCCGGCGGCTGGTTCACCTCGATCGGCGGCCAGAACCGCAGCGGCATTGCCGCCCTGAATGTGAGCAGCGGCCTGGCCACGGCCTGGAACCCGAACGCAAGCGGCGGCACGTCCCTCGGATCTCCTGTCCTCACGCTCGCCGTCTCGGGCTCGACCGTCTACGCCGGCGGCTGGTTTGCCTCGATCGGCGGCCAGAGCCGCACTGGCATCGCCGCCCTGAATGCCGGCAGCGGCCTGGCCACGGCTTGGGACCCCGGCGTGGGCGGCATCGTCGATGCCTTGGCCGTCTCGGGCACGACTGTCTACGCCGGCGGGACCTTCACCTCCATCGGCGGCCAGAGCCGCGGCGGCATCGCCGCCCTAAGCGCCAGCAGCGGCGACGCCCTCACCGCCTGGGGCGCGGACGCGGACGGCACGGTCAACGCCCTCGTTGTCTCGGGCTCGACCATCTACGCCGGCGGGAGCTTCACCTCGATCGGTGGACGGAGCCGCAACCACGTCGCCGCCCTCGACGCCAGCGGCGCAGCCACGGCCTGGAATCCCAACGCGAGCGGCTTCGTCTACACCCTTGCCGTCTCGGGCTCCACCATCTACGCCGGCGGCTACTTCACGTCGATCGGTGGGCAGGCTCGCAACGACATCGCCGCTCTCGATGCCGGCAGCGGCCTCGCCACCGCCTGGGACCCCAACGCGAACGACATCGTCGACGCCCTCGCCGTCTCGGGCTCGACCGTCTACGCCGGCGGCTACTTCACCTCGATCGGCGGCCAGAGCCGCAGCGAGATCGCCGCCCTGGATGCCGGCACCGGCCTCGCCACAAGCTGGGACCCCAGTGCGGGCGGCACCTCCTACCATGAGGTCCTCACACTCGCCGTCTCGGGCTCGACCGTCTACGCCGGCGGCTGGTTCACCTCGATCGGCGGCCAGACTCGTCACAACATCGCCGCCCTGGATGCGAGCAGCGGTCTGGCCACAGCCTGGGATCCCAACGCGGAGTTCTTCGTCGGCGCCCTCGCCGTCTCCGGCGCGACCGTCTACGCCGGCGGCGACCTCGGCACCATCGGCGGTCAGACCCGCAACGGCATCGCCGCCCTGAGTGCGAGCAGCGGCCTCGCCACGGCCTGGGACCCCAGCGCGAACAACTCGGTCTACGCCCTCGCCGTCTCCGGCTCGACCGTCTACGCCGGCGGCTGGTTCAGCTCCATCGGCGGTCAGAGCCGCAACTACGTCGCCGCCCTCGACGCCGGCAGCGGCCTCGCCACGGCCTGGGACCCCAACGCAGGCGACACCTACCCCTATGTCAACGCTCTCGCCGTCTCGGGCTCGACCGTCTATATCGGCGGCGACTTCACCACCGTGGGCGGGCAGTATCGGCCGTATCTGGCGCGCTTCACGATACCCGTTCCCCCCACGGTGACCTCTCCCAACGGTGGCGAGAACTGGACGCTGGGTTCCACCCATGACATCACCTGGAGCCCCGGCAACGGCGGCAACGTGACGATCGAACTGTCACGCGACAACGGCTCCACGTGGGAGACCCTCTTCGCCGCGACCGCCAACGACGGCTCTGAGGCTTGGACGGTCAGCGGCCCGACCACCAGCCAGGCCCTCGTGCGGATCTCCAACGACAAGGGCAGCGCCAGCTCCACTGCGACGTTCACGATCGCCCCCGCCCTGACCGGCTCGATCAGCCTCAACGGCGGCGCTACCTATGCAACGAGTACCGCAGTGACGATCGCGAGCTCCGTCTCCGGGGTCACCGAGATGCGCTTCCGCAACGGCGGCGGCAGCTGGGCCTCCTGGGAGGCCTACAACGCCACCAAGGCCTGGACGCTGACCTCTGGCGACGGCGCCAAGACCGTCGATGCCCAGTACCGCGACGCGGACAACAACGTCCTCGATCTCTCCGCCGACATCACCCTGGACAGCACCCCGCCGACCACCACCACCGACGCCCCCACCGGCTGGAAGCACGTCTCCGTGACCGTGCACTTGAGCCCGACCGATGCCGGCTCGGGCATGAGCGGCGGTTCGGCTACCACCGAGTACTCGACCAACGGCGGCACGACCTGGACGACCGGCACCTCGGTGACGATCACCGCCGACCTGGTCAACCACGCGACCGACGGGACAACGACGATCAGCTACCGCTCGACCGACGCCGCCGGCAACGTCGCCACCACCCAGACCTGCCACGTCAGGCTTGACACGCGCAAGCCGACTCCCAAGGCGCCGTGGATCTCGAGCGCCCGCCGCGGGCGCACAGCAACGCTGAAGTATCGCGTCAACGACATAGCCCCCAACGGCGGCACGGCGACGGTGACGATCAAGATCAAGACCTTGCACGGCACGCTCAAGAAGACGCTGCGCTGCGGCGTCAAGGCGGTCAACACGACCTTCTCGGTGCGCTTCACGGTGCCGCGCACCTGGAAGGCCGGCACCTACCGCTTCTACGTGTACGCGACCGACACGGCCGGCAACGTGCAGGTCAAGGTCGCCTCGAACAAGCTCATCGTGAAGTAGGAACTGGATGAGGGCGGGGCGCGGCTAACGACGCTGAACGGCGGGGGCGCGGAGCACGCCTGCCGCCCACGTCATGTCGTGCTTCGCGGTTGCCCACTGCCGACACGATGCCGACAAGACGCCTCACCACGGCCGAGCACGCCTGAGTACGACCCATCACCGAGACGGCGCAGAACCTTGGACTGTGCAGCACCTTTGCGCACCAGGCACTACAGCCCATCACGCCTTCCGCATGATTCCTAATTCTGTGCGCTTGAGGAGTAATCTCGATCCGACGATCGGACTACTGAAGCCACTGGCCCGGCGCCCACACGACACGGGAACCTGTGCGGACTTGCTCCAGATTCCGGCAAGAGGTTCCTCTGTCTCGTGCAGCTTGGTGATGATCTCCTCGGGGAGGTAGCGCTTCTGTGACATGAACTGGTCCTCTCCTTGATCGGTCAGAGTCACCCCTTGAGGGTGGACCGATTTCAGGGGGCCAGGTCACTCCAGAACAACAAAACTTCGACGACGAGCCGGGCGGTCCCGCCGGTGCAGAATCGACTCACTGAGCAGCTCGCGTGCTGCGGGGGCGTGGCGCCCGGCCGAGGCGGGTGGTCGGCGAGGCGAGCTTTTGCCGAGCGCTTGTGCGTGAGCCTGCCCGGGTCCCGCGCTGGAGCATCTCGATGACGTCTGCTCTGCTTGGCACCCCGCGCGAGTGTCTCCGCTGCCCGCTCGGGGTCCCGGGTCCTGACCGGGGACGATGACCCTACGCTCGGATCGGTTCCGGGAGCCGTCAGGACGTGTGCGGCGCGTGGGAATGCCTGGAGCCTCTATGCCCGCTGGGGGGCATCCCTTGTGGCGCCTCGCAGTGCGGAGCTTTCGGTGCTTCCGAACTCGATGCCCTTGGCCTCCGAACCCAGTGCGGCCAGCACCGCGACGGCTACGAAGACCGGCACCATCGTCGCGGCGAGCGCGAACGGGTAGCCGTGGCTCTTGGCCAGGGCCTGTTCGATGGGCAGGTTGAACGCGGCCAGCAAGTTGCCGAGTTGGTAGGTGACACCGGGGTAGAAGCCACGGATCTCGTCCGGGCTCAGCTCGGTGAGGTGGGCGGGGATGACGCCCCAGGCTCCTTGGACCATGACCTGCATGAGGAAGGAGCCCAGCGCCAGCATGCCCACCGTCGTGGAGTAGGCGAACAGCGGGATCAGCGGCAGCCCCAGCAGGGCGCAGAGCACGATCATCCGTCGGCGTCCGAAGCGCTGGGACATGGTGCCCACGATGATGCCGCCGATGATGGCGCCCACGTTGTAGCCGATCACGATCAAGAGCGCCGTGTTGCTAGCCAGGCCGATGCCCTCCTTGAGGAAGGTGGGAAAGATGTCCTGGGTGCCGTGGCTCATCCAGTTGAAGGCGGTCATGAGCAGGATCAGGAACACGAACCGCTTCCAGATCGCCGGGTTGGCAAAGATCGTCCGGACCGTCGTGCGCGACTGGAGGCGACGCGCCCTGGCGCCTTCCCATACCTCCGACTCCTGCACTCGGACGCGGATGAGCAGGCTGATCAGGGCCGGAAAGATGGACAGCGCGAACAGGTAGCGCCAGGACAGCCCCAGCGAGGTGTGGATCACCAGGTAGGCCGCGGCGGCAAAGAGATAGCCCGTCGAGTAGCCCTGCTGGAGCACGCCGGAGAAGAACCCGCGCCGCTGCGCCGGGATCTTCTCCATGGCCAAGGCCGCACCGAGGCCCCACTCTCCGCCCATGCCGATGCCGTACAGCAACCGCAGCACCAGCAACACCGTGTAGTTGGGCACGAAGGCGCACGCGAACCCGATCACGCTGTAGAAGCACACGTCCACGATCAGCGGTGTCCGTCGTCCTGACCGGTCGCCCCAGAGTCCGAAGATGAACGCGCCCACCGGCCGCATGACCAAAGTGACCGTGGTCAGGAAAGCCATCCTCGTCAGCGAGACGTGGAAACTCTTGGCGATGTCGGCGTAGACCAGCACGACGATGAAGTAGTCGAAGGCATCCATCGACCAACCCAGGAACGCGGCAAGGAACGAGCTGCGCTGGTCGGAGGTCAGTGGTACCCGCGCGGTGGCGGAAGCGGTCGGGCTCATCTGGTTGGCTCTTCCTCCTGCGTGACGAACGGGAGACGTATGCCGCCCGCGAGGTGACGTCTTCTACCCATTCTTGACTGCTCATCCCCTCAACTCAGGCCGCGATCAGCTGGGAGTATGTGGTCGGTGGCGTGTACAGGACGCAGCGCTTTTCCGCACCCGCCCCTTTCATCCCCGGCTTCAAGAACTAGCGGCTGATAACAACCTTCAGGGCCTTGGTTTCGGCCGCGCGGGAGAAGGTGTCGTAGGCATCCAGGACCTGGTCGAAGGTGAAATGGTGGGTCGCAAGCTTCTCAGCCGGGATCTTCTTCTGGGCCACAAGCTTCAGCAGCATGGGGGTTGTGTTGGCGTTGACCAGCCCCATGCTGATGTTGATGTTCTGGATCCACAGCTTCTCCAGATGCAATTCGACCGGCTTTCCGTGGACCCCGACGTTGGCCACATTGCCCCCGGGGCGGACCAGCTCAGTGGCCATATCAAAGGTTTGCGGAACGCCGACCGCCTCAATGGCCACATCGACACCTGCTCCGTCGGTCAGCGCCAGAACCTGCTCCTTCCAGTCGGCTACTCCGGAGACGACGACGTCGGTGGCGCCGAACTCTTTGGCCTGCTCCAGGCGGGTCTCGTCCAAGTCGATGGCAATGATTGTTGCCGCGCCGTAGAGTCCGGCCGTGGCAATGGC
>PKYG01000118.1:24253-39835 GCA_003132585.1 Actinomycetota bacterium
TACGGTACGCGGACATATTCGGCCTGGGTGCCGTCGATCAGATGCCCGAAGACCCAGCCGATTCCGGACTGTCCTTCGTCCCCCAGGCAATGGGAATAGAGTCCGGCCTTGCAATTGGCGCAGTGTCCGCAGGACTTGATGCAGGAGATGATGACCCGATCGCCTACCTTGAGGCTGCCCACGGAAGAACCGAGTTCCGTGATGGTCCCGACGCCTTCGTGGCCCAGAATCCGGCCGTTCTGGACGGCCGGCACATCGCCCTTGAGGATGTGCAGGTCCGTTCCGCAGATGGTGGTCGTGTCGACCTGCACGATCACGTCGGTGGGGTGAATGATTTCCGGTTCCGGAACGTCCTGCCAGGACTTTTTACCCGGACCGCCATAAACCAGTGCTTTCACGGTATCTCCTTTCTGCGCTATTTGTAGCTGGGCCGTATCCGTCCAAGCATAGCGAGGCCCTTTGTGTTGGACTTGGTCTTGTCGAACCGCAACGTCAACTACCCGGTTATCATAAGCAGGCGGCTCGGCGTGCAACTGTCCCATCTTGGGGCAGGCCGGGAAGCTCGTCGCTAGCTCCGCCTTCCGCACATGGGGGAGGTTGGGCAGTGGACAGCCCGGGGGTTGGGGGTCAGCGCTGGTTTGGGGGGCCTTCGGCTTCTTCGAGTGCCCGGATGGACAGGGCCTCGAGTTCGCTGAGCAGTCGGCGGAGCTTGCGGTGGTTGTCGAACCACTCGCGGTAACGCTGCTCCTGCTCCGGGTTGATCGCTCGGGTGAGGGTCTTGCCGTTCACGGCGCGGGTCCAGCTCAGGTAGGGCCCGTGTGGCACTGCAGGGTCGGCTTGGCAGCGGCAGCCGGCCTTTCCGCAGCGGGTGCTGCGGCGCACCAGGCTGCCGGGTAGCGCGAAGCCGATCCCGGCCAGGGCGGTACTGATCCGCGCGAGTTCACGTTGGTGGGGGGTGGCTCGGGTCATGGCTGTACTGCATCCCTCCGGACGGCGTGTCGCTACCTTGAAGCGTTATCGAGTCAAGATAGCATGGGGGTCTGTCGGACGAGGAGGAACCGATGGCTCGCCGCGCTGTGCTGATCGGCCCGCCCAGCACGCACAAGCTGCTCGGTGCCCTGCCGGTGGTCGCCGGCTTCTGCCGTCGGCTGGACATCGCCGGGATCATCGATTGGGCCTGTCCGATCCGGGAGCTGGCCACGCTCAGCCATGGTCAGGTCATCGAGGCGCTGATCGCGAACCGGCTGACCTCACCCCGCCCGTTGGTGCACGTGGCCGACTGGGCCCGGGCCTGGGCGGTCAGCGAGGTGTTCGGGGCTGCCCCGGACGCCCTCAACGACGACCGGATCGGCCGGGCACTGGACGCGCTCGCGCCGGTCCTGGAACAGGTCGTCGGCTCGGTCGGGCTGAGCGCAATCGCGGCGTTCGGGCTGGACGTGTCCCGGCTGCACTGGGACATGACCTCGATCAGCGTGTTCGGCGCCTACCCCGGCGTGGACGACGGCTTCGCCGCACCCCGCTTCGGCCATCCCAAAGACCGCCGCCCCGACCTCAAACAGATCCAGGCCGGGCTCGCGGTGACCGGCGACGGCGCCATCCCGATCCTGCACAAGGTCTACGACGGCGGCGCCGCCGAGGTGTCCCAGGTCGTCACCGCGATGGAGTCGCTGCGCACCCTCGCCGGACCACGCCAGCTGCTCATGGTCGGTGACTCCAAGCTGGTCAGCTACCCCAACCTGGCCGCCATGGTCAACGCCGGGGTGGACTTCATCGCACCGGCGTCGAAGACCTACGTCCCGGCCAGCACCCTGGCCCGCTGTGAACTGGCCAGCGCGACACCGGCAAGAAGCCCGAGGACCGCGGGAGGTACCGGGTCAGCGAAGACACCATGACCCTGACTGGCAAGCACCAGCGGGACCGTCAGCACCGGCCCCACACGGGGAGAGGGAACACGCCAACTGCCCACTCCCTGTCGGCGACCACCAGCGCCAGATCCGCCCCTGTGGGAACAGGCCACCACCGCTGGCCGGCCAGCGCCGGCTGGCGAACTACCAGGCCCAGCGCTGGGCCTGGTAGAGACAGACCGTCCCCTCAGCCAGGCCGCGCTCGCCGAGCAGGTACAGCCGAAACCGCTCGAGCAGCTCCTCGGTGGCGGTGAGGACGCCGACCGGTGACGCCGGCACGACGCCGGCACCGCGCAAGTACTCGAGGAGCGGCACAAGTCCCTCGGCCGACCGCAGGAACCGGTACCCCTTGGCGTGGTTGGCGCGCAGAAACTCCTGCGCCCGCTCGGGGATGAGCTCTGCGGCGTCGAGCCCCGTCTCCTCGAGCCAGCGGCTCAGCTGCGCCATCAGCAACAGGTGGGTCGCCGTCGACGGCGGCGAATATCCCCGCCCCATCAGCCGCCCCCGAAACCCAGGTGCGTAGGGTGCCAAAACGGCCCTCCGACCCCAACGCGCGACGCTTTGTCCATGACCCTTCTCCTCTCTCGATCGAGCGAGGAGAAGCATCGGCCAGCTGCCAGGATTATGCCGACAACGATCCCGCGGGCACCCCCGCTGACCAGGTCAGACGCAGACCGTCAGCGTCCTACTCGGCATAATCGCGTGGTCGGGATATCTACGAACTACGAAGATCGCGGTCGGTTGTCACCGGGCGCTGACCGACAGCGGTTTGCGTGGTTCATCGAACCCTCACGCCCAGTGGATTTCGAAGGCGCCCATCTTCCGGTACAGGCTGGACCTCGATATCCCGAGCCGCTTCGCTGCATGCAACTTGTTGCCGCGACAGGCCGAGAGAGCGTCGACGATCGCGTTGAACTCTGCCTGTTCGAGGAGCGTCAGGCCGCGGGGACGACGCAGGCGATATTCCGGTGGGAGGTCCGTGAGGCGCAGGGGTGCACCTCCTTCGCGCTCCATGCATAGGAAATGCAGCACCTCGCGGAGCTCCCGGACGTTGCCCGGCCACTGCTGGCCCACGAGCGCCGACAGGACCTCGGGTGCACATCCCCGCTTGCCGAGCAAGTGCTCGATGAGCACAGGGACGTCATCAGCGCGCTGTCGCAGTGGCGGTACGACCATGGTGTTCGGGAAACGATCGCGCAAGGGAGCTCGCGCACCGAGCACGCCAGTTGTGATCGTGGCTGCGAGCCACACTTCGCTCTGGTCGGCCATCCGGTCGATGGCCTGCGCCAGCTTCTGTGCCGCGGTCGCGTCCAACAACTCGAGGTGCTGGATGGTCACGGTAGCCGGTGGCCCAGCGAGAACAGCCGCGGTATGCTCGGTCCACGCGGCCACTCCCTCGGTGGCTATATCGGCGGCGTCCCGCACGACGAACACCCCATCCCCACCGCGCAGTTCGTGCATGGCGCGCGCAACCGCGAGCTTGCCGACCCCCGGGTGACCTTCAAGCAGGACGCGTCCGCGACCTTGGGCGTAGTGGGCAGCCTTTGCCACTGTCTCGGCCCACGCGCTGCTTCGCCCGACGAGCAGCGGGAGATGCGTCGGCGCGCTGCGGGCGGCGCCAGGATTGCCCGGTCGCGTGCGCAGCGAGGAGCGCGGCGGGGTCTGCGGATCGAGCATCACGAGCTCACCGACGAGCTGCCCGCCGTCGACGACCGGCCAGAACCGCGCGGTGATCGCCCCCCCGTGGCCTATCTGGAGTGTGGCGTCTGGCGCCGTCGGTGCCTCGCGCGCACGCCGCACCTCCTCCCACAGCACCGCGTGGTCGGTGGCGTCGAGGAGCTCTGCGGCAGCAGGGTTCTCGATCAAGACATGGTCGTTCATCGACACGACGGGGCGCCGTGTGCGCCGGGCGGCCTGCAAGAAGCGCGCCAGCAGCACACGCTCGTCGACCGAGGCTTCGTCAACCAGCCGCTGCTCGACATTCGCAGCAGCTTGCAGGACGAGCGGCAGCATCAGCGGGCTGAAATCTCGGTGCATCGCGGTGACGTCGATGAGGCCGAGCACACGCCCGGTGCGTGGGTCGTGGACTGGGGCCGCTGCGCACGCCATGCCCTGCAGGACATCGGCAAAGTGTTCGCCTCCCGCCACGGTGGCAGAGCCGCCCTGCTCGAGAGCTGTTCCGATGGCGTTGGTGCCGACATGGTCCTCGCTGTAGGAGAACCCAGTAGCGAGCATGATCCTGTCGAGCTGCCGCTCCAACTGATCATCTTCGACCCATCGATCGGCGATCTGGGCACGGGCGTCAGCGACGACCACCGCCGTGCTGCAGCCCGAAAGTTGCTCTCCAAGGCGCTGCAAGACCGGTCGGGTCGCACGGAGCAGCCTGTGCTCGTGTTCGGTGTCGGGGATGGCATAGGGCGGAGCAAACCCGTCCGGCTGTACGCCGGAGAGCTGGCTGCGCTGCCACGACTTCGCGATCGCGCCCCTGACCGAGACAGGGGGTTCGGGTTCCGCCGATGAGAAGAACCGTTCACGGGTCAGACGCTGGTCGTCCATCTGGCTGCTCCTCCCCCTGGGCCTCGCACGGAACGCCCCGCTGCGACATCTTCCCACCGCACCGCCTGGTCGTGTCGGCAGATCGACGCGAGCAGCCCATGGGCGTGTGACCCCGGCACGGCAGCGCCCATGGCGCGCACGAACCCCTCGCCCGTCGGGCAGCCTGATGCAGACCGACGATCGTCGCGCCGGAGCGCTCGGACAGCCCGCGCAGCCTGACGAGCGGCGTGCCGCCGATGAGTTCGGTGATGTCGTTGGCGATGTTCTCTGCTGTCTCTTCTGTCCGATTGGGAGGGCATGAAACATGAGTTACCCTAAGGACCTATCCCTATAGGGGTTAGCTGTGGAGTTGGAGTTGGTCTTGCCCCGCTTCTGTTGACTGAGGGGTTCGTTTATCCCGATTCACGCTGCCGTTCGGTGATACTCGTGGATCAGCCCGCCGAGTCGATCGACGCGAACGACTACACCGTCTCGACTTCGGGGGCCTCCCGGCTCAGGCGTCTCAAGCGACAGGCCACGGTGCGGTCGTTCGTCGTTGTAGTGCCGCAGATACTCTCTGAGGATCGACCGCACTTGGCGCTGCCCGAAGACCAGGAGGTGGTCCAAGCACTCCCGGTGCACCGTCTTGACGAAGCGCTCAGCAAAGGCGTTGGCCTTCGGGGAGCGGATCGGCGTGCGGATGACGCGCACGCCCTCAGTCTGAAACACCTCGTCGAATGGGCCTGAGAATTTGGCGTCGCGATCGCGGGTGAGGAAGCGGACTGGCGTCTCGCGTCCATCCAGCTCGAAGCACAGGTTGCGCGCCTGTTGGGTCACCCAGGCCGAGCGCGGATGGGCGCTGACGCCGGCCAGGTGGACCCTCCCTGTCGACAGCTCGATGAAGAACAGCACGTAGAGCGTCCTCAGCCAGACGGTCTCCACGGTGAAGAAGTCGCAGGCTAAGATGCCGCTCGCCTGGCTGGCCAGGAACTCTTTCCACGAGGGCCCCTCTCGCCGTGGGGCGGGCGTCAGGCCGCGGCGCTGCAGTAACGAGCGGATCGCCGTCGCCGAGACCGTGACGCCGAGCTTGCGCAGCTCACCCTGGATGCGGCGATACCCCCAGCGCGGGTTCTCCTTTGCTAGGCGCAGGATGAGCGTCGCCGCCTCGCCGCCTACCCTCGGCCGTCCAGCACGCCGCCTCGGTCGGTAGGTCCACTTGCGCCGCACCAACTCGCGATGCCAGTGCAGCAACGTCTGCGCCGAGACAGGGAACGAGCGCCAGCGATCCCGCCCCAGTACTCCACTGGCCGCCGCCAGCAGGACGCGATCACGACGCCGCAGCGGCATGCGACGACCCCTCGCAAGCACGCGCAGCTGATGGCGTAGAAGGAGGATCTCGATTTCACGCGCGAGATCGTCACGCTCGTCGCCCCCGCTCAGCAGACGCAACAGGCGGCGGACGGCGAAGTAGACTAGCGAAAGCAGCATTGGGCACTCCAGCAGGAGACGGATCGGGACCTTGCGATGCTACTCGACGAAGCTGCTCAGGCGAACGTGTCGCGAGTTTTCGAACCCCTCAGGATCATGCCTCTGTTGAGTCAGACCGCAGCCGGTCATGGACCGGGCGACACACCCCGGGAGAGCCAGCCCTCAGGCGGCAGGCGGTTCACGAGTCACCCCGGCCCATGACCTACGGGACCCTACAGGCTCTGACTCTGGCCCGCTGCGCACCGCTGCCATATACAAGTCGGCGGTTCAGGCGCCTCGTTGGGAGGCGTCGTGTTCGCGCGTCTCGGGGCGCCCTGGCTGTTCGGCGGCTGCGCCGCGCTCGCGATGGCGGGTGCCACGATCGTGTGGTTCGTGCTTGCCGGATCGGAGTACGGCCACGGGCAAGAGGCGACGGCGGGCTAGGGTCGAAGTTGTTGCTTTGTGAGCGATTTGCCAATACTATGAACACAAATGAGCATGACCGCCACAGAGATCGCGACACAACCAGCCTGCTGGCGCCGCGCCGCCGAGCTCGCTCGTGCCCCGGCCATCATCGCCGCGCTGCCGCCGACGCCGAGCGCGCCATCGCCGCCGACCTGCCGCTCGCTCCCGGCGCCGTCGACCAGATCACGTTCCTCGGCGGCGGCTGGACGATCAGCCTCGCCGACCAGATCCTCGCCACCGGCGCCACGCTCATCGACACGAGCGGCTTCGATCCGATGGCCGCTCTCATCCTTGTCCAGCGCTTCGCCGTGGCCGCGGCGGAGCGCAAGGGCCTCGACCCGGATCGACCGCGAAGTCTCACCCGATCGGTGATCCTCGCCCACATGGAGGTACTGAAATGACGCGCCTGCGCACGACCATTCTCATCTCCGCGGCGATCGCCTTGATCGCCGGGGCCGTCGCCACCGGTCTGCTCGTCGGCGGCTGCGGGAGCAAGAAACAGAGCACGCCGACGAGCACGACCGGCGGCGGCGAGACGATCCTTGTCTGGCACAACGACACCGACATCGAGCGCACGACGGTCGAGCAAGCGGTCGCCGACTTCAACGCCACCAACCCGGGCTTCACAGTCAAGGCGGTGTACGCCGGCAACAGCGACTACGCTCTGCAGAAGCTGCTCACGTCGATCGCCGCCGGTAGGTACCCGGACATTTCCTACCAGTACGGGTCCTCGATGGCCAACCTCGTCCGCTTGCCGAAGCTCGTCAACCTCAACGACATGATCAAGCAGCCGGGGGTCAACTGGAACGACTACTTCCCCGCCGTCCGTCTCGCCGCGACCGTGGGCGACAAGGTGATCGGCGTGCCGGCGCTCGTCGACAACCTCGCGCTCGTCTACAACAAGAAGCTCTTCGATCAGGCCAGCGTCGCCTATCCGACCGCCGACTGGACGTGGGACGACTTCCGCAGTGCCGCGCAGAAGCTGACCAACGCTTCGACCAAGCAGTACGGCTGGGCCTATGTCAACGACGGCAGCGAAGACACGGTGTGGCGCTTCTGCGCTCTGCTCTGGCAAGCGGGCGGCGACCTGCTCACGCCCGACAACACCAAGGCCGCCTTCAACTCGGAGGCCGGTGTAAAGGCGATGACGCTCCTGCACGACATGGCTGTCGTCGACAAGTCGGTCTACCTCGACACCTCCAGCGGCAACTACCTCAACCTCTTCAACGCCGGCAAGATCGCGATGCTCTGGGCGGGCCCGTGGGAGCTCCCGTTGATCAACGCCGATGTCTCCTTCGGCGCGCAGATCCTGCCCGGCGACATCACGCACGCGACGATCGCCGGTCCGGACAACTACGTCCTGCTGAGTAACGGCGCCCAGAACGTCGCCGACGCGTGGAAGTTCATCACCTGGTTCAACTCGGCCGAGAACCACCTGAAATGGTGCATCCAGACCGGTTGGCTGCCGCTGCGCCAGTCGGAGACTCATCTGCCGGACTACAAGAACGTCTATCTGAAGAAGTTCCCGGCCGACGAGCTCTTCGTCGCCAACCTGAACAACGTCACCAAGGCGCGGCCGAACATCGCAAGCTACCCGGAGATCTCGGCCGCGCTCGGCCAGGCGGTGCAGTCCGTGCTGCTCGGCAAGGCAACGCCGCAGGCGGCGCTGTCTGCTGCCGAGCAGCAAGTCAACGACATCCTCGCGGGCGGGCAGTGGTGACCCCCGGCCGGCGATCGGTAGCGGCGACGCGGCGCTGAACATGGTGGCCACCGCATGAAGAGGCGCGCGAAGGAGAGCGCAGAGGCGGCCATCGTGCGGCCCTCGCGAATCCGCTTGAGACCCTCTTCGAGTGGAGGGGTCCCACGGTGGGGTTACGCTCGCCTCGGCTTTGTCGAGGTAGGCGAGCAGTCCGCCTCCAAGAGGCTGGGAATCCCAGTCGTGAGGATGGAGTTGTCGCTCCAAGGGGCCGAGGGTCCAGGAGCTGCCAGTGACGAATGCAGTGACCGGCCCGAGCACGCTCGGCAGTACCTCTCATCGACGAGACATGGAGGCGGAGGCGCTGCGTCAGACGCGGGTACCGGCTTCGCCTAACAGGCGGATCAGCAGACTCGCTTCGCTCGCAGCTCATCCGCTGGACGTTATGCCAATGAGGCGTGAGCGAGGAGGCCGATCGGTGACGACTGGTGACTACGAGACAACGGCAGTCCGCTGGTCTCTGATGCTGCTGGCATTGGCTCTCGTCCTCGCGGTCGCGGCGCCTATCGGCTTGACGGCATGTGAGTCGGCGTCTTCGGCGGCGCTTAGCCGCCAGGATCAGATCGACATCTATGTAGCAGTCGTGCAACGCATCACCGGTCCGGACGACTCGTTCAGCAGCAAGCGCTCGAGGTCCGTCATCTACATCGTTCGCTCAACCGATGATGCGGCGGCTGACCCATCGCTGCGCAGCCACAGATCGGTGCCGCTGATGTTGCCGGTGCAGGAGGGCGTGAGCGCTGCGTTGGCGGACCTGTCGGCAAAGGTCACATAAGTGGAGGGGTCGGATTAGGTCATCTCAGGCATGGGCCGAGTGCAGAACGACGGCGTCATCGTGACGCTGGGCAATCTCGAGTCGCGCGGTGATCACGAGGTGTCGGTGCCTGCCAGAATCTACATTGGCAACGTGTCGGGCGGCGGCACGACCTACGTGGTCGAGAAGGTCAACGGGGTCTGGCAGGTGACTGGGACGACTGGTGGCATGTGGGTCAGCTAGTCTATCCACAGCGGCACAACAACGGCTTCGTTGGTGTCACTCTGCTCCCGTGGGATTCCTGAGATGAACGCGGGCGTCAAGGTGCGCTTCTGGTGGCAGTGGTTTCCGGTCAGGGCGGTGGCTCTGGGGCTGGGCGGCCGGTGCGACGGCAACGACGACTCGTCACTCTGAGATACGCGGGTCGAGACCGCATGGCGGTGTTCGGTCGTGAGCTGCCTCGTCCTAAAGCCGCGAGTTTGCGGGTACTGGTCCGGGATCGCACGGAATCTTCGAGGTTCCTCACAAGTCGACGCCGGCCGCCCTGCCCCAGGATCGCCGGCCGCCGCCGCTAGGCGGCGCACCCCTGCTTCTGCCCGCGGCGCTGGCCGGGGGCATCATCGCGCAGGGGTTGGTCGGTCATCGTCGCCCAGAGAAAGCCGCAGAGCTCGCGGGCGACGGCGATGGTGTGTACCGTGTCAAGGTTCTTGGAGAGTCAGTGCCTCAAATAGGTGTTGATCTGCGCGGTGCGCGACGAGCGGCGGGCGCTGCCCCAGCGCCTCATGTGGGCCAGTCTCGTATCGGAGCCGAAAGGTGGCTCTCGGCTCCTCGGCGAGCTTCACTGCCGACGCAATGCCGACAAGACGCCACAGCACGGCCCAACACGGCTGACGACGCCTGAGTACCAAGCCCGCGCAGAACCTCGGACTGTGCAGGACTATCGCGCATGGGGCACCATTGCTCATCACGCGTTCCTTGGGTTTCCTAAACCTGGTGTCGCTGGTTCGATTCCAGCCGGGGGCACCACATCTTTCCTGCAAATCGGCACTTTCTCATTTCGGCCATGCGGCCAATTCTTGCCGATTCGGCAAAACTGCCGACATTTTGCCGACGAGAATCGTCACGGGTCTCCGTAACCTGTGCACGCCTGGGCCAGCGCGTCATTGCCGCTGGCCGAGCCCGAGTTCGCACTGGCCGACTACGCACCTCCGTCCCCTTCACCGGAGATGGCCATGGGACTAACATAGAAGGTGGACCGATGAATGGGGTCCGGTCAGTCATCGTACTGATGAAACGGCGGCCCAAGAGGGTCGAAGTGGACGACTGATCGCCGCAGTCAAGCACTCCGGAGGATGCACGTGAAGCAGCCCGTGACCACCATGACCGCGCTGGATCCAGCCGACATCCAGCGCTACGACGAGTCCTTCGGCCGCGATCCCAAGAACCGGCTCGTGCTCAACGCGGTCACGAGCGGCAAGGTGCAGGAGATCGCGCGTGACCGCGACGCCGTCGTGCGCGGCGAGCACACGTTCTCGCACGTCATCAAGACGACCGCCGTGACCAACCAGAGAAAGAGCGGCCGCTGCTGGATGTTCGCCGGTCTCAACGTGTTCCGCATCGAGGCGATGAAGCGGCTCGGCATGGAGGAGTTCGAGCTCTCGCAGAACCACCTCATGTTCTACGACAAGCTCGAGAAGGCGAACTACTTTCTCGAGACGATGATCGAGACGGCGGACGAGCCCGTCGACGGTCGCCTGATCTGGTTCCTGTTGCAGGATCCCATCAGCGACGGCGGCCAGTGGGACATGTTCGCCAACCTCGTGCGCAAGTATGGCGTCGTGCCCAAGAGCGTGATGCCCGAGACCCAATCGAGCGGCGACACCGAGGCCCTCAACGACGTGGTTTGCACCAAGCTTCGCGAGTACGGGGCAGAGCTGCGCCGGCGCCACGCGAGAGGAGAACCCGGCGCGGCGCTGCGCGGCCGCAAGGGCGAGATGCTCGAGGCGATGCACCGCATCCTCGCCATCCACCTCGGCCGTCCGCCGCGCGAGTTCGAGTGGCAGTGGCGCGACAAGGACGACGTGTTCTTCCGCGACCGGCTCATGACCCCGCAGGCATTCTTCGAGAAGTACGTGCGCTTCGATCTCGACTCGGTGGTCAGCCTCATCAACTGTCCCACGGAGGACAAGCCCTTCGGCCGGCTGTTTACCGTGCGATATCTGGGCAATGTGTGCGGCGGCGACATCGTGCGCTACCTCAACGTGCCGATGGACGTGTTCAAGAAGGCGGCCGTGGCAATGATCCTGGACGGCTGCGCCGTGTGGTTCGGCTGCGACGTCGGCAAGATGCGCGCGCGGCGCCTGGGCATCCTCGATGCCAGGCTTTACGATCTCGAGCTGCTCTACGGCACGGCGTTCACTGCCGACAAGGCGGAGCGCGTCTCGCACGCGCACTCCGCGATGACCCACGCGATGGTGCTCACCGGCGTCGACCTCGACGACGCCGGCACGCCGGTGAAGTGGCGTGTGGAGAACTCGTGGGGTGACAAGTACGGCGAGAAGGGCTACTTCGTGATGAGCGACGAGTGGTTCGACGAGTACATGTTCGAGGTCGTCGTCGACAAGCGCTACGTGCCGGCCGACGTGCTCGCCGCGCTCGAGACAGAGCCGATCGTCCTGCCGCCGTGGGACCCGATGGGGTCGCTAGCGCGGGCGGGGTAGCGCGCCGGGCCGTGTACCGTGTCAACTTTCTTGGACACTTTGCCATGAGATAGGTGTGGATCTCCGCGGTGCAGGTCAGCCAGGGAACTACCGTGCAAAGTGGACCGATGAACGGGGTCTGGTCACGCGCCCCCGAGGGTCTCGTTGTGCGACGCTGGTACCTGTCGACGAAGCCGCGTATACTGACCACACTAGGTGGCGTCTTCGTACGAACATCATATGGGCGTCTTCCAGGGCTGCGTGGCGTGAAGCCCTGATCAGCGTGAACGGGGGGTTGCATCATGAACCGACCGACCGGACGCATCGCTCTCGTCGTGTTCCTCGCATCCGGCCTGCTGGCGCTCGCCGTCACCTCTGCCGCTCTGTCCGACCCGCCCTCTGTGGGTGGTCTGGTCTCACCGACTCACCCGGTGGCAAGCGCCTGGTATGCCAATCCCAATCCCACCTTCTCCTGGCGCGGACTGAGCGCCACGCCGGCGATCGCGGGCTACTCCTACGTCCTCGACCAAGACCCGGCGACCATCCCCGACACGGTCATCGATCTGCTCCCGGTCAGCTTCGCCCCCAAACGGGACGCCCTGGTCGGTCTATACCCTCGCGCTCTGGCCATCGGCGACTTCAACTCAGACGGCAAGCCCGACCTGGCGGTGCTCAGCCGTGACTCCGCCAGCGTCTCCATCCTGCTTGGCAAGGGCAACGGCAGCTTCGCACCGCGGCACTCCTTCGCGGTCGCCAAGGCCTCGGCCTTGATCGCCGTCGCCGACCTCAACCGCGACGGCAAGCCCGATCTCGTCATCCCCGTCGACCCCGCCCTCGGCAAGCAGAGCGCCGTCAGCGTGCTGCTCGGTAACGGCGACGGTACGTTCGCAGCGCGGCACAACTACAGCCTCGGCCACGGCGACGAAGCCGCACACGGCGAGGTACGCGCACTCGCGATCGCCGACCTCAACGGCGATCACCGCCTCGACATCGTGACCGCCGACTACGACCACGTGAGAGTGCTGCTCGGCAACGGCGACGGCAGCTTCGGAGCACCGCACGGCTCTCTCGTCGTCGCCTACTCCGAGATCGACTCGCTCGCGCTCGGCGACCTCAACGGCGATGGCGCCAAGGACGTGGTCGCGGGCAGTCAGGAGTTGGCCAACCAACCCGAAGGTGCGCTCAGCGTGCTGCTCAACAAAGGCGACGGCAGCTTCAAGGCGGCCGTGACCCAGGGGACCGGCGTCCTCCTCCCCGAGAGACTCGCCGTGGCGGATGTCAACCACGACGGCAAGCGGGATCTCCTGGTCGCCAATTACGCAGACGTTTTCGACTGGGGGTACGGCCAGCCGGACTACTGCGCCGTCGTCGTCTACCTCGGCAAGGGCGACGGCAGCTTCGCAAAGGCTGCGGAGTACGACTCCGGCCAGTGGAGCGCGGACGTGTTGAAAGTCGCCGACTTCAATGCGGACGGCAACGCCGATCTGCTGGTGACGACTGGCAGCGGCTTCGATCTGCTGCTCGGCAACGGCGACGGCAGCTTCCAGGCCCCGGTGGAGTTCGACAGCACGAGCTGGGGGGGCGGGGCGGTAGGCGCTGTCGCCGACTTCAACGGTGATGGCAAACCCGACTTCGCGGTTGCGGCCAGGGAAGGCAACACGGTCAGCGTGTCCTTGAACCGCAGCACCAGAGCCGCCTACCACGGCCTCGCCGACGGCGTCTGGTACTTCCACGTGCGGGCAGTGGACGTGAACGCGGTCGGTGGGCCTTCAGCGACACGCGCCGTACGCATCGACACGCAGCGACCCTCCACGCAGGCGCCGAGCGCGGCCAGCGTGCAGAGTGGGGACGTCGCTCGCCTGCCTTACATGGTCAGCGATCCGCCGCCCTGCGCGGGCTGGTGCACGGCGCAGATCAAGGTCAAAGACGGGCACGGCACGGTGAAGTTCAGCCACACCTACGGCCACGCCCACAGCGACGTCCTCTACCAGGCGGCCTTCCGCTGTCGTCTGGCGAAGGGTGTCTACCACTTCTACGTCTACGCCACCGACGCCGCCGGCAACAAGCAGGCTAACGTCGCCTCGAACAGCCTGATCGTGTACTAGGACCGGAGTGCTATCGAGAACGAACGAGCGGCGAGGGCTTTCGCCCTCGCCGTTCGTGTCACGCTGCTCTCGGCGTTTGCCTGCTGCCGACGCAATGCCGACAAGACGCCTCACCACAGGCGAACACGCCTAAGCACTACCCATCACCGAGACGGCGCAGAACCATGGACTGTGCAGCACGTTTGCGCACCAGGCGCTACAGCCCATCACGCCTTCCTCATGATTCCTAAACCTGGTGTCGCTGGTTCGATTCCAGCCGGGGGCACCACAACTTTCCTGCAAATCGGCACTTTCGCATTTCGCCCATGCGGCGATTTCTTGCCGAATCGGCAAAAGTGCCGACAAATTGCCGACGAGAATGGCCAGCACGGCAGCGTACGATAAACCACGGGGCATCAGGGACAGCGGGTGCGGGCCGTCTGGGTCGGTGACCCAATACGTGGTAAGGCGTAGGCTACGGTGCGTGCTACGCACTCTGCGTAATCACTGTCAGACATTGACGGGGGGCGGTGTGCCGTGTTCGACGACCTAATCCGAGGGCCGTAGAAGATGGAGGAGGGCATGCGGATTCCGATTCAACTGGAGCTTGATGATGCTGGCTTCCTGGATCGGTTGTGCCCCGATGAGAGATGTGGCGCCGAGTTCAAAGTGCTGTTCGAGGACTGGCGCGACAAAGTCCGCGACGAGGCTGCGTTTTGCCCGCGCTGCCGGCACGAAGCCGAGCCAACTGAATGGAACACTCCGGCACAGAGTGAGCAGATCGAAGCTGAGGTGCTGCGCTACGCTTACGGTCTGATCAATACGGAATTGTCCTCGACGGCACGGGACTTCAATCGCTCGCAGGGCCCAGGCGGCATGATCAGCATGTCATTGAGTTACCGCCCTGCAGCGCTGCCCGTCGTCGTCCCCGCCAGTGCTTCTGATCTCCTTCGGCAGACGTTCGAGTGCGATGTGTGCCACTGTCGCCACTCATCTCTTGGCGCAGCGTTCTTCTGTCCCGCCTGCGGTCACAACAGCTCGGTTTCCGCGTTCCAAGTATCCGTGGACACTGTCCGAAAGACGCTTGACGCATTGACCGGAATCCGTCAGTCGGTGTGCGGCGCGACCGATGCGGATACAGCGGAGAACTCAGTACGCCATATCCTCGAGAACAGCTTGGTCAAGCTCGTCTCTTCCTTCCAGGGCTACGCGGAGGCGCTGTTCGACACGGTTCCCAACAGAGCGCAGTTCGCCCCACGTCGGAACCTCTTCCAGAACCTGCGTGAGTCGAGTGACATGTGGCGTACGGCACTCGGCGAGGGGTATGACGACATTCTGTCACCGCAGGAGTACTCGAGCCTCGAGGTCTACTTCCAACAGCGCCATCTGTTGGCGCACACCGACGGACTCGTTGATCAGGATTACCTCGATCGCTCAGGCGATCACAGCTACGCTGTCGGTCAGAGACTCGTTGTCCGCCCTCGGGTGGTTGGTGAGCTCGCGGACTTGGTTGAGCGGCTGGCTCATGAGTTGTGCGAGCGCACGTGATGTGTGACTTCGAGTTTGAACGGTATCGCTGACGGCAAACCGCCAGGCCGCAATGCGATGGGGAGTGTTCATTCTCCCAGCGGAGGCCACACCCCCCGAGACGGCTGGGGGTGTCGGAGTGGACGTCATGAGAGTCAAGTGCTTGGCCCTCGGAGCGAGAGAGCGTGTCCCGCGATCCGCAGCGAGTCGCGCTACTCGCCCGCGAACACCAGCTCGGCGATCAGCGCCGCTGCCTCCTCTTGCATCGCCGGGATGGCATGTGAGTAGGTGTCGAGCGTGATCGAGATCGTCGCATGTCCGAGGCGTTCGGAGACGACCTTGGGGTGGATGCCGGCCTGCAGTGCCAAGGTGGCGTGCGTGTGCCGCAGGT
>PKYG01000084.1 GCA_003132585.1 Actinomycetota bacterium
GCCCGAGGGCACCGCTCGGGGGCCCGCCATACGCCTCAAGGCGTTCGAGCACGACGGATGCGGCCGGCACCATCCCAATGGGCAGGCGGGTCAGGAGTGTGTGCCAGCTGGGCTCGGTTGCGATTAGAGCACGCAACTCCTTCACCGCACCGTCGGGATCGCCGGCCTGCGCCACCCCCATCGCGGCCCAGAACCGCAGCTCGCTGTTCGACGGCGCCATCGCGCTTGCGCGCCGGTAGAGCGCAGCCGCCTGGTCGTAGAGTCCGTTCGCACCCGCTTCATCAGCCTGCTCGGCAACCGCGTAGGCTTCGTGCAGCCCGACCAGACGACGAAGCTCCCGCAGCGGCTCGGCGTGGTCCTCGACGCGCAGCGACAGCGACGTCTCCCACGCCTCCCCGACGGCAGGCACAATCAGCATCGCGGCGGACTGACGCCCGCGGACATCGCCTCCGGCGAGCTCCCCCGCTTCGAGCGCGGCCAGCATCCGAACAGCCAGCGGGGCGTCGGCTTGAGCGTCGAACGCCTCGAGCATCGCATCCCAAACGCTTTCGCCGGCGACTAGGTTCGCCTGGCAGGACACCCCGTCGCCATGGACGAAGCCTGCGTTCGGGATGCAGTCGGCACCTGTGTGGGTGGCGAGACCCCCGCGCGCGTCAACGATTGCGACCTGCCGACCGTCGGCGCCGCTGTCTGCCGCGACGAGCTGAGCAAGCGCCTCCTCCGCAGTTGCGCCGCGCTCAAGTAGCTCGAGGCCGCAGGGGCCGTAGCTCGGGTCAACCGCCCCTTGGCTCGCCACGGCGCCGACGCCGGCTCTCGCCCACGGCACGAGCCCGCCGACGGAGAACCAGTGCGACTGGACGGCGACGCCGAGCTCGCCGGTACCTGCGTTCCGTGCCACGACGGAGTACGTTCCCTGCCGAGCAGGATTGCTCGTGATCCTTCTCACGCTAATAGTCCCCTTGCCGGCCTTGTGTCTTGATCGGACTCAATCGATTATCGCACTTTCCTCCTAACCAGGACAGGACCCAACGCCATCCGGCTGCCTGCCAGCCAGTCACCCTCGGCCTCGGACTCGACTGAACAAGAACCCATGGGCCGGGTGCACTCCTCTTCCATGGGGAACAAGGTCCGGCCAGGATTAACGCCGGGAAATGGCATCCGCAGTCGTTGGTCGCCTACGCATTGCCAGGCTAGAGCCGCTGATCTGACCTTCATCCTCATTCTCAAGGAGCAAGAGATACAGCATTCCTAGCCATTTGCCATTGCCCGCAATGCCATTTGTCAGCCCTCATCTGGCTAACCTCCGGCAAACGAACGCAATGTCACTCGATGGCTACCGATGCTACTCGACGCGACTCGCCTCGGGTTTCGTACGCTCGTGGCCGTTCCCAATGGCACTCCACGGCGCGCAGTGGCAGAGTAGTCGATGCCTTTGCGCGGCGGAGGTCAGAGGTTCGACTCCCCTGCTAGTATCAGCGAGCTCCGATAGCATCCCGGCAGCAGGCCGGGGCATTTGCAGGCCGATCCGGGCCCTAGGCCGAGCCCAAGACCTCTGACGGCCCGAGACCCGTGATCGTCAACCGACACCCGCTGCCCTCATCAGTGCCATGATTCTCAATCATGGTGTTCGCACAAGCTCCCAGCGGTTTGCGCAGGGGTACCGGCGGGGAGATGCGGCCATAGCTAGAACTGACCTGCACCCCTGAAATCGGTCCACACTGAGGTTATGATTCTCGGACCGATATCGGATAGGCCAGTGGTCCCCACACAGAGGGGGATGAACCGCATAGGATCGAGAGCGTAGGAGGTCACCCGATTGTGTCTGGCCGGAGAAAGTCCGCCGTGTGCGGGCGGTCTTCTCGGTGCACCGACCCGATGCGGACCAGCCGCGCACCACAGTGGTCGCCGTCTCCCCCATCTTCCGTGCTTTCGGTGCGCCTGGTCTCGTTGCTGGAGGTGTTGACCAGAGCGATGGTGTTCCCACGTTCACACGCACGAAGGGAGCGCCATGCAGGGTCACATCCGCAAGCGCAGCCGAGGCTCGTGGGAGTACATCATCGACATCGGCCCCCACCCCGCCCAGCGCTGCTCGAGCTGTCGCCGGCGCTTCTGGGTCGAGCGCCGCCCCAAGGCCGAGTGTCCCCGCTGCGGCGGCCGCCTAGCAGAGACCGAGGAGCGTCGTCGCCAGACCAAGGCCGGCTTTGCCAGCCGCAAGGAAGCCCAGGTGGCGATGAACAAGACCCTGGTCGCCGTCGAGGAGCACAGCTACGTTGCTCCCACGCACTTGAGCCTGCGCGAGTACCTGACCCGCGAGTGGCTGCCGGCGATCGAGGCGACGATCCGGCCGTCGACCTTTCGCAGCTACAAACAGCACGTCGAGTGTCACATCTGCCCGCACATCGGCTCCGTGCAGATGCAGAAGCTTTCCGGAGCTTCCATCAACGCCCTCTATGCGAAGCTCGCCGTCTCGGGCAAGCGTGACGGCAAGAGCGGTCTCTCGGCACTCTCCATCCGTCACACCCACGCCACCCTGCATCGCGCCCTCAAAGACGCCGTGCGCTGGGAGCGCGTCAGTCGCAACCCGGCCGACGCCGCCGACCCACCGCGGGTGAGCAGCGCCGGCGCACACGAGATGAAGACCTGGGATGCCAGGCAGCTGGCGGCCTTTCTGGGGGCGACGCGCTCCGACCGTCTGGGCGGTCTTTGGCATCTGTTGGCGATGACCGGCATGCGCCGCGGTGAAGCACTGGGGCTGCGTTGGGAGGACGTCGATCTGGAGGCGGGCAGGATCTCCGTGCGCCGTGCCCTGATCCCCAACGGCAAGGTCGTCGTCGTCTCCGAGCCCAAGACGGCGCGCGGTAGGCGGGCGATCGCGCTCGACCCCGAGACGGTGCTGGTATTGCGCGCCCAGGCCGCGCGTCAGCTCTCAGATCAGCAGCGCAAAGGCAGCACGTGGCGCGACACTGGCCTCGTGTTCACCAAGGAGGACGGCGAGGCCTGGCACCCCGAGGTCGCCAGTCGCTTCTTCCGTCAGGCGGTGAGACGCGTGGCGCTACCGACGATCCGCCTGCACGATCTGCGCCACACGCACGCGACGCTAGCGCTGCGGGCCGGGATACACCCCAAGGTCGTCAGCGAGAGGCTCGGGCATGCCACCATCTCGATCACGCTCGACACCTATTCGCACGCGATTCCGGCGATGCAGGAAGAGGCGGCGACACTGATTGCGGAGCTGGTGTTGACGGCCGCCCGGACTCCGGCCTAGAGAAATGGACTCGCCTGAACTGTCAATGTAGATGTTCATGGGCAAACGCCCATGTATTATCAGAATCCGCAGAGACGCGAGGTTGGAGGCGGGCAGTGCCACAGGAAGAGAGCGTCGGGACCGATAGCCGGTTTCTCGCGAGCCTCAAGACCTACGTCCCCGCTGCCCTTGCCCATCTGGACAGTCGACACCCTCCGGTGGACCCGGCGGCACTCGAGGAGAAGCCAGAGTGCATCATGTGGACTGCTCCCTCTGGCCAGCAGTGCTCTAGGGACCGCCGCAGGCTAGTTCTGGAAGATGAGCTCCACAACCTGGCCGAGTACGACGCGCTGCTTGCGGCCATCGAATCCGACCCTGCTGTCGCAGCCGTCGTCGGGAACTGGCTGGCAGCTGGCGGCATGGCAACCTACATCGACCAAAACGAGGTTGCCGACGATCCCGTGCGCCAAATGGCTGTGCGCCTTGGCTCATTCGCTTGCGATCAGAACGAGCTCGATGCCACCTGCAAGGCGCAGGAACGTCGTCTTCGTTCAAGTACGGTAGACCAGACTCTCGTGGCCATCCTCTTCGGGTTCGATGCAGAACGAGCGCCGCTGCAGCTACGGGGTGGGGTCGAAGTCGACGCGCTGAACGAAGACGAGCTTCGATTCTGCGAGTTCGAAGGCTTCAACGGACGTTGGACTGCTCCTCGATTCGGTGTGCGGTTTCGTCGAGCTCTCACGCGAGCGATTGGCGACGAGAACATCGTCCACGCGACAGGTGCAGAGGGACTCGCCTTTCAGACTGAGGGCCACAGCGCAATCCAGAGAGTGATCGAGGCGCTCCGGGTCTTCCAGGCTGGCGACTTCGCTTCTCCCGGCGTCTTCAGGTACTCATGGTTCCACGAGTTCCCCGTGTTCTCGATTGCTTTCGACCAGCGGAGCAGGTTCCTCGACGGCTACCATCTGGGAACAGCGCAAGGGAACTCATTCGCGGACTTCTTCCGTGAGTACATGTCGCTCCCGTCGAGGAATCCGATTGAGCTGGCGCTTCGACGCTTCGTCCTTGCTGGCGAGACTTCGCGCCCCGACGACCGCCTCGTCGATCTGGTAACGGCAGCGGAGTCTCTCTTCTTGGAAGGAGCACACGGCGAGCTGAAGTACCGACTCGCCATGAGATTCGCACAGTTCTGCGAAGACGCCGACTCCACCGGACCCCGACTGTACTTGTTCATGAAAGATGCCTACGACGCTCGAAGCGGACTCGTGCACGGCGTTGCAACCGCCGACACCCTACGCGTCCGGTCTCCGAAGGGCGATGTGATGGACTTCGACAGCTTCGTGCCACTGCTTGAGAGCCTTCTCCGCTCGTGCTTCGCAAAGGCCATCGGACTGGTCTCTGCAGGCACTTGGCCGCCCCAGTGGGAGACAGCCCTCTTGGAGCCCTGGGACAAGAACCGGTACTAGGACGGCGAGCGACGGAGGGCTGGGAGTAGCCCCATGTCGGCGCAAATGGTGACTTTCGGCGACAAACCCCAGATGGCCGGACAGCTAAGGTGCCGATTAGCAGGGGTTTTTACTGGAGGCGGCGACCGGAGTCGAACCGGTGGTGGAGGTTTTGCAGTCATGAGGGGGCGGAGGGCCGGATTATGTTGTCATATGTCGCCGGAAATGGGTTCTGAGAACGCCGGTCGAAAGTGGTGTTTTGCAGGTACTTCGCGTCGTTTCAACGGCTCATAGCCGGCGATTTCCGTTCACATACGCATCACCTAGCAGAACCGCCTGCCAGTAGCCTCGCCCAAGGCCACTCGCCGACGCACGCGCGTCGGCATCACGTCGGCGCGCAGAGCCTCAGCCGGAGGCGCCGCCAAGGCCGTCGCAGGCCTGAAGGACACAGAAACTCCCGCTCCATTGATGCCGCGAGCTCATGCTCGTGGATCAGCCCGCCAAGCATGTCTGTCCGTCGTACTGGCGCGGTCGAGCTGACCACGACGGGTTCTCTTTCGCTGGTCTCTGACGCGCGCAGGCCCGAGTCAACGACGGGGCCGGGTAGAGCAACGCGAATCCCACCGGCGAATCCCTTCTTGGGAGGGTCAGGAGACCTGAAGGAAATGCTTGCTCAGCGACGTTGTCGAGAGTTTCTGTGCCCTTCAGGGCATACAGCGCTACAGAGCGTGCGTGAGCTGGTCGGCGATTCACGGCCCGAGAACCATGACCTCAGGGTGGACCGATGTCAGGGGTTCAGGTCGCAGTCGGCTGACGAACGCTGCCGACCGTTGGCAGGCGCTGACGGTCTTCCGGTGCCCAAGCGGAACCCAAGTCCTAGCGCCCTAGTTTCCGTCAAGTAGCAGGAGTAGAGTCGGCTGGTCCAATGCTCTCTGGGGGGACCATGGCCGACCTAATCGCTACCTTCAACGCTTCGACGGGCTGGTCAGGAAAGACGATCACCTACGAGGACGGTCAGTTCATTCTTGAGGGGCAAGGTCCCGTCACGCCTGCAGACGTCCTTCGCTATGCCGACCAAGCTCAGCTTCAATGGGCACGCCCGGAGCTGGGGGATTGGGTGCGACAGGTGGCGGCGGGGCCGGCGACTCCAGCGGCGCACACGGCTGCTGCAGGTACCGCCACCGAGCAGGCTGGTGCCCACGGGGCGGACGCAGTATCCACTGAGACCGAAGCCCAGGCGCCCGCGGTGGCGCCACTCGTGCGCCCGCCGGCCCAGCAACCGCCGCCTTCGTCGGTCCCGGCCTCTGGCGCTGGGCCTTCGTTACAGCCTGTGCCAATGCAGGCGGACTCTCTGTGTCCGGTCTGCCGTCAGGCGAGCCTTCAGGCGACCACGGTCAAGGGGGGCCTGAGCGGGCGGCATCACCCTGCCCTGCTCTGCCCCGTCTGCGGCGCCACGCTCGTCCAAGACAAGGGCGATGCGTCCCGCTTCAAGCTCGACAAAACGCACTGGCCCTCTCTTCCCGCCTGGAAGATCTACGCGCACAAGATGCTCTCCGTCGGTGAGTGGCGGCGCATCGCCGGCGGCGGGGACTCCGACGAGGAGCAAGCAGACCTCGACCTACACGTGGCGCTTGACCGCTTGCGCCAGGGCCGCGTGCCCATCACTAGCGGCCAGGAGGTGCCTATCCTCTTAAAGGCCGGCGAGCGGGCCCTTTTCGTCTGTGACGGCATCACCCTGCGCGAACCCAGGAGCGTCACGACGGGCTACTACGGCGGACCCAGTCTGCATGTGGCCAAGGGCTTGACCCTCCGCACGGGCGCCTTTCGCACGCAAAGCCATGAAGAGCTTAAGGAGATCGATAGGGGCAAGCTCGTCCTGACCAGCAAACGGCTCGTCTTCGCCGGTGCGCGGCGCACCGTGGAGGCGGCCCTCCCCAAGCTGACCGCAGTGGAAGCCTACTCAGACGCCATCGCCATCCGCCGGACGGGTAAGGCGAAGACTGAGGTCTTCTTGGGCCTCGACCGCGGCGCCTACACCTTCACCGTCGAGGGGCGCACCCACAGCGAGCCCTTCTCGGGTCTGATCTTGAAGTACGCCATCGAGGGCCTGCTGGCGCAGGGTGGCTAGGAGAAGCAACGCGACGTGAGCGGTGGCGTCCGCTAGGGTTCTGGGGCACGAGGATTCGGGCGCGCGGGTGCGTCTGACACCTCTGAGGGTCGCCCGCCGTGATGCCGCACCGAGGGCTTCGACATGGTCGAGCAGCAAGGGCGCGCGCGCATTACCGCGCCATGGAGCAGCGTCTTGAGGACGTTCGACGCACCCTCGAAGAGCGTGGGGTGCAAATACTCGATCACGCCGCGCTCTTGTACTCGTGGATGAGCCCACCGAGAAGATCTCGCCGCTGATCTGTCTGGCACGCTGTCGACCGCTTCGACCGGCGCAGCACTTTCGCGAGCCAAGAGCTGCAGTCCTCGATGCGGTCGCTTCTGGTTGTAGTGCTCCACGTAGATCCGAAGGACGCGATCAAGGTGCCGGGGGCCAAGGACCAGCAGCCAGTCTAAGCAGTCTGTGCGAAGCGTAGCTACCCAGCGCTCGGCGAACGCGTTCGCGTTCGGTGCCCTGATCGGCGTGCAGACCACCCGAGTGCCTTCGGTTGCGAAAACATCATCGAAGGAGCGAGAGAACTTGGCGTCGCGGTCGCGGATGAGGAACTTGATCCTCGCGCCCTCATCAGAAAGGCTCATCGCAAGGTTTCGGGCCTGCTGGGCGACAAAGACCGAGTCCGGGTTGCTCGTTGCGGCGGTGACGTGCACGCGCCGAGTCCCGATCTCGATGAAGAACCCCACGTAGAGCGTCTTGAGAAGCGCCGTCTCGATCGTGAAGAAATCGCAGGCGATGATGCCTGAAGCCTGCGCCTCTAAAGAACTGGCGCCACGTCGGGCCGCGGCGGGGTGCGGGTCCGATCCCGTGACGGCGAAGCAGCATCGCGATGGCGGTAGCCGAGACGCGGATGCCGAGCTTCTGAAGCTCACCTTTGATCCTCATGTAGTCCCACCGCGGGTTCTCCTTGGCCATCAGAAGGATCAGTCGCCTGACCTCGGGATCGATCGCCGGGCGTCCCGGCCGCCGATGCGGGCGTGTCCACTTTCGCGCCACGAGTCCTTTGTGCCAGCGAAGCAGCGTCTCGGGACGAACGAGGAACGTGTTCCAGCGGTTTCTCGGCAGGATCCGGCTTGCTGCAGTCAGCAGCGCGCGGTCCCGGCGCGAATACACGGCGCGCTTTACTTGGCGGCGAAGGATCGCCACCTGGTGGCGAAGCACGAGATTCTCAAGCTGGACTTGCGCGTCGGCGCGATCCTTGGAGGAGAAGATGCCGAGCAGTCGACGAAGCACCATATAGAGGAGTGAGGAGGGCACGGTCGCGATTCTGTCACGCACGGCTGGTTAGGCGCTAGCAGTGCTCGCGATGATGGTCCGGAGGGACATGATCGAGTATTTGTACCCGACGGGATCCCTCATCGACGAGAGGCCGATACTGTCTCACTGCCGCACGTGAGGCTTGAGTCCGACTGGGCCAAGGCGAGCGCCTCACGACTGCGAAGCCGGCCGACTTCAAGGTGAGACTCTGCCCGGCGGAGATCGTCATGCAGGCGGACGCCAGTCGAGGCCAGAGAGCCAGTCACTATCGCAATCAGCCAGGCCATGGCGAAGCGCTGCGATTCAATGCAGACCACAGCGGAGGGGCAGAGTCGTTCGTCGGCATGGACACCCCTTTCGGCTCGGCCGGACACGCGTGAGTCTTGGCACTACCGCCAGCGCTGGAGCTGCAGCGCGCAATGAGGCCGCGACGGGGCCTCGCTGGCGAGTTCATTCCTCCGCGCTACCTCCGAACCGGTGACTGCGATCAGAGGCGAGTCACGCGCGTCGCAGCCCTGGAGTCCCCAAGCGTGCCGGGAAACGGAGCTGGAGGAAGACTGGAGCTGGAGTGCGCAACCAGTGTCGCGGCCCGTGTGCTATTCTTCGGCAACTCCACTGGGGAGCGGTCTGGCGATGTTGCTTACTGTTCGCGAGGTTGTTGACTACGAGGTGATGCGCTGGGCGGGTGCGCGCGTGGCCACCTATGCCGAGGGTCTCGATCGTGCCGTGAGGTGGGCACACAACTCGGAGATTCCCGACATCGCCTCGTTCCTGAAAGGCGGCGAGATCCTTCTCACGGCGGGCCTCGGCATCGGGCAGACGCCCGACGAGCAGTGTCGCTACGTGAACGCCTTGGCGGACGCAAGCGTCTCAGCCCTGATCCTCGAACTTGGTCGCGCCTTCAAGACACTGCCCGACGCCATGGCGTCAGAGGCCACGCGGCGCCACCTGCTCATCGTCACTTTGGATCGCGAGATCCGATTCATGGACGTTACCGAGCGCGTTCAGGCATCGATAGTAAGCCGCCAGTATGAGCAACTCCGCAGAGCCGAGCGAGTTGGTGAGCAGCTGAACACCCTGCTTCTGCGTGGGGAGACGCTCGAGCGAATCCTCGACCGACTGGCAGAGGCATTCGGGAATCCACTGGTTCTCGAGGACCCGGCTCACCAGATCGTCGCCCACGCCAGGCTATCCCGCGATCTCTCCGAGGTATTCGGGCTCGCTGGCTGGGAGAAGCACTCCCGTTCGGGTCATCGCGAAGGCGACCGCGCGACGGCGAACGTCACTTCAGAGCCGGGACTCCCCTCCTGTGTGTGGTCTCCCATCCTGCTTCACGGAGAGAGGGTCGGCCGCCTACACGTCCTCGAGCTGAACTCGCGCCTCGGGGAAATTGACTACCTCTCCGTGGACAGAGCGGCCGCAGGCATCGGCATAGCGCTTCTGTCGGGGAGGCACGCGCGACACCTGACCGACGAAGCTCATGGGGCACTGTTCGCGGACATCTTCGAGAGTAGAATCGTATCCACTGAGGAGATTCTGGCCCGCGCGCGCGCTCTGGGCGCGGATCTCACGGGCGGGTCGCTTGTGGTTATGGTCGCGGAGATGGCAACATGCTCGCCGTCGGAAGAGGTGCCATCCCGCGTCTCGCCGCGCTGGCTCTTGGAGCAGCTGCGACGCGCAGCGAGCACGATGCAGTGCACGTGCCTCGCCACTCTCCAGGGGCAGCAAGTTCTGGCGATAGTGGGTCTGCACAGCTTGGAGCGCCCCGTGAGAACCCTGATTGATGAGATAGGGGGTCATCTCATCAGCGCCGTGGCCCAGAAGGCGCCGTCTGTACGCGTCCTCGTCGGCGCAAGTGAGGTGAGCGACGTGTCAATCAACCGGGCACTTGCGCAAGCCAACGAGGCGCTCGGCCACAGGCGCTTAACGAGGACTGAGGGCGTCAGTCATTTCCAAGACATCGGCTACCATCACCTCCTTTTCAGTCTCAGAGACGGCCCGGAGCTTGCACGCTACGTGGAGTCAGAGCTCGGCCCGCTTCTTCAGCACGATGCCTCGACTCGCAGCAGACTCCTGCCAACGCTGCGTGCGTACCTCGAGTGCGGAGGCTCCAAATCCGCGGCCTCGGCAAAGCTCTACCTGCAGCGCCGATCGCTCTACGATCGCCTCAAGCGCATCGAAAGTATCCTGGGCTGCGATCTGGACGACGTGGAGACCCGCGTGCGACTGCATGTGGCACTTCGCAGCCTCGCGATCGTCCAGGGGGCGTCTGCCGCGCAGCACTAGGCCGCGCAGGCCCCCGGAGCGGCTGCTCCCGCGGGCCACGCATGGACTGGCGGCCGCAAGTCAATCGAGACGCCTGGCGGTGTCGAGAGTGCGACCCCTTCGGCCGCCCGGCTTCGTCTACTTCACACAACATGGGCGGTCAGCCTCGCATGCCTCTCCCACGCTGATTAGTGACGCTTGCCGCGATCGAACCTAGCATTGAGAAAAACGAAAGAGGCCGCAATGTACTACGAACTCATGAAGGAAAGCCAACTCGTCAAAGAACAAGACATTCGCCAGTTACAGCAGACGGTCACCACGATCCTCAGCCGGGTGCAACACGAGGGCGACGCGGCCCTGCGGCACTTCGAGAAGGAGTTCGACGACTACGAGCCTGAGACGTTTTTCGTCAGCCGCGAAGAGGCGGCAGCCGCGCAAGACCTTCTCCCCGGGGCCGTGGTCAAGGAGCTCGATTTCGCCATCGAGCGAGTGACTGCCTTCGCCGAGGCCCAGCGGTCGAGCCTCTCCGAGTTCGAGAGAGAAATGCTGCCCGGGGTGATCATGGGTCAGCGCGTCGTCCCGGTCCAGTCTTGTGGCTGCTACGTCCCGGCCGGCAGATACCCGTGCCTCACCTCCGCCGTCATGTCGGTGATCCCCGCCAAGGTCGCCGGCGTGGAACGGATCGTGGTGTGCTCTCCGCCCGGCAGAGAGAATCGCATCAACCCGGGGATCCTCTACACCCTCTACAAGATGGAGGTTCCCGAGATACTCTGTGTCGGCGGCGCCCAAGCCATCGGCGCGCTCGCGTTCGGCACCCAGACGCTCCAGCCCGTCGACCTGATCGTCGGGCCTGGAAACCAGTACGTCGCCGAGGCCAAGCGACAAGTGTTCGGCCAGGTCGGCATTGACTTCATCGCGGGGCCGAGTGAGTGTCTTGTGATAGCGGACGACACGGCCAAGGCCGAGCTCGTGGCCGCAGATCTCTTGGCTCAAGCCGAGCATGATCCGAATGCGCGCTGCGCACTCGTCACTACGTCGCGGGCGATCGCTGAATCCGCCCTCGATGAAGTCGAGCGACAGCTGCGCGACCGCACTACCGAGGTAGTCGCACGAGCGTCATGGGAAACGAATGGCGAGGTCGCGCTTGTCGAGACCATCGAGGATGCAGTCCGGTTCGCCAACGAGTGGGCGCCGGAGCACCTCGAGGTCCACACTATGGAGCCAACCGTCCTCCTGCCCTTGCTCCACAACTATGGCTCGCTTTTCCTGGGTGAGCAGACCGCAGAGGTCTATGCCGACAAGGTGGCCGGTACGAACCACATCCTTCCGACGGGGGGCACAGCCCGCTACACGGGTGGACTCTGGGTCGGCAACTACCTGAAGGTGATCACGCACCAGATGGTGGAGACGGGGGCCTCCTTGATGCTTGCCAAGTTGGCAGAGACCCAAGCTGCCTACGAGGGCATGGATGCCCATCGCTTCGCGGCGACGATCCGCTTGGAGCTTCTGGCGGCCAGCTGACCCATAGCCTGCGTTGCCGCGTTTGCGGATGTGGCCGCGCATGGTGGATCTCCCTCGTCCCTGGGAGGGACACCGCTGCTCTTCTGGCGACGGGTAGCGAGGCGACGCGGCGCACCGAAAGCACGGAAGTGTGGGCGGAGAGCGACCACCCTGGTGCGGTCCAAGGGGTCTTCGCCTCGGATTCTGCGGCGAGCAGTGGCAGCGTCCGCCGGCGAGGTCTGCAGATCCTCTATCCCGCCCGCCTTTCTCACGGACGGGACTCAAATTGGGCGGCCAGGTCAAGCGCTTCAACACATCTTGGTCGTTGACCGCAGCCTACCTGCTCCCCATATTAAGAGAGATAGCTCTGAGCCACAGGGGGGCACAACGAAAGAGGAGGAGTCATGCGCAGGTCGTGGTCGGTCGTCGTGCTGGCGCTTGCCGTCGTCGCGGTGACCGCGACGGGCTGCGGCAGCAAGAGCACCGGCAAGGCCGGGCAGTCCACGGGCACGCCGAAGAAGGGCGGCACGATCACGCTCTCGTACTACTCGGAGCCCTCGAGCCTGGACCCGGCGATCGCCTGGAACCTGATCGACTGGAGCGTCGAGCACTGCATCTTCCAGAGCTTCCTGAAGTATAACCCGAAGCCGGGAGTGGAGGGCACCAAGCTCATCCCCTGCCTCGCCACCGAGGTGCCGAGCACGCAGAACGGCGGCATCAGCGCCGACGGCCTGACCTACACCTTCCACCTGAAGCACGGCATCAAGTTCCAGCCGCCGGTGAGCCGCGAAGTCACGGCTCAGGACTTCAAGTACACGATCGAGCGGGTGCTCGACCCCAAGACGACACCGGTACCGCCGGGCCAGTCGTTCTACCTGAACATCACCGGCGCCAAGGCCTTCAACTCGGGCAAGGCCACAGAGGTGACCGGCATCACGACGCCCGACACGTACACCGTGAAGATCCAGCTCGACAGTCCCGACCTCTCCTTCCTCAACGCGGTCACGATGGAGTTCTGCGACGTGATCCCCAAAGAGTGGGTCGACAAGTGGGGCAGGAACATCGGCCATCACCCGCTGGGCACCGGGTCGTACATGTTCGTGAGCTGGTCGCCGGGCCAGGAGATCGTGCTCAAGCGCAACCCCAACTACTGGGATCCGGATCATGTGTGGGCGGATGAGATCGACTACATGATGTCGTTCAACCCGTCAACGGCGCTGCTCAAGTTGCAGCGCGGCGAGGTCGACGTGCTCGGCGACAACGTGCCGCCGTCGGACGTCGTCCGCATCAAGAACGACCCGAGCTGGAGCAAGTACCTCTTCTCGCAACCGCTGCTCGCCACCAACTATCTGTACATGGACGTGCTTTTGAAGCCGTTCGACAACGTCAAGGTGCGCCAGGCGGTCTCGTGGGCGATCAACCGCGACAAGCTCGTCAAGCTCCAGGCCGGGCAGGCGGTCGCCCTCTACCAGATCTATCCACCGGGCATGCCCGGCTACCAGGAGGGCGTCAAGTACTACGGCTACGACCCCACCAAGGCGAAGCAGTTGCTCACCGAGGCCGGCTTTCCCAACGGGTTCAAAACGCAGCTCTACACCGACAACGTCGATCCCGACCCGAAGCTGATGCAGTCGGTGCAGAACGATCTGGCGGCGATCGGCATTCAGGCAGACCTGCGGACGATGAGCAACAACGCCTACTACACGTTCGGGAGCGAGCCCGGCAAGTCGACGATGGGCAGCACCGGCTGGTGGGTGGACTACCCCGACCCGTCCGACTGGATCGGGCCGCAGTTCAGCAAGGCGAGCGCCGTGCCGGGCGGCATGAACTGGAGCTTCTGGTGGACCCCGGAGCTCGAGAAGATGTACACCGAGGCGCAGGCGATGACCGACCCGCAGGCGCGCATCGCCAAGTACACCGACATGCAGAAGTACATCGTCGAGCAGGCGCCGTACGCGACGCTGTACTCTTACATTGAGACGACGATGTGCTCGAAGACCCTGGGCGGTTTCTACCTGCACCTGATCTACCAGTTCGACCCGGCAAACTACTGGCAACAATAGCCTCGCTCGGTCGAGGCCGCGGAAGGGGCTGGGGTTCAAGACACCGGTGGGTGCAGTGCGATCGGGCAATCCGCGTTGCAGTTCAAACTTGACTGATCATCCCCTCAACTCAGGTCGCGATCAGCTCGGAGTACGTTGTCGGTGGCGTGTACAGCAGGCAGCGGTTCAGGATGCGGCGGAAGAGGTCGAGCCGTACCTCACGGCGGTTGAGCCGGTAACAGAACTCGTCGAGGTAGGACTGCAGGTGGGCGGCGCTGACGCCATGGAAGACGTCGAGCTGCCAGCGCTTGAAGTTGGCGATCACGATGTGCGCCCAGGGCAGCAGCTCGCTGGCGGCCTGCGGCGTGGCCTGTACGTGCGGCTCGTGCAGGTAACCGGCGTTGGGCAGCGCCCGGTAGGCTCTCCAGCCGTCGGTCTTGACGGTGCTGCCGAGCTGGATCGTCGCGCCGGCGGCGTTGGTCAGGGTCTTGGCGCTGGCGTTCTCGATCACGTGCAGGTGTGCGCGGCCGAGGCCTGTGAGGTGCACAAACTCGATCACGCCGCCAACTCGTACTCGTGGATCAGCCCGCCGAGGAGATC
>PKYG01000124.1:0-14752 GCA_003132585.1 Actinomycetota bacterium
GAGTAGGCGATGGGCAGTGTGAACGAGAATTGGATCACCCCGTCGTCGCGCGTGTCGCCATAGGGCCTGACGATCATGACTGACCCCCCTCTTTTGCCGCGGTTCGCCCGGGCGCCGGCCCGACGGGAGCTCCGCTCATGCGGCCGGCGCGCAGCTCGGCGAAGAACGGGTTGAAGTAGTCGTCGCCGATGCGGAAGACACCCTCGCCGCCACGGCCGCCGTCGGGGTCGCGCTTGACGTCGGCGAACATGCCGCGCGAGAGCGCCTCGAAGAGGCCGATCTGCCTGACCTCTTCGAGCTGCTCGGCGGCGCGCTGCAGCACTTCGTTGGCGCGCCGCTCGATGATCCCGCCGGGCCGGAAGGTGACCTCGCCGGCGAGGTGCCGGTTGGCTTCGAAGATGTACTTGGCGTTCTTGATCGACAGGTAGCGGTCCTGCAGCAGCGGCGTGTGCAGCGCCTCCGTCAACATGCCGAGCAGCATGATCTCCTGACCGGTTAAGATCCCCGTAAAGTTGAACATGGCGTCGATGACGTGGCCCTGGAAGATGTCGCCCGGCATGTACTTGGTCGGCGGCATGTACTTGAGCGGGTACTCGGGGAAGAGCTGGCGGATGAGCTGCGCGTCGGCGACCTGGTAGACGACCTGGTCGGACTTGGCTGGATTCATCTCGAACGCATGGCCAAGCCCGATCTGCCACGGCTCCAGATTGGCGCGCAGCGCGAACGCCTCGTTGATGAAGTCGGAGCTGACGACCGTGTAGCCCTTCTCGAAGGCGTCGGCGGTCGTCAGGTAGTTGTCTTCACCGGTGTTGATGATGATGCCGGCGCGCGCGTTGATCAGCCTCGACAGGTACTGATCGACGAAGGTGCGCTGCATGTTGATGTTGCGGAAGATGATGCCGTACATGGAGTCGTTGAGCATCATGTCGAGCCGCTCGAGCGCGCCCATCGTCGCGATCTCGGGCATGCAGAGGCCGCTCGCGTAGTTGCAGAGACGGATGTAGCGACCCAGTTCGGCGCCGACCTCGTCGAGCCCGGCGCGCATCAGGCGGAAGTTCTCCTGCGTCGCGTACGTGCCGCCGAAGCCCTCGGTCGTCAGTCCGTAGGGCACGTAGTCGAGCAGACTCTGCGCCGTCGTGCGGATGACGGCGATCACGTCGGCGCCGGCACGCGCCGCAGCCTTGGCCTGAGCGCAGTCCTCGTGGATGTTGCCGGTGGCGACGATGACGTAGACGTATGGCTTTACCGGCTCGCCGACCTCGGCGACAAGCTCGTTGCGCCGGCGGCGCACGGCGTCGATGCGAGCGACCCCTTCGCGGGCGAGTTCGGTGGCGCGCTGCTCCACGTTGGCGCGCCGCTCGCGCGGCACCGCGGCGAGCGCGAGAGCGCCCTTGGCGACGCCTTCGGCGACATCCTGGGCGCTCTTGCTGCTCCGCATCATGAGGTCGACGAAGGGCGGCATGATGCCGCCCGGCAGCAGCTCCCGGCCGTGCTCGACGACGACGTTAACGAGCGGCACGTCGATCCCGTTCACGCCGGTGATGCCGAGCAGGCGCAGCGTGGCGCGCTCGGTCGTATCGGTCGTATGCTCGTCGATGTGCCGCTGGATGTCGTCGGCGATCGCAGCGGCAGCCTCGCGGGCGCGAGTGACCATGGATTCGTTGAGTTCGATCGCCTGCTCCACTGTTACACCTCGCTTGAAGACGGGGCCGCGTCGTCGCGTGTGCCGTGACCGGAAGGCAGCGAAGCCTGGCCGTGGACGACGTCGAAGACCGGGACGCGATTGCCGACGGCGTCGGCGATCGCGGAGAAGAACACTTTGGGGTTGTACGGCTGCGGCAGGCGGAACGGGTTGGTCGTCACCGCGAGCACGCGCAGCGGGCGCAGCACTTCGAGATCGATGCCCCGACGGCGGAACCGGGACACTATCGCGGGAGGCAGCACGAGGACCGTGGCGTCGCGTACCACGACACGCAGTCGGCGACGGGGGGCCAAGACGCGGGTGAAGTCATCGACGAACTCCTGTGTGAGGGCGCCGCCGATGAAGAGGGTCTGCGTCTCGCGCCGCTTGACCTCACGGGCCACGGTGACGCCTTCGCCGACGACCGTGTCCAGTTCCAGCCGGGTCTGGTTGCCCCGCTCATCCACCGATACCGCGCGAGCTGTGAGCAACTCGTGCGGGGCAACCAAGCTTCTAATCTCTTCCGATACTGTGGGCAGGGTGAGCATGTCGAGGGTCGCCGTCGTCACAGCGACGACTTCGTCGAGCGTGTCGGCGACCATACCGCCGGTTGCCACGATGACGCCGTCGGTGACGCGCGGCGACGCGCTGCCGAGCCTGTTGATGGCGCCGTCGACGAGCACCTGCTCGGCGCCCAATGCCTGCAAGCGCTCCACCGTGGCGCGCACCTCGGCGAGTGTCGTCGGCCCGCTGACCTCGACCTGGCCGTCACCACCGGCGACACCGATCAGCACCCTGCCGAGCGGCGTGTGGTAGGGCAGTTCTTCGAGGATCTCCATCGCGTAGCCGGAGCGGTCGAGTGAACCCTGGGTGGTCGCGACGAGGGTGCCCCGAGGCGGGGCGATGCGCGGCTTGGCGAGACCGGTGAGGTGGTCGGTGCGCTCGCCGTCGAGGCCGAGCGACGTGAGCCCGAAACGGTGGGAAACGTTGTCCATGAGCGCGTTGACGACGGTCGTCTTGCCGGCGTTCTTGACGAGGCCGATGACGGCGACGGCGCGGGCGCCGGACTGGGCGATGAGCTGGTAGAGCGCATCGGTGGTGACGGCGTCGGGCTGCAGAATGGCGACGGTGTCGCGCCGATGGCTCATCGCCTGACCGTCCGCGTGAGGTCGCCGGCAACGCCGGCGGCAGGCGCTTCGGTGCTGCCGGCGTCGCCGGGGCGGCGGATCTCTTTGAGGTAGCTGAAGATCGTGTAGCGCGACAGGTCGAGCGCCTCTGCGACCTGCTCGGCCGAGCGCTTGACGAGGAAGGCGCCACGCTCTTCGAGTCGCTTGACGACGTCCATCTTCTCGTCGCGGCTCATCGCCGCGGGCGTCTTGCCCATTTCGTTGAGGATCTTCGTGATCATGCCGGCGACGACGTCGCGGATGTCGCCGGCGAAGATCTCCTCGGTCTCCGGGATCGCCTCGCCACCGAGGCGGCCGATGGCGGTGAGCCCGGAGAGGATGCGTTGGACCTGAACGATCTCGGAGATGTCGAGGTTGACGCCGAGGATCGCGAACGCCTTGCCGTCGGCGTCGCGCAGCGTCACTGCCAGCGACTTGAGGATCTTGCCCTCGCTGGAAGACACGTAGATTCGCACGTCCGGCGCCTCGTCGACGTTGCGCAGCGAACGCAGCATGAGGTCCGTGGGCACGTCGCCCTGGCGGCGTCCGGTGACGCCGCCGTTCTCGATCGCAACGATCGAGTGGGGCAGCCGGCTAAGGTCGTGCAGGACCACCTCGCATCCAGGGCCGAACATCTCGGCGATGCCCTGCACGAGCGGCAGGACGGGGTCCAGACGGCAATCGTGTGGCTGCTTGATCAGAGCGCGCCTCCCGGGGGCTGCGATCGGTGCTGCGAACGCACCAATCCACTGAGCTTGTTATACACGGCACAAGCGCGTTTGTCAAAAAGAGTGGGTGTGTTGTCGCGTTTAGTGGCGACACTCGGCAATGGTGAGCCGCTGGGGTTGTCGACACGATAGGGCGGTTTGGGGAGATTTACGAAGGCGAGGCGCCCGGTCTCGTGGAGACCGGGCGCCTCGCCTCAGTGGCTTCTAAGCCACGGGGCGTTGTGCGTCGGCGTCTATTGGCCCGCAGGCCGCGCAGCGAGCGTGACCGGGACCTGCAACGTCTTGCCACCGCGGATCACGGTGAGCGTGACCTGCGTATCGGGCTTCATCGTGGACACCGTGGCGATGAGATCGTCGATTGTGGCGAGTCTCTTGCCGTCGATCGCGGTGAGGATGTCTCCGCCGAGAACGTAAGGCTGACCAGCGAAGGTGACGGTGTGGTCGCCGCCCTTGATGCCGGCCTTTGCGGCCGGCTGGCCGGCAACGGTCTTGGCGACGAGCACACCCTGGTTGACGGGGAGGTTGTTGGCCTTGGCGAAGTCGGCGGTGATCGTCTGACCGGAGATGCCGAGCCAGGAATACGTGACCTTGCCGAACTGCTTCAGCTGGCTCATCGACTGGACGGCGGCGTTGATCGGCACGGCGAAGCCGAGACCGACGTTCCCGCCGCTCTGCGAGGCGATCTGCTCGTTGATGCCGATCACGGCGCCGGTCGCGTCGATCAGCGGACCGCCGGAGTTGCCGGGGTTGATGGCGGCATCAGTCTGGATGCCGTTGGGGATCGGCCGCCCGTTCGGAGAGTCGAGCGTGCGATGAACCGCGGAGACGATGCCGGACGTGATCGTGAAGTCGAAATTCAGTGGGTTGCCGATCGCGACGACCGGCTCGCCGACCTGCACCTTGTCGGAGTTGCCCAGCGGGAGTGGCTGCAGGTTGAGTCCGGTCGGGTCGATCTTGAGCAGTGCGACATCCGTCGTGGCGTCGGCGCCGACCACGGTCGCCTTGGCGCGGTGGACCTGGCCGTCCGGCGAGCGCAGGCCGACGGTGACGCTGGTCGCCGGTTGTTGCGTCTGCTGGTCGACGACGACGTGCTGATTGGTGAGGATGTAACCGTCCTTCGAGACGACGAAGCCCGTGCCGAGACCCTGGCCGCCGCCGGAAGGGCCGAACGGCGTTGAGACGCCCTTGAACGTGGAGATCACCTCGGCCACACTCGGCACAGTCTTTGCGTAGATCTGTTCCGGCGTGAGGCCGCCGGTGGACGCAGACGGATACGAGACGGACGTGCCGTTCGCCATCTGCACGACCGTTTCCTTCTGGGTGAACACGTTGATGTCGAGCGCCAGAACGAGCGCCAGTACCAGGACCGTGCCGACGATACCGCCGACGAGACCCACTACGAGACTTCTCAGCTTCATGTCATGCCTTCTTTCGTGTGCAGCGCGGACGGCGACAGCGCCTCCGCGCATGACTAACACTCAAAGAGAGTATCCCTCCTACCATGTTAAAGGGGGCTACGCTACCGGTTACGGCGAGTTTGCCCCCGATTAAGCTTTCTTAACGGGCTCCCGCGGCAGGCGGATCGCGAAGGTCGAGCCCTCGCCGACTTTGGAGTAGGCCGAGATCGTTCCGCCCATGAGCTCGATGAGCTCGCGCGCGATCGAGAGGCCGAGGCCGGCGCCGGCCTTGTTACCGCGGTCTTCGCTGCCGCGGTAGAAGCGGTCGAAGATGTGCGGCAGCTCTGGTTTCGGGATACCGGGGCCATCGTCGGCGACGGCGAGCGTCGCGAAGCGCTGGTTACCGTCGCCGCCGATCTCGACGCGCACCGATCCGCCCTCTGGGGAGAACTTGACGGCGTTGTCGATCAGCGCGCGCACGACCTGGGCGGTGCGCTGCTCGTCGCAGTACGCGATCTCGGGCTGCGGCGGCGGCGTGACACTGAGATCGATGCGCCGCGCGGCGGTCTGCGTCTGGAACTCCGAGACGACCGACGCCGCCAGGTCACCGAGGTCGACTTCGTCCGCCTCGAGCTCGATCGCTCCGGCCTCGACGCGCGAGAGGTCGAGCAGGCTGAGCGAGAGGTCGCGGAGCCGATCGACCTGCTGCTTCATGAGCTGGAGGAACTCGTGCTGCTTGCCGCTCTCGAGGTCGCCCTCGTCGAGCAGCTCGAGGAAGCCCGAGAGGGAAAAGAGCGGGGTCTTGAACTCGTGCGAGGCGTTGGCGACGAAGTCACGCCGCGCGCGATCGAGCTTGGCTTGAGCAGTGACGTCGCGGAGCACGACGATGGAGTTGAAGTCGGCGCCGCTGCCGACGGGGTAAGTCGATGCTTCGAGCGTGCGCGGGCCGTGCACGAAGACGACGTCCTGGTGGCGCCCGTCGCGGCGCGATTCGTACCACATGCGCGCCACCTCGTAGGGGAAGGCGCGCCCAAGCTCGGCGTCGGGCTGCAGCCTCTGCCCGAGCAGGCGGGCAGCGGCGGGGTTGGTGATCGATACGCGACCGTCGCCGGAGATGCCGATGACGCCTTCGCTGAGGTCGTTCAGGAGCAGCTCGACGCGGTTCTTCTCGAGCTCGACCTGGGAGAAGGCATCGGCGAGCTTGGCGCCCATGTCGTTGAACGTCAGGCCAAGCTCGCCGATCTCATCGCGCAGGCCGACCTTCACGGAGCTGGCGAAGTCGCCACCGGCGATCGCTTCGGCGCTTAGCTCCACGCGTCGGATGCGCCGTGAAATGAAGTACGAGGCGAGATAGCCGATGAGCAAACTGACGGTGATCGCCAGGGCGGTGGCGCGCAGGATTTGACGCTCCACGGCGCTAACGCTCGCCTCGACATCGTGGAGCGAAGCGGCGACGAGGACCACCGCCATGTACTGCGTCGGGTCGATTTTTGATGGAAGCGGAACGGCGGTGACGGCGTACTTCTCGCCGGCAATCGTCACTGTGCCCTGCTCGACGCTGCCGGTGCTGATCGCCGTCGCGAGCATGGGGTAGTCGCTCGCTTTGAAAACGACTTGCGGGCGCGAATCTCCGTTGGACACCTTGACGAGGTCGCTCGCCTGGACAACGACGACGCGGGCGTTCATCTTCTGGCCCGTCTCGCCGACGAACTGTGCCAGATCGGTTGGTCTGGTCACGAGCTGGCCATCCTGGTCCTCGCCTATGAGCTGATAGATGGCGCTGCTGATCAGGTCGACGTTGGCGCGCATGTCGACAAGCTTCTGGCTGACCAGCCGGCTGTCGAGTGGCGGCACGACGTAGAGCCAGACGACCAGTGAGGCGAGAGCGGCGATCGCCACGAAGAGCAGGGTGAGCCAGTTCTTGACGGAGCGAAGGAAGCGCAAGCTGCGTCCTGGCTACTGGATCTCGCGGAACTTATAACCGACGTTGCGCACCGTGAAGATGAACTCCGGGTCCTTGGGGTCGGCTTCGATCTTCTCGCGCAGGTGGCGGATATGCACGTCGACCGTGCGCGCGTCGCGGTAGTCCGAGTCGCCCCAGACGAGCTGCAGCAGCAGCTGTCGGCTGTATACGCGACCCGGATGAGAGATCAGTGTCTTGAGCATCTCGAACTCGATGTAGGTGAGGTCGACGCGTTCGCCACGGACGAAGACGTTGCGCTTGAGCACGTCGACCTCGAGCTCGTCGACCTTGATCGTGTCCTTGCGGGCGGCCTCGGCGGAGCGCGACATGCTGGCGCGCCGCAGCTGTGCCCGCACGCGGCTGCGGAACTCGCGCAGGCTGAAGCGGTCTTTGGTGATGTAGTCGTCGGCGCCGATCTCGAGACCGAGTACCTTGTCGAACTCGTCCGCTTTGGCGGTGAGCATGATGATCGGCACGATGCTCTGCGCGCGGATGCGCCGGCACACCTCCATGCCGTCGACGCGCGGCAGCATGAGGTCGAGGATCACGAGATCGAACGCTTCGCGCTCGAAGGCTTCGATCGCGTCGTCGCCGTTGTAGGCGGAGACGACCTGGTAGCCCTCTTTCTCGAGCGGGTAGCGCAGGAGCTTCTGGATGGCTTCCTCGTCGTCCACGAGCAGGATCTTGGCGACCGTCTCGGTCATTCGGCCTCCTTCTTCGTCGCGGACTCCCGGTCCTCACGGCTCACGAGACCGCGCAGTCGGAACGCCGCTCCGACCGCCTTGGCGATCGCCCGGCAACCTTCGATATCGGCGCCGGGATAGTCGACCGCGGTGAGCGTTGTGTTGAGTCCATGCCCGACACACTCCTCGGCGAAACGGATGACGGCGCGGTGCGTCTTGCTGAAGATCGGCCGGCAGATGAGGTCGTAGGTCTGCGGGTCGGCCGCATTGAGGCTGATCGTCACCGCGTCGAGCCCCGCTGCCGCGAGCGTTGCGGCGACGTCGACGTCGGGATTGAGGAGCCGGCCGTGGCCGTTGGTCACCAGGCGCGACGGGATGCGGCGAAGGCGGAGCCAGTCGGTGACGGCAAGCACCGCGTCGAGCCGTATCGTCGGCTCGCCGAAACCGCAGAAGGCGACCTCGTCGCCGGGCCCGTCCAGGAACTCGAGCTCGATCGCCTGTTCGATCTCCTCGACCGGCGGCTCGTGGTCGAGCTTCAGCGGCTCGCCGTAGGCCTCGTCGGTGAAATCGCGCAGGCAGTACTCACACGCCGATGAGCAGCGGTTGGTGATGTTGACGTAGATGTTGCCTTTGCCGCGATAGGCGATCTTGCCTGTTGCGTGCGAAGTCGTGATCGCCTCCTCGAGGGTGGACACACGCATCAGGGCCGGCGGGCGGAGCCGGCCCGGCCTCAACTGGCACTCCGATTATAGCGCGATACAATGAGGCGTCTTGACCGAGGTCACCCAACAGCTCACCGAACTCTGCGGCCGCTTGCGCGCGGTGGTGTTGCCTTACCTCGGATTGCACGCCGCGCGCGCCAACACGGGCGTGGCCGTCGGCGGCGACGTCACGTTCGACATCGACGAGCGCGCCGAGGCGCTGCTCGAGGAGTACATGCGGGCGCGTCTGCCGCAGTGGGCTTACTACTCCGAAGACCGCGGCCTGCAGGGCGCGCGCGACCCCGAAATGGTGTTGATCGTGGACCCGATCGACGGCACACGGCCGGCGGCGGCTGGGCTCGAGGCGGCGTGCGTGAGCATCGCCGCCGTGCCGCCGAGCGCGGCGCCGACCATGGGCGATGTCGTCGCCGGCGTCGTGCAGGAGCTCAAGACCGGCGACCTCTTCCTCGCGGAGAAGGGCGCCGGCTTCGAGATGCGTCGCGCTACGGGCGAGCAGATCCCCTTCCTGCCGTCGCCGGCGGCCGACCTCGAGAGCATCTTCTGGACGCTCGGGTTTCGCGGGCGGCCGGCGGTCGTGCTGGCGACCGTGCTGTCCGAGCTCATCGACACCTCCTCGGTCGGCGGTTCGGTGTTCGACATCGGCTCGGCGACCTACTCGGTGACACGCATCCTCACGGGGCAGCTCGACGCGTACGTCGACATCGGTCCGGCGATCATCGCCGCTCACCCGCAGGTCGAGGCCGAGTTCCGCCGCGTCGGTCGCGGCGCCGTGCTCTGCAACTCTCCGTACGATTTGGCAGCTGTGCACCTGGTGGTGCGCGAGGCCGGGCTGCCGATCGGCGACGCCGCCGGGGCGCCGCTCGAGGACAAGCTCGTGCTCGGCTCGGACTCGAGCTTCCAGATGGCGTGCATCGCGTCGGGCAACGCGGAGCTGCAAGCCGCGCTTGTCGACTGCGTCCAGCGCGGCATCGCCGCCTACCGGCCGCGGCAGGGTTGAGCGACATGCACGAGGCGATGCTCTACGACAAGCTCGGCGACGGCGTCGTCGGCTGCCGCGTCTGCCCGCGCCTCTGTCGCATCAAGCCCGGGCAGAGCGGCACGTGCCGCGCCCGGGCGAACCGCGACGGTGTGCTCTACACCGTGATCTACGATCGGGTCTGCAGCGTTGCTGCAGACCCGATCGAGAAAAAGCCCCTCTTCCATTTCTTCCCCGGCAGCACCGTGCTCTCCCTGGGCACGCTCGGCTGCAACTTCACCTGTCGCCACTGTCAGAACTGGCAGATCGCCCACGCCGACCCCGGCGCGCACATCTCCGAGCTTCGCGAACTGCCCGTACGCAACCTGCCGGTGCTCGCCGATCACAACGGCTGCCAGGGTGTCGCCTGGACCTACAACGAGCCGACGATCTGGCTGGAGTATGTGCTCGACGGGGCGATGATCGCGCACGAGCACGGTCTCTACACGGTGATGGTCACCAACGGCTACATCACCGAAGAGGCGCTCGATGTGGTCGCCCCGGACATCGATGCCTACCGGGTCGACATCAAGGGGTTCAGCGACAAGACCTATCACGACGTCTGCCGCATCAACGGATTCGCGCCGGTGCTCGCTGCCGCCGTGCGCGCCAAACGCGTGCACGGCTGCCACGTCGAGATCGTCACCAACGTGATCCCGTCGATCAACGACGACGACGAGACGCTGCGCAACATCGCGCAGTGGATCGTCGCCGGGCTCGGCGCTGACACACCGTGGCACGTCACGCGATTCATGCCGTACCTGGAGTACGCACACCTCCCGTCGACGCCGATCAAGACACTTGAGCACGCGATGGCGCTCGGGTCCGAGGCGGGGCTCCGCTTCGTCTACATCGGCAACGTGCCGGACCACGCCGGCCAGAACACGGTCTGCCCGAACTGCCACCGCGTGGTCGTGCGGCGAACGGGCTACGCGGTTGAAGACGACGCCCTCCGGGGTACGCTCTGTGATATGTGTGGTCACGATCTGAACATGCGCACATCGCTGAAACGGTGACGTGTTGGTAGGGAACACCCGCTGCTATAGGATTGCCCCCGGTGGATGAGCTGGTGACACTCGATATCCCCGCCAGGGCCGAATACGTCGTACTCGGCCGTTTGGCGCTATCCGGCGTACTTCGTGAACGCGGCTTCTCTGCCGATGCGATCGCCGACCTCAAGCTGGCGCTGACCGAGGCGTGCTCCAACTCCGTCCGGCACGCTTACGACGGCGATGCCGGCCTGGTGCACCTCTGCTTCAACGTCCTCGACGACCGCATCGTCGTCGAGATCCGCGACGAAGGACCAGGGTTCTGTGTCGGCGATGAGTGCGATGCCATCAATGACGCGCTGCCGCCCGTGCTCAACGAGGGCGGCATGGGCATCTCGATCATCCGCGCCGTGGTCGATGAGTTCAGCCTCGACCGTCCCGTCGAGGGCGGCACGCTGCTCAGGCTCACCAAGCTGCGCGACGCCTAGAACGTGCGACCGCAGCCGCGGTGAGCACTCTCGACGAGCTCTCCAGCCTTGCATCGCTGACTCCCGACCAGACGCGGGCGCTCGACGCCTACGTCGACTTGCTCACGGGCTGGCGGCAAGCCAACGTGACCGGACTGCGCCGCCGCGAAGCCGTCATCGACACGCTGATCGGTGATGCGCTTGCACTCCTCGACGTGCCTGAGGTGCGACGGCAGGCCGGGCCGGCGGTCGCAGGCGGTCCGGCCAGATGGGCCGATCTCGGCGCCGGTGCGGGGGTGCCCGGCATCCCGCTCGCCGTCGCCCTGCCGGCGATCGACATGACGCTGATCGAGTCCGTGCGCAAGAAGTGCGTCTTTCTCGAAGCAGCCGTTGCCGCGGCCGGGCTGGCGGAGCGCGCCCACGTCGTGTGCGCGCGGAGCGAGCGGGTCGCCGCGGAGGGCGCACCGTTACGGGAGACATTCGACGTCGTCCTGGCACGCGCGGTCGGCTCGCTGGCGACGGTCGTCGAGCTGGCCGCGCCACTGCTCACGCAGCACGGGACGTTGCTCGTCGGCAAGACGGCGACGGCGGCGCGCGACGAAGGGCCGCGCGGCGAGGCGGCCGCACGTGAGTGCGGCCTTGCCGCGCGCGCGGTCGTCGCGCTTGCCAACTCGCCCTTGCGCCCCTCGGTCTGCGTGGTCTACGAGAAGACGGCGGCCACGCCGCCCTCGCTGCCGCGGCGCGAAGGGCGGGCGCGCTCGCGGCCGCTCGGGGGGCAGAGCGGGTAGCGGCGACCGCGCTCGGAGGGCGGAGCCGATAGCGGCAGAGTCGGGCGGGGCGAGCTGCAGGCGGGGCCGTCAGAGGGCGAGAAGCCCAACCAGGTCGCCCCCCTCCCGCGCCCGCGCCGGCGCGCTTTTTGCTACTATCGACTCCGGGCCTGCGCGACGCCGGGGCATCCCAACGAGTAGCCGAGGAGTCTGCGTGCCGAGGATCATCGCGGTCACTAACCAGAAAGGCGGCGTGGGCAAGACGACCACGGCGATCAATCTGGCTGCGTGCCTCGCCGAGGCCGGCCTCAGGGCGTTGCTCATTGATCTCGACCCGCAGGCGAACGCCTCGAGCGGCCTCGGCGTGCGGGTCGACGAACCGAACAGCTCGATCTACGGCGTGCTCGCCGGCGCGATCGGCCTCGCGGCGGCGACGGTGCCGACGACGGTCGAACACCTCTCACTCGTGCCCTCGTGCCCCGATCTTGCCGGCGCGGTGGTCGAGCTTGCCGGCGCCGACAGGAACGAGTTCGTGCTCGATTATGCGCTGTACGGCCATGTCGACGGGTACGACTACGTGTTCATCGATTGCCCGCCGTCGCTCGGTGTGCTGACCGTCAATGCGCTGGCAGCCGCGCGCGAGGTGATCGTACCGGTGCAGGCGGAGTACTACGCGCTGGAGGGACTTGCGCAGCTGCTCGAGACGATCGAGCTGGTGCGCGACCGACTCAACTCCGGGCTCGAGGTACTCGGCGTTCTGCTCACCATGTACGACGGTCGCACGCGGCTCAGCCGCGAGGTCGCCCAGGAGGTGCACGCACATCTTGGCGAGCGCGTCTTCGCGACCACCGTGCCGCGCAACGTCCGCCTCAGCGAAGCGCCCAGTCACGGCCTGCCGATCTCGCGATATGATCCTTCGTGTCTCGGGTGTGACGCCTATTTCGATCTCGCCAAGGAGGTCGTGTCGCGTGGCTAAGAACAAGGCCCTCGGTCGGGGATTGTCGGCACTGATCGGCGATGTCGCCGTCGGCGAGGGCAAAGCGGGCGAAGGACGCTTGCGCGAGCTCAGGATCGCCGACATCGCCGTGTCGCGGCGGCAGCCCCGCCGCAGCTTCGACGAGAGGGAATTGCAGGAGCTGGCGGAGTCGATCCGCCACCTCGGGGTGCTGCAGCCGGTCGTCGTGCGCCCGGCCGCCGAGGGCGCCGGCAAGCGCTTCGAACTGATCGCCGGCGAGCGCCGCCTGCGCGCTGCGGTACTCGCTGGCCTCGACACGATCCCCGCCCTCATGCGCACCGCCGACGAGGCGTCGTCGCTGGAGATGGCGCTCGCTGAGAACGTCGCTCGCGAAGACCTCAACGGTATCGAGGAGGCACACGCCTACGCGGCGCTCGTCGACGAGTTCGGCCTCACGCACGAGCGCATCGGCGAGCTCGTCGGCCGCAGCCGCGTGGCGGTCACGAACGTGCTGCGCCTGCTCGAGCTGCCCGACGACGTTCAGGGGATGGTCGAGCGGGCCGAGATCAGCGAAGGGCACGCCCGAACGCTGCTCGGATTGGCGGGCCACGACGAACGGCGCAAGCTGGCCCGCCTGATCGTCAAAGAGGGTCTCACCGTGCGGCAGACCGAGGCGGTCGTGCGCCGGATGGTCGAGACCCCGGCCGCCGCCGACCAGTCCGCAGCGCGTCCCGCCGACCCCGCACTCGATGACCTCAGCGACGAACTCTACGGGCTGCTCGAGGCTCCCGTGCGCATCCGTGCGGGCAAACGTGGCGGCAAGCTCGAGATCAGGTTCAAGGACCGCGGCGAGCTGGAGCGCATCGTCGCGCTGCTGCGTTCGCTGGGCGGCTGAGAGCGCCCGCTAGGGCGATGCGTTGCCCGGTTGTGTGGGGTTCACCACTCGGTGCGGGGACGGTGATATCGGCACCCCGGGGGGAGGGGTGCCGGTCGACGGCGTGCCGGTCAGTGGCGAGGCGGCGTGCTTGTCGGCCCATACGTCGGAGTCGTCGTCGGCGCGGAGGTCGGCGTGGTAGCCGGGGTGGTCGCGCCCGACGTGGGCTGCGTCTGGGGCACCGTTGTGCCGGAGGCCGGCACGTAGATCGTCGATCCATCGGAGAGCTGCCAGAACTGGCCGATCAGTATGCCGATGCCGCTGGCTTGCTGGCCGGGCTGCAGCACGAGCTTCTTGATCTGGTTGCCCTGCTTGACCACCACCTCCATGCTGCTGGTGCCCGGATTCGTGACGATCGTCATGTTCTTGCCCGAGAGCACGTCCGTGAGCCCGAACCCGGCCAGCGCCGCGAGCAGGAACCCGATCGCCAGCACGATCGCCACATCGAACAGGTTGACGACGCCATCGAGCGGGTCGCCGTTGCGATCCGTGCGGCTGACTCGCCGACGATGCATGAAGCGCAGGTTCTGCCCCGGCTCCTCGAGCACCGAGGGCGGATACTTGACAGCGCTCTCTTCGACGTCGGGGCTCATACCGGTTCGCGCTCGAGCGGCTCCTCACCGCTCTCCGGCGCGGTCTCGACCGGCGGCGCCGAAAGATCGGCTTCGAGGCGCCGCGAGAGCTCGTCGAGCGAGAGTTCGACGGTCCGCTCGCCGTTGGCGTCGTCTGCCGATCGCGGTCCGTCGTCGTCCAGCGTGGCCGCGAGTGGCGGCGGCGCTCCGGCGAGGTCGGCAGCGTCCGCGGTGGCTTCGTCTCCCGGTTCGGCGTCGCCGTGGTCTGCGTCGCCGTCATCCGCCTCGCCCCTGTCTGCGTCGGCCTCATCCGTGCTCTTCGCCGTCCGCCTTTCTTGGCGCGCGCGCCCAGATTGGAGCCGTTGGCCGCTGCCCTCGAGCAGCTCGAGCAGGTACTCGAGGTCGCTGATGTCCTGCGAGTAGAAACGGTCGCGGACGATGCTGATCACGAATGCGAGGCCGCCGATGAGCAGGCCGAGGACGGTGACGGAGAACGCGATCACGAGGTTGTCGGCGAGCTTGGCGGTATCGCCGTTGGCGAGCGCCACGAGCGCCGGCGACAGCGGGATCAACGTGCCCATCAGACCGAGCATCGGGCCGACGCGCACGAGGATGCGCGTCTTCTCGAGGCGCTTGATCGTGTAGAACTCGTACTCCTGCAGGAGCTTGAGGGGCTTCTCGGCCAGCCGGTCGGTCTGGTAGTTGCGGATGAG
>PKYG01000124.1:14783-27027 GCA_003132585.1 Actinomycetota bacterium
ATCTCATACAGGAGCCAGCCGAGCTCGATCAGCACCCAGACCAGACAGAGGATGGCGGCGACGAGCACCGGGTAGAGCAGGTACTTGGCCGTGTGGTAGATCACCTGCTCGATATCGTGGGCGAGCTGACCGGCATCCATGCGCGCGCGCTACCTCCTGGTGAAGTGCGAGAGACCTGGGACGCCGAACAGGCGGCGCCTGAAGCCGGACCACGCTGTGCCCTGGGATGCCAGCGCGCGGCCCTTGCCAGCGTCGCCGAGCAAACCGAGGCGGCGGCGATAGCTCAGATACGACATCGAGGCACCGATGGGAAGCATCGCGAGCAGGGCGATGCCGGCGTACGTGCCGCCGGACGGTCCGCCGCCGGAGCCGCCGACCGGCGTGGCGCCGCCGCTGGGCGACGGACTGCTGCTCGGCGGCGGCGACATCGGCACGCCGGCGACCGAAGGACTGGGCGACGGATAGTTCGTCCGATACATGGTCGAGGTGGAGGTCGGCGAAGGGCTTGTGTAGGTCGTCGTGGGAGTCGTGCTCGGGGGGTAGGGCGTCGTCCCTCCGGTCGGTGTCGACGTCGGTGTCGACGACGGCGCGGGTCCGCTGACCGTGAATTGCCGTGTCACCGACCGCGTGTTGCCGGCCTTGTCGGCGAGTTTGATGACGAACGTGTGTGTGCCGCTGGCGAAGTCATTCCGGTGGAGGATGAGACTGCCCGCGGCGATCGACGCACGGGCAGTCTCAGACCGGCCGTCGACGGTGATCGTCGTCAGCTTGGTGCTGATGCCGCTGCCGCCGGAGTTGTCGGCGTAGCTCGCCTTGATCGTCACCGAGCCGCTCGAGAAGCGGGCGCCCTGCGCCGGCGAGACCGATTTGAAGTGCGGCCGGTACGCCGGTGAGAACAGCGTGCTCGCGCGGCCGAACGGGAAGCTCCTGCGGGAGAGCGCGATCACCACCTCGGCGGTCGTCAGCACCGGGTTGGCCGTGACACCAGTGCGATGTTGGAAGAGGCCGGAGCTTAGCTGCAGGCGGCGCAGGCATCTGTACGGCGTGGCGCCGCCCGCCTTGACCCACTTGCTGGGTGTCGACCCGTCGGCCGGCAGCTCGCCGGCGGCGAGCAGACCCTGGATGGCCCAGGCGGTCGACTCGGCGTAGCTGTGCGTGTCGGTCGGCCAGGACGGGAATCCCCCGTCGCTGCGCTGGAGGCCGTGCAGGAAGGCGACGGCGTTCGCCACCGGCGCCGACCCCGTGCCCAGGCCGCCGGCGCGCAGCGCCTGGATGGCGGCGGCCGTGTCGTCGACGTCTTCGACGAGGCCGGGCTGGCTGGCAAAGCCGCCGCCGCCACCCTGCTCGCCGCGCAGCCACGTGACGGCGTCGCTGAGGTAGGTGCCGTTCTCGCCGGCCGCATGCAGGGCGATGACCGCCCAGACCGTCGTGTTGATCGAAGCGTAACTGCGCGACCCGGACGTCTGCGGCGAGAAGTGACCATCGCCGGCATCCCGGTAGGCGAGAAGTTTGGCGATCAGGTCGATCCTCACGCTCCCCGCGTGGTAGATGAGGTCGGTGCGCCCGGCGGCAACGAAGGCGAGGATCGTCTTGGCATAGAACGCGGGCGGGTTGGTCTGCGTGGCGGCGTTGCCGGCGGCCTGCTCGAGGTTGAGATTCTGCAGGTAGTCGAGCACGGGATCCTTGCCGGCGATCTGCCAGCCGATGGGGTTCTCGCGCGCGGCCGAGATCGCGAGGATCACCCACGGCGTGAGATCGCTGCCGCCGAAGCTGCCATCGGCTATCTGCTTCGCGTGCAGGTAGTCGAGGGCGGGAACGACGCCGGCGGGTCGCGACGACGAAGCGATCGCCAAGAGCGGCGCCAACGCCAAGACAACGAAGGCCAGCGCCAGCGCCGGCCATAGCTTCTTGATCACGAAGTGCCCTCCAGTCCCACGAAGGTGACGCGGGTCCGGACACGGAACCGAGCCACTATCTTAGCAGCCTGCACGCCGAAAAGACCAGCAAACAGGCCGGTCGCGGCGACGTGTGCGATGTCGAACGGCAGTCCTCTCGCGTACAGGGAAATCAGAGCCGGCCACGTGTGCGCAGTGAACGCGATGTACATCCAGAGAGTGACTACCCAGTCGAAGGCCAGCGCGAGCACGGCGCCGGCGGCGACGAGTGCCCAGCGGCCGGGCAGGCGCCCGTGGCGCCCCATCAGGCCGCCGACGGCGCCGACGGCGCCCCAGGCGAGCATCTGCCACGGTGTCCACGGGCCTTGCCCGAAGAAGAGGTTGGAGACGAGCGCCGATGTGGCGCCGACCATGAAGCCTGGACCGCTGCCGAGAGCGACACCGGAGACGAGCACGATGAAGGTCACCGGCTTGACGTTCGGCAACGAGGCGAAGAGCACGCGGCCGGCCGTAGCCAGGGCCGCGAGCGCGGCGACCAGCGAGAGCTCATGGGCCGAGGCGTCGCGGGCGCCGTAGGCGATGACCGCGACACCGACGACCGCGACCACCCCGACGAACGTCACGAGGCCCCAGTCGACCGACTGCGGTTCGAGCGCAGCCCACGCTGAGAGGCCGATCGCGGCGGCGACGAGGGCGACGAGTGTCACGCGACTCAAGCTCATTGTAGCGACGTCCCCCACGTGACCTCGTCCTCGGTGAGCACGCCGGGGAGCGAGTGGCGCAGCAGGCGGTTGATCTGCGTCGAGAAGAAGAGCGACCCGTTGAGCACTTCATGTGCCGGGCCGTCGGCGAGTAGGCTGCCGTCGCCGACGACGAGCACGCGCCCGGCGACACGCGCCGCAAACTCCACGTCGTGGGTGACGACGAGTACGCAACGGCCGTTTGCGGCCCAACGGCGCAGCAGTGCGGCGAGCTCGGCTTTGTGCAATGGGTCCATGCCGCGTGTGGGCTCGTCGAGGATCACCAGCGCCGGGTCGCCGCAGGTGACGGCGGCGAGGGCCACGCGCGTGCGCTCGCCACCGGAGAGGTCGCGTGGATTGCGCATCAGCAAGTCCATCAGGTCGAGATCGACGATCGTGCGCGAGCACAATTCGTTGCGCTGGCGCCCCGCGAAGCCCATTTGCACGAGCGAGTAGTCCACCTCCTCCGCGACGGTATCTTTGATGAAGTAGTCGTTCGGGTTCTGGCCGAGCAGCGCGCAGTCGCGCGCTGCCTGGGCGACGGAGAGCTCCTTCAAGGGGCGTCCGAGCAGGCGGACTTCGCCGGCGAGCGGGCGCGCAAGGCCGTTGAAGTGGCGCACGAGCGTCGATTTGCCGGCGCCGTTCTCGCCCATGAGGGCGATGCGCTCGCCGCGGCGCAGACGGAGGTCGATGTGCTCGAGGACGGCCTCGCCGGGAGCGTAGCCGACGGCGAGCTTGCGCACCTCGAGCACGACGTCGCCCTCGCGCGCCGGCGCTGGCGACGCGAAGCTCTCGAGCTGCCCGGCGACGTCGTCGAGCATGCCGCGCGCGTCCTTCACGGTCAGCGGCAGGCGGCCGGCTTCGGCCGCCGCCTTGGCGCCGCCGTTCAGGCGGCGCGCGAAGAGGCGCGCCACCGGCGGCAGCAACTCGCGGTGGCCGGCGAGTGCCCAGCGCGCGAAGGCTTGCGGGTCGGCGTCGACGACGATCGCGCCACCCTCCATGAAGAGGACCCGCGTCGCGAGGTGCAGGCAGCGCTCGACCCGGTGCTCGGCGAGCACGATCGTCGCGCCGGTGTCCTCCGAGAGCCGACGCACGGCGGCGAGCAGCTCCTCGGAGCTCACCGGGTCGAGCTGCGACGTCGGTTCGTCGAGCAGCAGCAGATGCGGCTGCGTGGCGATCACGGCGGCGAGCGCGACCTTCTGCAGCTCGCCGCCGGACAGCGTGCTCAGCGGAGCGCGGCGCAAGCCGGAGAGGCCGAGACTGATCAAGGCCTCTTCGACGAGGCGGGCGATGGCGGAGCTGGCGATGCCGCGGTTCTCCAGGCCAAAGGCGATCTCGCGCTCGACGGTGGTCATCACCGCCTGACTCTCGGGATCCTGGAAGACGAGGCCGACGCGGGCGGCGAGCTCCGCCGGCCGCGCCGTGCGCGTGTCGAACTCGTCGACCGTCACTCGCCCGGCGAAAGTGCCGCCGTGGAAGTGCGGCACGAGGCCGTTGATCGCGCGCAGCAGCGTCGACTTGCCGCTGCCCGAACCGCCGAGCAGGAGGATCACTTCGGCCGGGCCGATCGCGAGTGACACGTCGTCGAGAGCGGGCTTGCTTGCTCCCGGGTAGGTATAGGTGACGTGCGCGAGTGTGGCTATCGCCGCCATCGCGCCTCCACAAAGAGGGGCGTGGCGAGCGCCGCGAGCGCGAGCAGCCACCATGGGTCGGCGAGCGGCGCCCACGGGTCGTCGAGCAGAGGGTAGAAGCGGTAGTGGAAGGCACCGGCGACGAGACCGCCGATGAGGGCGGCGACGGCGAGGCCGGCGGCCGCGGCGGTGGCGCCGTCGGCGAAGCGCCAGCGGCGCTCCGGCTGCCAGCGCGTACGGCCGCCGCGGCCGTAGCCGCGCGCCTCCATGGAAGCGGCAGTGTCCATCGCCCGTTCGAGACTCTGTGTGAGCAGCGCCGAGAGCAGCGGTATACGGGCGGCGGCGCGGTCGCGCCGCCGCCCACGGTCGAGCTCGACGCCGCGTGAGCGCTGCGCGTCGGCGATGCGCTCGGCGTCACGCGAGAGCACCGGGACGAGGCGCGTCGCCAGCGAGACGACAAGACCCGAGCGGAACGAGAAGCGGCTCATGATGCCGAGCTGGTCGTCGGGGTCGAGCACGAGGTTGTAGAGCGCGAAGGCGATGAGCACGGCGCTCAGCCGCAGCGCCGTGCTCACACCAAAGGCGACGCCCTGGATCGTGACACGGATCTGCAGCAGCGGCAGGTGCGCCTGCCAGAGCACGTCGAGGCCGCCCTGGCTGAAGAGCGGGTTGAGGATCGCCAGGAAGCCGCCCACGTAGAGCGCCACGCGCAGGTATGGCAGCGAGGCACGCAGCTTGCCCGCGAGCCCGAGCGCGGCGAAGAGCACGGCGAGCAGGGCGACGAGCTGCAACGGATCGGTGATCACGAAGCCGGCGAGCGCCAGAGCGATGACGTAGGCAAGGCTGGCGACCGGACGGGTGCGGGCGAGGCCGTAGCGGCGGGTCGCGCGCGCGGCCCGCGCCGCCGCACCGGTCGCCCGCACCCGCCCGGCGGCCGCGGCAGGCTGTTCGGCGACGAGAGTCATTGGCCCGTGGTCATCGTCGACAACGGCAGCGGTGTGAGGCCCCCGCCCACGGAGGCGACGGCGACGCGCGCGCGCAGGACGTCCGCGGTGATTTGCGGGAGCAAGGCGTCGATGGCCTGTGCATCGTCGCCGATGACGACGAGCACCGGCTGCTGGCCGCCGGCGGGGTTGGGCAGCGCGAGAACGGCGCCGAGGATCGGCGTCTGCGCCCGACCGTCGGCGGGCGAGAGATGGCCACCCTCGAGGATGAGCGTGAGCGCAGGATTCAGCTTCGGAGCCAACAGCGGAGCGAGCCAGGGCGAGGCTTCGGCCTGGGCGGCCGTGGCGATCACGAGACCGCCGTCGGGCGCGCCTGCGGCGAGTTTGCGACGGTCCCCCAACCTGAGCCCGTTCGCGGCCGCCCACTGCTCCAGCGCGGCGGGCTCGAGGTCGCTCGTCACCGTGAGCGGACCTCGGTTCCACGGCGCCGGGAAGGCGTCGATCGTGGCCGGGATGAGCATCGCGTTCTGCCACTTGTGGTAGTCCCACCAGACGGTCTCGCCGCCATTGAGCTTCCAGTCCGCGGCGCCGACGTCGGCCATCGTGCCGTCGACCCAGTAGAACCAGTCGGCGGCGTCAGCCGAGCTGACGCCGCCGAACGACGACTTGAGCCCGTTGATCCCATTGACGAAGCGCCCGCCGTAGCCGGCGTCGACGGTGGCGTGCTCGGCGAGCAGGCGCATCGCGTCGAGATCCTTCTTGTACGGCACAACGACGTCGACGAGCACCCGGGCGCCGAAGTCGCGCGAGATCACGAGTCTGACCTCGCCCGCCTTCGGCGGATGGCCCGCAGCCGCCGGCGCGCTCGCCTTCGGGCGCACGCCGGCGCAGCTTGCCACGAGCATGGCGAGCAGGACGACGACGGCGGCTGCGGGAATCCGTTTCATCGTGTGCGTGCCCTCAGGCGAGCGCTCAGGGGAGCCGCGCGCCGACGAGGCGGGTAGCTACGGCGCGGCCCCAGGCGTCGCGCGCGACGAGCTTGGCGCGCACGAACTTGCCGCTGGGCAGCGTTCGCGAGGCCAGTCCACCGGCGGCCAGCGCCGTCACCCTGCGGCTCACCGTGTCGAGCTTCCTGCCGGCCCGGTCGAGCACGACCAGGGTGACCGTGACCGCCTTGGACACGCGGAAGTACGCAAGCAGCCGCGCGCCTCCTGCGCTGGCGCGGGCCGTGATCGCGGCGGCAACGAAGCGCGGCGCCGCGTCGATGTTGATCCGCACCGGCGCCGAGCGCACGTAGCTGAAGTTCGCGTCCATCGGCATCTCCGCCCACACTGAGTACGTGCCTCTCGGCAGGTCGGACACAGTGATCGCGCCGTTGGCCCCGTCGCTGCCGGCGCCGTCGATGTACACACGGCTGCCGACGTGGATCGTCGCGCCGGCCGACGCCGCGAACTGCGCCGGTGTCTCGATCGTGCTCGCCCCCCAGCGCGTCGCCTCGGCGCTGCTGTTGGCTTTGGCGACGTCGTCGCCGACGACGGCGATCGTCACCGGATTGCCGGGCAGTGCTGCGACACCCGGCGTGACGCGCACCTTGAGCAGCTTGACGCCGCGGGCGAACGAGGGATCGGGGTTCTGCGCATAGACGATCGCATCGCCCGGCTTGATCGGCGCGTCATAGACGCCCATATCGAGGACCGGGTAGCCGACGCCGTTGATCATGTACGTCCAGCCGTTCGAGTAGTCGACCGGGTCGAAGGTCAGCCCTCCGATGGTCGTCAGGAACGGCGCGCCGTAGCTGGTGTTGTAGTCATACGTGAAACCGCGCAGGTTGGCGGCGAGGGCGAGCGCCGCGAGCGCATTGCGCTGGGTGGAGACGATCGTCGTGCCGTCGGTGTCGACGATCGTGGCATTCCAGGGCACGTCGACCGCGGTGCGCGGCGCGACGGTGCGCGAGGTGCCTTCGACGCGCACGGTGACGGCGGCGTGCAGAACCGGCGGGGGCGTGGTGGTCACGGCCAGCGCCGCGGGAACGGCGACGAGGCCCGCGAAGAGGACCAGCACCGCAAGGACGATAAGACGACGAGCTCCCATGGAGACTCCCTTCCGGCGCCGGGCGAACCCTCCTCCGTGCGAAGTCTGCCTCAGGAACCACAAGACCCCGTCTGCTCTTCACAGCGGGGTCTCCTACTCACCTGGTGTGCCGAGTACCCATCCGCGTGGGAAAGCAGCTTCGCAAGGCGGCTTGGCAGGTTTTCTGGCTCCCGGTCGTAGTACTTCTCGCTCGCGCTGCCTTCCCGGACCTACGATCCAGTGACTCCCCTACAGGAGAACGCACGAGCGGCGACCGATTACAGCGGCGGGACCGCGCCGGACTTGCACCGGCTTCCCTTTGGGCGCTATAGCCGCGCGCCATTGAATGATTGGCAGGCGCCATGCTACATCATGGCGCCTGCCCGGTCTACCGCCGCAGCGGCGCGCTCATCCGCCGCCGCCGTGGCGCGCTCATCCGCTTGCGGCGATGTTCAGTGGGAAGGAGTATCTGTCTAGAGAGCTAATTGCGACCGTAGAGTGGTCGATGGCCACAGCATGACCGCCGTTGTCGACATCCCCGAGAGTGAGCTCATGGCAGGAGAAGGCTCCGAAGTCGAGTTCTTCGGGATCCGCATCAAGGTGAAGGACCCCAGACTCGCGACGCTGCTCAACAGCGACGTCACCGACAACGTCGTCGTGGTTGCCAAGCGCGCCAAGGGCGTCTTCGACGACGCCGATAGGCTGGCCGAGTTTGACTCGGCGGGCGAAGCGGAGCCCGTGGAGAAGTAGCCGGCCAGCCGATCGAGCGCGCGGCGCCACCCGGCGCCCCTCGCGCGGGCACGGCGCGCCCACGAAAGATGTATCCTGTGTAACCGTCATGGGCGCGCTCATCTCTCTGGTCATACCCGTCTACAACGAGGCTGGCAGCGTCGAGAAGCTGCTGGTCGAGATCGACGTGGCGCTGCGCGACGGCGACCGGCCGTACGAAGTCGTTTTCGTCGACGATGGGTCCACGGACCAGTCGTTCGAGATCATGTCAAGACTGGCCGCCGACCATCCCGGCGTGCGCGTGGTGAAGCTGCGGCGCAACTTCGGCAAGGCGGCGGCGCTGGCGCACGGGTTCGCCGCCGCCCGCGGCGACTACATCGTCTCCATGGACGGCGACCGCCAGGACGACCCGGCCGAGATCGGCGCGTTGCTCGCCAAGCTCGACGAGGGCTACGACCTCGTCAGCGGCTGGAAGCATGCGCGCCAGGACCCCTTCACCAAGACGCTGCCCTCGAGGCTCTTCAACTGGACGGTGCGGCGCACCACCGGCATCCAGCTCCACGACTTCAACTGCGGCCTCAAGGCCTATCGCCGGGTGGTCGTCGAGAACGTCAGCGTGTACGGCGAGCTGCACCGCTACATCCCGGTGGTCGCCAGCCAGCAGGGATTCCGCGTGACCGAGGTCAAGGTCGCTCACCGGCGACGCGCGATGGGGCGCTCCAAGTACAGCTGGCAGCGCTTCCTGCGCGGTTATCTCGACTTGCTCACTGTGCTCTTTCTCGGCCGCTACCAGCATCGCCCGCAGCATCTCTTCGGCGGGCTCGGCACCTTCATGATGGTCGCCGGCTTCGCGATCGACGTCTACCTGGTGGTAATCAAGATCATGGGTCACGCGATCGGCAACCGGCCCCTTCTCGTGCTTGGCACGCTGCTCATCATCGTCGGCATCCAGCTGCTCTCGCTTGGTCTTCTCAGCGAGCTCATCACCCAGGGCCGCGCTCGTGAGGGGCTCGACTTGTGGGAGGTCGAGCAGGTCGTCGAAGCTGAGCGGGTGGCGGCCGCCGGCGTCGTACCGCCTCGCACGGCCGCAGCGGACGAAGCCGCGCGCGCGCCCGCCGCCGGCGATTCTGCTCAGGCGGCCACACGCGACCGATGACCCTGTCGGTCGCCTATTTCGGCACCTACGACGCCGCCTACCCGCGCAACGCGGTGCTCCTCGCGGGCTTGCGCGCCGCCGGAGTCGACCTGAGCGAGTTCAACGCGCCCCTGCCGCAGGGGCTCACGGCGACCGACATGGCGACACTGACGGGCGCGGGCCGTGTTGCCCAGGCGCTTGCCCGCGCCCACCTCGCGCTCGCCCTGCAGCATCGCCACGAGTCGCGCTTCGATGCGCTCGTCGTTGGTTACCCCGGGCACTTCGTCGTACCGTTCGCCGCCGTGGTGGCGCGACTGCGCCGCGCGACGCTCATCTTCGACCCGCTTGTATCGCTCGCCGACACCTTTACCGGCGACCGTGGCCTCATCGATGGTCAGTCGGTGTCGGCGCAGGCTTTGTCGGCGTCCGATAAACTCGCGTTTTCGTTGCCCGATCTGGTGCTTGCCGACACGGCGGCGCAGGCGCGATTCTACCGCGAGGCGATCGGCGTGCCGGCCGAGCGGCTCGCCGTGGTGCCGGTGGGCGCGCTGCCGGCGGCGACCGCTGACGGCAGCGCGCGCGAACTGGGCAGCAAGCCGCTCGTCGTCTTCCAGTACGGCAAGTGGAGCCCGTTGCACGGCGCCGAGACGACCCTCGCCGCCGCCGAGATCCTGCGCGGCGAGCCCATCCGTTTCGTGCTCGCCGGCGAGGGACAGCTCTCCGGGGAGCTGCGTGCGCGCATCGCCGATCGCGGCCTCACGAACGTCGAGTGGCTCGGCATGATCCCGCATGAGGAACTGCGCGCGCGCACGCTTGCGGCCGACGTGTGCCTCGGCGTGTTCGGCGTCTCCGACAAGGCCGGGCGCGTCGTGCCGAACAAGGTGTACGACGCGCTCGCCTGCGGCCGGCCGGTCGTGACGCGCGACTGCGAGGCGGCGGAGGAGCTGCTCGCCGAAGGCGGAGCAGCTCTGCTCGTCCCGCCTGCGGAGGGCACGATCCTGGCAATCACCCTGCAGCGTCTGCTCGAGCGCGCGGAGCGCGCGCGGCTGGGCGCTGCCGCTCTGGCGCTCTATCGGGCGCACTTCACGCCGGCGGCGATCGCCGACAGTCTGCTGGCGGGCTTCGCGGCGGTCGCATGAGCTCGCACGCGGCGGCGGCCGACGCCGGGGGTTCGCGCGCGCTGCGTTGGACGCAACGGGCGATCTTCGCACTGGCGCTGGTATTCATCGTCCTCTACCTCAGGCGCTCGTGGTCGCGGGTCGGCGTCTACTCGTGGCGCGTGCGCCCGCTGCCGCTGCTGCTCTCGGTCGTCGCATTCTTCGCGTTCTACATTCTGAACGGACTCGCGTGGTGGTTGTTGCTGCGCGGGTTCGGTCTGCGCAGCAGCCCGACCCGCGCGATCGCCACCTGGAGCAAGTCGATCCTCGCGCGGTACGTCCCCGGCAACGTGTTCATGTTCCTCGGCCGCGGCATCATGAGCTACCGGCAGGGTCTCGACATCGACCGGGTCGGCGCGGCGATGGTCTACGAGCAGGCGCTGGGTCTGTGCTCCGCGCTCGTCGCCGCGGCGCTGCTGCTCCCGTTCTGGCACTACCATCGCGCGGCGACCGGATGGAGTCTGCTGCTGGTGCCGGTGATGGTTGTCCTGATGCATCCGAAGGTCTTCGCGTGGCTGGCGGGCTGGGCGTTGCGGGCGCTCCGCCGCCAGCCGCTCACGGCGCGGCTCAGTTTCGGCACGGTGCTGGCGTTGCTCTGCTACTATGTCGCCACTTGGCTTCTGGCGGGCGTCGCGAGCTGGCTGTTCGCGACCGCCGTGACCGGGCTGGGCGCCGACATGCTGGCGACTGTCGCCGCAGGGTACGTGCTCGCCTACATCGCCGGCATGGTCGTGTTCTTCCTGCCCAGCGGCCTCGGTCTGCGCGAGGCGTTCCTGGCGGCACCGCTGGCGGCCCGCCTGCCCGGTGGTGTGGCGTTCGCATGGGCGCTGCTGCTGCGCGTCTGGCAGACGTTGATCGAGCTCGCCTTCGTCGGCGCGGCGGTGCTGCTCGAAGCGAGCGTGCACCGCGGCGAACGACACGGCGGGGACTGATCGGCGGCGGAGGTAGTGGTCTTGAGCAAGAAGAAGTCGCGGCGCCGGCGGGCGGCAGCCGGTCCGGCGCCGGGCGCGATCACCGTGCCCTCGCGGAGCGTCGCGTCGTCGTCCGATCTGCCCGACGAGGAGTACCGGCGGCTCTTCCGCATCTGCGGATGGTACGTGCTCGCCGCCGCGGCGCTCTTCGCGGCGGCGCTGAGCATCCTCTCGTGGATGCGGTACCGCAACTTCTGGGACGGCCGCTTCGACCTCGGCAACATGGTGCAGGCGGTCTACAACACGGCGCACGGGCGGTTTCTCGAGATGACCGACTCGTACAGCGCCGTGCCGGTCTCCCGCCTGGGCTCACACGTCGATCCGATCCTCGCCCTGTTCGCCCCGCTCTGGTGGGTGTGGCACAGCCCCGTGATGCTCCTCGTCGCGCAAGCGACGATCGTTGCGGCGAGCGCCTGGCCGGCTTACCGACTCGGCGCTCGCCTGTTCAAGGACCCGCGCCCGGCGGCGTTGCTCGCGGGCGCGTTGCTGCTCTATCCGCCGCTGCAGTTCACCGTGCTCAGCGAGTTTCACCCCGTGACGCTGGCGATCCCACTGCTGCTCTTCGCCTTCCTGTATCTCGAGGAGGGTCGGCTCGTGCGCGCCCTGCCGTTCCTCGTCCTGGCCGCCCTCTGCAAAGAGGAGATCCCGCTGGTGATCGCGCTCATGGCGGGCTACTTCGCGCTGCGCAAGCGCTCATGGCGACCGCTACTCATCGCCGTCGTCGCGGTCGCCTACTTTGCCGTCGCCGTCGGCGTGATCATGCCCCACTACCACAAGGGCGGGCCACCGGCGCTGCTCGCGCGCTACGCGGAGTACGGCACGGGTACCGGCGAGATTATGAAGAACGTCGTGCGCCACCCCGGCCACACCGTCCACGACCTCGCCGCCGCCGACAATCTGCACTACTGGCGCGAGCTGCTGTGGCCGGTGGGTTACACACCGCTCATCAGTCCGCTGACGACGCTCATCAGT
>PKYG01000133.1 GCA_003132585.1 Actinomycetota bacterium
ATGTCGAAGTACCGCCAGTAATCACCATCGCCCATGAGCAGCGGCGTGATGTGCGGCATGAAGGCGGCGAGCAGACCGAGCAGGACCGCCGGGTAGATCGTCCAGGCGAGGAACGTGTTGCTGATCACCTGGCGCCGCCGCTCCTCCGACGGGTTGTCGAAGTAGAAGCGCGACATTGCCACGTCGAAACCGAAGTTGATGAACACATAGATGAACGCGGAGAAGACGCTGACCATGCCGACGATGCCGTACTGGGCCGGCGCCAGGTACGCCGTGTACAGCGGCATCAGGAAGACCATGAGGAACTTCTGCACCGTCGACCCGGCGCCGTAGATGACCGAGTCTTTCAGGAGCAGGGAATAGCCGTGCTTGTTGGGGATGTCGTCGCCTCCGATCGTCGCCCGTGCCGCCGCGGTCGTGTGGCGCCCGCCGCGGTGCCGGGAGCGCGCCCGGCCGCTCGTCGGGAGAGTATTCTAGCACCTGGCGCGTGACCGGCAGGTTGTGTAGCGGCGCGTAGAAGCCGATACTCTACTCTTGCTGATGGACCGCAAGAGACGACAGCATCATGGTGAGGCGACAGCGCGCAGGCGCCGATTCGGCATGCTCGCGCTGGCGCTGGCCGTGCTCGTCGTGGGCGGCGCGGTACTGTGCGCGCCGGCAGGCGCGCAAACCAGCGCCGCCCAGATCGACTCCCTGCTCCAGCAGTACGGCTCGCCGCTGACGGGCATGGGCCAGACTTTCATGGACGTCGGCGCCGCCAGCGGCGTCGACCCGGCGTTTCTCGTGGCGATCGCCGGCGCCGAATCGACCTTCGGCGAGAACATCTACTCGGTCGCCGGCGACTTCGCCGTCGACAACGCGTGGAACTGGTTCTACGCCGACCCCTGGGCGGCAAGCGACTTCTCCTCCTGGGAGGTTGGGCTCAACCAGGTCGCCGCCGGCATCGCCGGCCCTCTCTACTACGGGGCCGGCCTCTATTCCGTGGCGACGATCGCGCCTGTCTACTGCCCGGACGGCACGCAGGATTGGATCGACAACGTGACCGCTTTCATGCTGGCGCTCGGCGCCGATCCCAACGACACGCGTCTCAACATGGTCACGTACGTGACGCCGGCCCAGCTCGACCCGGTCCTCCCGGTCTCGATCGCTCCGGCCGCCCGGCGCCCCGGCCGGCCGATCTCGATCACGTTCGCCGTGACCAACAGCGGCGAACAGACGGGCAGCTGGAGCGGGGTCATGCTGCAGCTCTACTGCCTGGGCTGCGACCCGGTGTACCTCGCCGCAAACGAGTCGTTCGAGCTGGCGCCCGGTGCGACGAAGAGCTTCTCGGCGACCGTGCGCCTGCCGGTGCCCGGTCGCTGGTACGGCTTCGTCGAAGCTCTCAGCCCGGGCGGGCCGGAGATGATCGGCGACACGCCGACCTTCACGTTCATCGTGCGCGTGGCGGGCCAGCATGCCGCCCCGTGGCTGCGGCCGCATCGCATGCACAGCGGTCGCACGTAGCACCGCTGTTCGCGCGGCGGTCCGCAGGACCGCCGCGCCCCGCGTTCATACGCTCTCCCGCCCGTTCACATAGGCCGCGATCCGGCCCAGCTCAACGTCCGTGATCGAGAATAAGCTGCCGTTCGTCGGGGCCATCTCGTGGAAGGCCTCGATGCCGGTGCCCTCGAGAAAGCAGCGCGCGAGCCGGATGCTGCCGCCGTGCGTGACGAGCAGCGCAGTCGCGGCGCGGCGGGCGGCGTCTTGCAGCGCCGCGAGCACGCGCAGCTGCTGTTCGGCGAGGCTCTCGCCGCCGGGGAACCGGAAGCTCTCCGGGTGCTCGCGGTAGGCACGCCACACCTCCGGCTCGCTCGCCATGATCTCGGCGAAGGCGCGCGTCTCCCAGCGGCCGCGGTTCGTCTCGGCGAGGCGGGGGTCGAACGTCAGCGGCACGCCCCCGCCGAGCTCCTCGCGGATGATCTCGGCGGTCTCGCGGGCGCGCAACAGGTGACTCGAGACGATCAGATCGATGGCGCCGTGACCGCGGGCCGCATCGCTACCGCGGTCTGCATCTTGACCGGAATCCGCGGTCCCGCCCGGGAGCGCGCGCTCGCGCAGCGCTGCTCCCTGCTCGCGCGCCTGCCGTCGGCCGGTGTCGTTGAGCGGCACGTCCGCCCAGCCCTGACAGCGCGCCGGCTCGCGGTTCCAGTCGGTCTCGCCGTGACGGATGAGCAGGAGAGTCATGCGGGCTGCGCGGCGACCGTCAGTGGAAGTGCAGCAGCGTGTCGCCGCGCACGCCGACGCGCAGCGTCTCCACGGAGATGACTTCCTCCGGCGGGATGTTGCCGAGGTTCACGTTGGCGCCGAACTGCTTGATGAACCACGCCTGCTGCTTCTTGATCGGCGCCTCGAACAGCAGCCGGTCGGTGTCGACGGCGGACGTGATCTCATCGATCAGGCCCTCCTTGACCTCGCCGCCGGGTTGGTACACGCCCACAGTGCCCGACTCGCGCCCCTCGGTGATCACCTTCCAGGCGCCCGCATCGAGCTCGCGCTTGATCGAGTCGACCCATTTGAAGGGGGCGATGACGACCGTCTCGTCCTTGCTACCGACCTCGCTGAGCACACGGAACTCCTTGGCCAGGCGGCGGATGAGAGCGAGCTTGTCGGCCTCCTCCATCTTGATCGTGCCGTCGGAGATCTCGATGCACTCCATACCGAACTCTCTGACGACGCCGACGTACTCATCGAGCTTGTTCTGCAGCACAGCCGCCTCGAGCAGCGTGCCGCCGAAGCACACCGGGATGCCGAGCTCCTGGTAGAGCGCGACTTTCTGCTTGAGGTTCGGCGTGACGTACGCCGTTCCCCAGCCGAGCTTGACGATGTCGACGTAGTCGCCGCAGATCGCGAAGAGGTCGCGGATCTGGGCGAGGCCCATACCCTTGTCGAGGACGTGCGTGATGCCGCTCTCGCGCGGTTTGCTGCTCCGCTCGGGGAGTGTGAGAAAGTCCATCGGTCGCGCCTCCTAACGGCGAGTCGAACGGCCTCGGTCGTCGAGGCCATATCCTACCAGAACGAGCGCGAACCCCTGAGGGGGCTGAAGCGTCTCCCAGTGTGGCGAAGAAAGGGCGTGGACATGCGCCGCCGGATCGTGCTTGCCGGCCTCGTGATCGCGCTGGTCGCGGCGGCCGCCACTTGCGGCGGGCCGCCGCATGATAGCGGTATCAGGGGCATGGTCACACTCGGCCCGCTGCAGCCCGTGCAGCGTGTCGGCGGGCCGCCCAACGAGCGGCCGTATGCGGCGACGATCGCCGTGGTGGCGAAGGGTACCGACACCGTCGTTGCCACCACGCACGCGGGCAGCGACGGCCGCTTCACGGTCGACCTCGAGCCCGGCGACTACACCGTGATGCCGCAGTCGCCGGGTCCGAACGGCATGCCGCATGCGGCGCCGATCGACGTTCATGTGGTGCCGCACGGCTTTACCGCCGTGACGATCGCCTACGACACGGGCATCCGCTAACATCGTCGCCCTCCCAGTGTGACCCCGCCCGCGCCCGCCGCTGGCGTCCCGTTTCCATTCCTGACAAAATAGATATCTCTAGTCAACAATGGCCATAGTGAAGGGGAGCGCCAGTGAAGATCGCAGACAACATCACCGAGTTGATCGGCGGCACGCCGCTG
>PKYG01000113.1:0-14198 GCA_003132585.1 Actinomycetota bacterium
CCGGCAGCGCCGACGAATCAGGCCAAGGCGGCGTGCGTCATCGACCGCGCCACCGGCACGATCCTCTACGCCAAGAGCGCCGACGCGCATCTGCCGATGGGCTCGACCACCAAGATCATGACGGCGTTGCTGGTGCTCGAGCACGTCAGCAACCTCGACGTGTACGCGACGGTGCCGGCCGAGGCTGTCGGCCGTCGCGGTGCCAAGATCGGTCTTGCCGTCGGCGCGCGCATCACGATCCGCAACCTGCTCTGGGGCTCGCTCATCAAGAGCGCGACCGACTGCTCGGTGACGCTCGCCCACTACGTCGCCGGCAGCGAGAACGCCTTCGCCGTGCTGATGAACAAGAAGGCGGCGGCGCTCGGCCTCACGAACACGCACTACGTGAACGCCTCGGGCATCACCGCCGACGGCCACTACACGAGCGCCCGCGACCTCGCCATGCTCAGCCGGGTGGCGATGCAAAACACGCGTTTCCGCAGTTTCGTCAAAGTGTGGAAGGTCACGATCCATTGGCTGCCGAGCCACACCCTGCTCATCTGGTCGCACAACTGGCTCGTGCGCTACTACAGCTGGGCCAACGGCATCAAGACCGGCAGCACCGACGTCGCCGGCGCCTGCATGTCGGCCTCCGGCACGTACCAGCTGCGTCCCATCATCATCACCACGTTGCACGAACCGAGCCGCGATCAGGAGCGCGTCGACGTGCTCAAGCTCTTCGCCTGGGCCGATGCGCTCTACGCCAAACGCACGATCGTGACTGCCGGCCACGTCGTCGCCACCAGAGCCGTGTCCGGCAGCAACGACCAGGTGAGCCTCGTCGCCGCGCGCACGCTCACGGTGATCGCCCGTCGCGCCGCGCCCGTCACCATGAAGATCAGCGCGCCCGACCCGCTGCCCGGTCCTGTGAGCAATGGTCAGACGGCCGGCACCGCCACCTACTACGCCGACGGTCAGAAGCTCGGCAGTGTGAGCCTGCTCGTCAAGATCCAGGCAGTCTCACCGTCGCCGAGCGCCTCGCCCTAGAAGGGCGAGAGGAACTGGAGCCGGCGGGCGGAATCGAACCGTCGACCTGCTGTTTACAAGGGGGCCGCATGGCGCGCCGTTGTGGCCTTTTGCAGCACTTTCGCGTAAACGGCAGACCGGCACTTCTGAGACTACGCACGGTATTCGCCGCGGGCGAGTATCAGACGGAGTGACAGACGGCCCTCTTGCATCCGCGCGGTCGGAGTGCTAGACCTTGCGCTGTCATGCAGCGTCAAGAGAGGACAGATTGGCTCTCGGTGCCCCTTCAGGACTAGCTGGTCAGCAGCGTATACTGCCCGTGGTCGGTTCGCCATGGCGCTGCATGACAGCCCCGTCCTCTGGCGGACCGGCCCCTCTTCTCTAGCTGCTCCCGCTTCACAAGGACAAGGGGAGAATCATGAGTCAGTACAGCGCAGACCTCATGCCATGGACGGGAAGCCGACCGCCCTTCCGCGAGTGGGAGATCGCCACACCGACCACGCGGCGCCTATCTGTGGACGTAGGTCAATACCGTGACCCGGAGAAGCCGGGGGACGGGCGCACGATCATCGCGAAGGCTGATGCAAAGCGCCTCACTCTCACCGACACCGGCGGCGACAACTTCGTCGACATCGTCGCAAGCAGCAGGGCGGAGTTCTTCGCGATCCAGGGCAGTCCCGGGCACAAGAAGCGGGGCGAGGGATGGACCGCCAACAGGCCGCGATATGGCACGTGGGCCTGGTATGCCGCCGAGGTGGCCCTGCTGCACTACATCTTCGACTTCGCCGGCTGGACGGCGACACCGGAAGAGGCGCAGGTCATAGACGCGCTCGAAGAGTACGGCAAGCGGGCGCCGGCACGGTACTTGACGGCCGCCTAGCATTCAATCGACAAGCGCACCGGCAACGGGCCTCGCGAGAGCGGGGCTCGTTTGCGTCTGAGGCGTATCATTGCTCGGTCTAGCAGGAGGGGCGCCGTGGATGGCTGGAAACTTCTTGGCAGCTACAGCGAGGAAGAAGAGCGCAGGCCGCTAGAGTTGCGGCTTGCAGAACGCGAGGAGCGTTCTCTGCTTCTTCACGAGGGCATCGTCTATGACTTGCGCGAGCACCCTATGGACGGCAAAGACAATCGGTACGTCTTCACCCTGAGGCCCATGGCGGGCATCGACCAGCAGCAGGAGGGCGAGGTACGACGCAGAGCGGATGACTTGTGCCGCAGCGAAGGCCTTGACCGTTTCTCGCATAGCGACGAAGAAGTGGCGAAACACGTGATGCTCCTCCGCCGAGCAAAGATAATCGAAACGTTTCTGAGTGGGTTCGACCCCACCGATAGATCCATCTGGTTCAGGTTTCCGCTAGTGAGTTAACGTAGCGGTCTTGCCGCGCTCGCGCCGATGCCCTAGGGTCTGAGGCGCGGGCCGGCTACGCTGGCGCCTTCGGGCGGATAGACAGTCCGGCCCTGCTTTGTCGTTTCGGCACTCTCGGTTGCTCCAGAAGCCGACTTCGGCGAGAGAGGACGTGGCGCTTGCTCTGGCATGCCTACGTGGACGAGAGTGGCGATCGCGGCTGGAAACGCAAACCAACCGGCGTGCCACTTGGTCAACGCCTGGGATCGTCTGAGCATTTCGCCATGACAGCCGTCATCGTTCCCGATGGCTCCCAAACGCAAATCCTCGATGCCTGGAGCAATGCGGCTTCAGCAATCGGTCGCAAGCCGAGCACCACATTGCATTGGGTCAACGTGAAATCTCACCCGCAGCGCGTGTACCTATCATCCGTGCTTTGCGGCTTCCAACAGGCGTACGTGTGCTCCGTCGTGCTCAGCAAGTGGGATGTGAGAAACGCTAGGGCGATTCGACAGCCCCACTACCTCTACGGCTGGCTCCTGCGCGTCTTGGTTGAGCGCCTGTCGTGGTTCGCGAAGAAGCAGGGCGGACAGATCGTCTTGCACTTCTCTCAGGTGAAGGGGTTGCCACCGGAGACCATTTCAACCTACGTCGACAAGCTGCGGCAGCAGGAGACCTCTATCGAGTGGACGGCCTTAGTGCTCCCGCTGCGCGTCAACACCCCACAGAATCAGCGCATGCTCCAGGTTGCCGACACCGCGAGCGGGGTTGTTTTCGCGGCCTTCGAGTGGGACGACTATGGGAATACTGAGCGGCGGTACCTGGAGATTATCAAGCCGAGGCTTTGGTGCCCACCGCGAGGGGAGTTGAGTAAGTACGGGCTCAAGGTGGCGCCTTTCCCGCACCCTCGGCATGGATGGCTCGAGGGCTTCTGCGCGGGAAAGTGAAAAGGCCCGGGACGTCGGCTGCTTCCGCAGTGTCGCTGTTTCCAGCGACTGACGTGTCTCCCGAACCTCTGCACCAATTCTACCCCGAGAAGCTAGGAATGCAACGGGGTGGATGGACTCGCGCCGTCCTGCAGTCGCCTTCGCAGCTCCCGTTGCTCGTCTTCGGCGGCGTGGACGGCGACTAGCAGGGCGTGGCCATCTTCGGCCGTCTTCTGAGGATCGCTCAGCACGTCCAGGAAACGGTCTGTGAGCTGGTCGATGCGTTGCTGCAGAAGTTCCGGGGAAGAGATCATCAGCAACCTCGTGATTGAGAGGGGATTGGCGCTGCCGCCGCCTCCTTCGAGACGACGGCAGCGTATTCGCCCGTGGGCGGGACGGGGCGAAGGTTCGGTCAGTTGGTCAGATCGCTCACGGGGTCTTCAGTGAGCGGACTGAGGCTGCATCCGCGACTCTAGCGTCTGCCCAAATCGCGAACGTGAACACCGGGTTGAGCGGGTCATCGTCGCGACGCTGGAACAGCATCGGCGTGAGCCGGACAAAGTAGCCCGAGACGTCGCCATAGACGGCGTGGACCTCTGCCGCACTCAGACCACTTTGATCGGCCTGGGGCTCGGTGAAGAGGTTCTTGCCGGCGAATTGGTAGCCGCCGCTCTCGATGCTCCTCATGAGGTAGTCGCCGTCGTCGTTGGTCCATTCGAGCATCAGTGTGTGGAGGGCGTCGGAGACGACCATCCGCGCGTTCTTGCGGTAGCCCTTGCCGACGCTCTTCGTGAGCTGAATGAGTTCGTTGCTTGTCGGGCTCGTGCTCGAGCTCGTCTTACCGACCGTGGCGCCGACGAACAGACCCTGAGGCGCGGTCGTACCGTTGCCCATGGCCAGCTCGGCCGCCACCTTGTTCGCGATCGAGCGAGTGGCGAACGTGCTGAGCAGGCTCGGCAGGTCATACTCGGCGCTCATCACCATCTCGATCGGCACCTTGAACGCGCCGTCGTAACGGTAGTGGCCGAGGGTGACGGCATCGCCGGTCGGATTGGCCTCCGTCGCCGGGCTGCCTTCGACTCCGGCGGTTGCCGTAGCATCGGCGGTGAGCACCGGCACTTGGATATCGCGAAGATGATTCGTCACGATAACCGTAGGTTCGGCTTCGAGCACGCCGCTGGCGGCGACGAGGCCCATCACGACATCGGAGTACAACTCGCTCGTGAAGTAGTAGGCCGAGCCGATCGTCGCGGTGTCGGTGGTTAGAAACGCGGCGCGGGTGAATTTGCTCGCCGGTCCCATGACCTGCTCACGCGGCGGCGTCACCCAATACTGATTCAGCGGGCTGCCGGGCGTCATGAAAGAACGCAGTTCGGCCTGACCGGCCGTGCTGTGCCCTGTGCTGCCGCGAACGATGCGGGACGCCTCTTCGGGCGACACGCCACCGCTGCGGGAGCTCTCGTCTTCGTGCTGCTCGATCAGCGCCGAGTCGAGCTCATGGCGCTTGGCAATGATCGTGTTGACGAGCCGGTTCTCTGTTTCGGCGGTGAGGTTCGGCTGGCGAGACTGCTCGACCGCGCGCCGATACTCGTCCTGAATTTTGTGAATTGACATGTGGGTGTCCTTCATCCGTCTTTTGGGGTGACGGATTCGGCCCGGCGGCCCCGAGTTGGGCGGTGCTCCTGCGGCCTTGCGTGGGGTCCGAAGTGCCCTTAGGCGGCTTGCGGACCCGCTGTCGCGGTGTGCGGCGGCTCAAGTGGTGGCGGTGGTGTCCTAATCCGGTGCGGCCGTCGGCGACGGCCCGGCGCGGCTCTGTTGAGAGTGCGAGCGGGTGTCGGCGGTGCGGTCTATATCAGCAGCCCGAAGGCCGCAGGGTATGCGCCGACGGTTGACCGCATCTACTCGGTGCCGTCGGGTTACTTGGTGCCGTCCTCTATTTGTGACGGGGACAGGGCGGCTTGGCCGGAAGGCGCCGAAGCGCCCTCCTAGAAAGATGGCAATCCCCGCGACGCTTGCGCGCCGCCTCAGAAGAACCAAGAACCCTCTAGGGGCTCCACTCCGCTTACGCGGACCTTGCGGCGGGCCGAGGCTAGGTCGTACCTAGCGCGGCCGCCAAATCTTTGCCGAGCTGTTCTTAGGCGAGGTGTCGGGACGCGCGAGGCAACAGATGCGCCAAATGAAGAATCGAGCGGCCTCCGGTGGGGGTGCCTGCTACCGGCGCCTGGTGATCGCCTGTATCTCTTGGAGCTTGGTCAACTTGGCAGGCGCCGGCTTGGGCACGTCGATGCGACTCCTGCTCACAGCGCCGACGCCAAGCTCCGCACCCCAGCGGCGCATGTCGTCGACGGCCCTGTTGCGAATGGCGACCCACGGATTCGGCATCCTGTAGGTGCTCTCTTTGCTGACGGTGACGACGGCGCCCTGCTCGCGTATCTCGCGTTCGGCCTCTATGAACGTGCCGTAGGCGAAGCAATACAGCCCGAGAACGTGGCCGTCGACGGCGGCGACCGTGTTCATGTAGTCGAGTTCCGGTAGCAGCGATTCCCAGAGGGTTCGGCCCTCGTTGTTCAAGTACGACGGCATCGAGGGCAGGATCGGGCGCGGTTTCGGCTCACGGTCGCGCTTCGCCAGTTGGGCCTTCGTCAAGTGGCTCGTCGGGCCTTCGAGAACACGAAGTGAATTCGGCTTACGGGGTGGCATAGACCCCCCCTCCTTTGCATCAGGAGTTTGTGATTCCTCGGCCAGGCAGCGGGACGAGTTTGCGCTAGGCAATTGTGCGACCGCCCTCCGGTGCGGGTGCCTCGCTTAGTGCACGATCACAGGCTCGGGCGGCTTGCACGCTTGGCAGCCGATGACCTCGACGCGCGTGACGCGCACGTTCAAGTCGTGGACCATGCCGGGTGCGATGCCGAACTCGGCCATGTCGGCATCGACTACTGCCTGGTCGATCGTCTCCCAAGGTTCGCTGTGCTCCAGACACACAGCGTCTGCCTGCTCTATCGTTCGGCCACAGTTCGGGCACGTGAGCGCCAGCGCTACCTCTGGCGCTGGCGCCTCTGCGGCGCGGGCGCCTTCGTGCTTCATCGTGCTCATGTCTCAGCCTCCGTCGTGTTGTCTGTGTCTTCTACTAACGGGCTACTCGTGCCCGTGCCTACAACCTCATGCCTGCGGCGAAGCTTCGCAGCGTGCTCCTGCCGCTCTGCGGCGGTCCCACACCAAGTGAGTTTGCGGGCGTCGTACTCCTTCTTCCCAAGTTGTGGCGACTGGCGGCCGGCAAGGGCAATCAGTTCCCATTGGTCCCAGCCCGCCGCGTGATTGCTGCGCTTGCCCGTCTCCGGCGCCGTGCGGCCTTCGATGAGCACCTGCACCAAAGCCGACGCCGGCCCGGTGTGCGAGTCGATCACCGGCGGGCGCTCGGGATTGGCTTCGCGTAGTTTGGTCAACGCGCGGCCGATCGCCTTGCTGACGTACTGCTGACTGACTGACAGCTCGCGGGCGATCTCACTCTGGCTCTGTCCGTCGACGACATGCATCTCAAGTAGCACCTGTTCGCGCGTCGTGGTGCCGGCGAAATTGACGTTCACGCAGCTTTCGACCAAGTAGGTGGTCTGAGCCGGGCGCGTGACACTCTGGCGATGCTCGCGGCCGGTCATGTCCGCACCGCCTGTGGAGCGCAGCGCAGGCAGCGCCAGCCGTCAGGAGTCCAGTCGCTGTCCGGCTCGTCGTCGGCTGTGATGACGATGCCGCACGCGACGCATTTAGGACGATCGGCAAGGCGTTCGTTCGGGCCTCTGTCGTCGCCGCCGTCGCCCGCGCCGCTTTCGGCGGCGTGCGGCGCTTTAGAAGTGTTCTTCACTACTGTATTTAAGGGGTGCGCGCCACGGCGCACCTTAGCGGACCGTGCGGCGCACCCTAAATGACGCAGCGGCGCACCTAACGCCTCGTCAACGTCTATCCGTAAGGTGCGCGGTTCGGCGCACTCTACGCATGGCGCATAGCGGCCCCAGGTACTCGGTTCAGCGATGCCCACGACGGCGGCGCGACGGCCGCGAGCTGGGGAGAGAACGAGTAGCACGCCGGCGTCGCGCAGGTCAGTCCAGGCGCGACGGACGGTGCGCTCGTACATGCCGGTGCGGCGAGCGATCGCGTCGTAGCTGATAGGCGCGGCCGCATGGTCGTAGTGCCCGATGGTGAGCCGTAGGACCGCCATGACGACGCGCATGTGGCCGGCGGGCATCGGCGATGCCGCGAGGGCGTCGCACAGCGGTTTCGGGAAGGCGAAGTACGGGGGTCCGCCGTTCGGTCCGTCATGGGCGGTCATGGCCGCACCCGCTGCACGCAGTAGCCCCACTGGTCAAACTCGCGAATGAACTCCGCGCCGCGATTGCCGAGATATACGAAGACGCTGCCGTGTGTGCAGCCGGTGGAGCGGATGCCGTCGCGACCATAGAAGTTGATTCGATGGTCGGTGAAGCACAGGGGGTAGTCCCACAGGGGGGCGAACCACGTCGTTTCCGTGGCGTGGGCGTTGACCAGGACCACGGCCTCGGTTGTGATGCCGTCTGTGAACTGGTCGACAAGGCGGGCCACGAACTGCACCTGGTCGCCACCATACGGCGGGTTCAGCCAAACGCGACCGGGCCAGTCATGAGCAAGGCCGTTGTCGGTGAGGGTGTAGAACACGGACGCACGAACGGTCTCGTTGGCCTGCGGGTTGGACGCCGGGTCGACGTCAATGCCGCCCATGACAGCGCGGGCCGATTCGATGTACTTCGCCGGCGTGTACCATTCGTTCGACTCAGACAGGTAGATGTGCTGCCAATGCAACTTCTCGGGAACGACCCCGTCTCGCACCTGCGCCCGTTCTTCGGGTGGCAGGCTTTCGAGAATCGCGCGGGCCTGCCGCTCATTCTCAGGAATGGGACCCATGGGTTCCAAAACCTCGGCCATCCGGGCGGCCTGTATCTGCCTGTTGGCGTGTTGCCGCGTCCATCCCCAGCGCTCACGGCAGTACGCCTCAAAGGTGGCATGTGTCTCGCGGTAGAGGCGCTGGTCGCGTATCTCCATGAGCGCGTTGCCGACCTCGAGGAACGTCTGCATGCCGCGTTCGATGACCGTCTCCAGTTCGGCGAGACGCGCGGTGATTGTGGAGTCCGAGCGACCAGCGGGGCTGGTCGAACCACCGGCCGCCCGGACATTTGGGGCGCGGCGTACCGCGCCTAAGCTTTGACCAGCCGTCATGGCGCGCCCCTAACTCTGGTCTGGGGCGTCGCTGCCGAACAGAGCGGCGATCTTCTGGGGGGCGAAGCGGTAGAGCTTGCCGAGGCGCACGGCGGGAATCTCGCCGCGGGCGGCCAACTTGAGCACGGTGCGACGGTGCAGGCGGAGTCGCTCAGCGACCTCGTCAACCGTCAGGGTGGTGGGAGAATCGGGGGTGGTCTTGGAAGTAAGCATGCCACGTCCTTTCGGATCGTGGCGCTTGAGCCAACTTCCATGCCGGTCAGCTTAGACTCAGTGAGGACGTTATCGCGGGCGTGAACTGCGTGAGCCTGCGGACCCGGGTATTCTCCGACAGGGACCCGGGGGTTGGACCCGGGCTGCAACATCACGCTGCCCGGCTTCCTCTTGCCGGCTGTACAAGCAGCGCCTAATATCTAATGCGTCGGCAAATGAGCACGACGCGACACCGGTACGTCCGGCGCCAAGTGGAGTATAGCACGGCCACTATAGGCCGTGTCAAGCACTTTCGTGAAGTCAGAGCAGCGAGTCGACCGCCTCCACGCCCTCGCGGTGCTCTTCGGCGGTGACGTGACTGTAGACCCGCGCTGTGATCGCCGAATCCGCGTGTCCGAGCCAACGACTGACGACTTCGAGACGAGTCCCGCCCCTGAGCCATGTCGTCGCCGCGGTGTGGCGGAACTCATGGAAGCCGACGCTCCAGGGCTCGAAGTCATCGACGTCGCCGGCGGCTTGCACGTGCTCGGCGAGGCGCCGCTCGCTGGCGCGCGTCAATGCCTTGCGAAAGGCGTTTGAGAACGCATCCGGGGTCCACAGTCGCCCGCCGTTCTCCGATTGCGTCACGCGAGCGCTGGGGAACACGTACCCCTCGTCGCTCCAGAACGCGCCCCAGCGCAGCCGCAGCGCGTCCTGAGCGGCCTTGTGGCGTCGCAGTAGGACAACCGCGGCGGGAGTGAGCGGCACGGTGCGCCGGCTGCGTTTCGTCTTCGGTTGCTGCCGCGTGACGGCGCTGCGCGTCTGCTCGAGTGCCGCATTGACGTGCAACTCGCCGCAGTCGACGTCCACGTCTTCCCACTTGAGGGCAAGGACTTCGCCGCGTCGCAGCCCGGTGAGGGCGGCGAGGGCGGACGGAGCATAGACCGCCGTTCCCTCTAGGTCGCTCAGGAGACGCTTGCACACGGCGGGCTCGAGGCCGCGCTCGACGTTCTCACCGATGGACTGAGGCTTCCGCGGACGGACGCTCTTGCTCTTGCACGGATTGCGCCGGATGAGATCATCCTCGAATGCCGCCCGTAGGATCATCGACAGAACTCGGTGAACTCCCGTCACGGTACCGGCAGACAGGCCGCGGTCGGTCAAGTCGGCATACAGGTTTCGCACGGTCATCGAATTGACGGCGGTCAAAGAGCGGCTACCGATGCTCGGTGCGATGTACCACTTGAGCACGTCGCGGTAGGTCTGAAGTGTCTTGGCAGAGACTCCGTGCCGGCGTGAGTCGAGATAGGCGGTCGCGTAGTCACCCAAAGTCAACGGCTTTTCGATCGGCTTGCCCTGGTCGCGATCGGTGAGCAGCTTGCGCTCGAGCTGTTTGGCCTTGGTCTTGCCTTCAACCCGGCGGGTGATCCGGCGGCGCGGTGCGTCCTCCGTCGGCTTGGTGTACACCACCACGTCAAAGACGTTCTCGCGACCCTTGACCGGGATAACGGCCATGATTCCCCCTGACTGACGCTGCCTGACGCTTGAAAAGTATCAGATAGCGTATCAGACGGTCAAGTGGACAGACGATCGGCGTGCCGTTCTTGAGCCTGAATCTGTGGAGCCGGCGGGCGGAATCGAACCGTCGACCTGCTGTTTACAAGACAGCTGCTCTGCCAACTGAGCTACGCCGGCGCCCCTGGAGAGTATACCGCCGGAAGATGCGAGAGGCGGCGCCTCCGGCACCGCCCCTCGCACTCGACACGGTCGGGCAGGTCGTACGCGCCACCCGCTCGCTCTGTAACTACGCTATCGCCCGCTTCTTAAACCCGTCGACGCAGGCGATCGGCACGTCGAGCACCTCGGCGATGTGGAACTTGGCCTCCATCACCTGCGGTTCGGTCGGCTCCGCGCACTCACCGTAGATGAGCGTGCCGAGACCTTTCTCGCGCCGCACCTCGCTCATCGCGAGCGGGTCGACGAGGTCTTCGACGGAGACGCCGAGCTTGGCGGCGACGTACTCCTTCGCTGGCTGTAGCCTCATCCCCCGGGTCATCTGCATGCGAGCTACCAGGTCTCCGGCGGCTCGCATACCGCACATGCCCGAGGCGATGGCGTGGGCAGCGTCCATCGCCAGGCCGTCACCGACGCCAGCCTACAATCCGTCGAGTCGCAGGATCTCGACCATCGCCTTGGACGCGCGCGACACCGCGTCGAGCGGCAGGTACCGGCACATCGGAACCCCACCGACGCCCATGCCGGCGTTCATGTGGATCGGGATCTTGGCCTCGGCCATGCACGGCTTGACCAGCGTGATCGCGCGAGCGACGTTCCAGGCGCCCGACTTGCCGGTGTTGACGTTCACGCACGGGCCGAAGATCGTCGCCCCGGCCTTCTCAGCTGCCTTGAGCTGCGCCAGCGGCCACATGCCCGCAAGCCGCCGGCCGTCGTACTCGATCTGGCCGTGCATGCCGAGCACGAACTCGCCGGCCATGCCCATCTCGATGCCCATGTCGGGGTGCTTCTTACGGATGATCTCGGTCGCTCTGAGCGCGGCGAGGAAGTCGGCGTCGCCGGCGGCACCGGTCGTGTCGAGGTCGATGCCGTCGGCACCGACCGCGGCCATGCCGTCGGCAACGAAGACCATGTCGTCGACGGCTTGCTCGACGGCCTCGAGCTGGGCATCGCGCGCCTCATCGATCTTGCCCAGCGGCATCAGCTCCGACCAGTTCGCGATGGGCCCATCCGGCTGCGTATAGCGCCCGAGGTCCGGCATCGCTCCGTACTGCATCGGCGACGTGATCACGTTGAGGCAGTCCTTCATCTCCTGCTGCTCGAAAGGCAACACGGTCTTGACCGCCTTGAACGAGTAGTCGATGTGCCAGAGCTCGATGATGTCGGCGCCGAGCAGCTGCTCGAAGCACTGCATGTCGTTCTGGCGCGTGCCGATGTGGCGCGTGCCGGAACCGTCGGCGCTGATGATCACGCCTTCGCCCATGTCGACGGCGGTGAAGCGCGCCTTCGAGGCGTAAATGTCGAGCAGATGTTCCTGCTCGACGTCGCTGAGCGGCGGCACCTTAGCTTTAGCCGCCGCCGCCTTCGTGCCCGCTTCGATGTCCGCCTTGATCTCGCTGCGCGTCATCCGCGTGAGCGAGCCGTCGCCCATGCGGGTCGGAATGCCTTCTTCCATCAACGTCACCTCCCCAGGTTGGTCACGACTTCGCCCCAAGCTTGCCGCGGACGAGGGTCTTGAAGCTCTCCACGCAGTTGATGGGGATGTCGAGCAGTTCCGCGATGTTGAACTTGGCCTGGATCGCCCAGGCGTCGTTGGTGTCGGTGATCTCGGAGTCGTAGAGACCGCCGAGCCCGTACTCCCTGCGCACGTCGAGCATGACGACGGGGTCGGAGAGATCTCTCTCCGACACCCCGAGCTTGCCGGCCACGTAGGCCTTGGCTTCCTTGATGCGCATGCCTCGGGTCAATTGCATCCGCGCCACCAGGTCTCCAGCGGTGCGGATCCCGCCCATCCCCGAAGCCACGCCATGAGCGATGCTCATGCCCGTGACATCGCCGGCGCCTATCTACAACCCATCGAGCCGCAGGATGTCGACCGCGGCGCGAGAGGCGCGCGAGACCGCGTCGATCGGCGGCATGATCGCCATCGGCACCCCGCCGACACCCATGCCGACGTTGAGGTGGATCGGGATCTTGGCCTCCGCCATGCATGGTTTGACGATCGTCAACGTGCGCGCCGTGTTCCAGGCGACGGTCTTGCCCGTGTTGACGTTGATCGCCGGGCCGAACAGCGTCGCGCCGGCCTTCTCCGCCATCTTCATCTGCTGCAGCGGCCACATGCCGGCGAGACGATGGCCGTCGTACTCGAGCTTGCCGTGCATGCCGAGCACGGTCTCGCTCGCCATGCCGATCTGGACACCAAGATCGGGGAACTTCTTGCGGATGATCTCGATCGCCCTGAGCGACGCCAGGAAGTCGGCGTCGCCNNTCGGTCACGAAGACGATGTCGTTCGTGACCTCGGGGACGGCCTCTTCCTGCGCGGCAAAGGCTTCTTCGAACCGACCCAGAGGCAGCAGCTCCGACCAGTTCGGCATAGGACCGTCGGGCTTTGTGTAGCGGCCCATGTCGGGCATCGCTCCGTACTGCAGCGGGATAGTCGTCACGAGTTGGGCGAGACGCATCACGGTCTGCTCGTGACCGAGGTCTGTCTTGACCGCCTTGAAAGAGTAGTCGTGATGGTAGAGCTCGAGCGTGTCGGCGCCGAGGTACTGCTCAAAGGCCTGCTGGTCGGTGACTCGCGAGGCGAAGTCCTGCGAGCCCGTGCCGTCGGTGCTGAGAATCACCTCGTCGCCGATATCGACGGCGCTGAACCTGGAGGGCGAAGCGAAGATATCGAGGATGTGGTCGAGCTCGTCCTGCGTGAGCTCCGGCAGCTTGGCGCGCTTGGCAGCGGCCTCAGTGCCCGCTTCGATCTCGGCCTTGAGCTCGCTGCGAGTCATGTCGGTCAGCGAGCCGTCGCCCATTCGAGTCGCGATCTTGGATTCCAGTCGGATCACCTCTGCTCTCTTCACTCACGCTGCCGCGAAACGGGCCTAGCGACCGGGGAATGACGGACCCGGGAGGCCGCCCGGCTGGCGTGGACGGGGACCTTGTGGTGCTCTGAGCCTACCGGAAGGGCGGCGCAGTGTCATCAGGCGATACTTAGGCAAACTTCGGCACCCGAACCCATCAAACTGGGTTCGGGCAAAAAGAGAGGCCCCGCGGGGAACGGGGCCTCTTGCAGGGCTTAAGTACTGCCCTAGGGTGGGGGGTCAATCGCTTGGCAGCGATAGGAGCCACCGTCAGTATCTCCCCTGTCGATTAAGCCGGTGTTAAGAATCCGAGAAATCGCGGTTAACCCACACANNGGCGCCGATGCGCGACGGCGATCGGCGCCCCGATCACCCGGATCAGGGCGTGGTTCGCCCGGGGCCGGGGCGAACCAGAGAACAAAGAAGAAGATAGGAGGTACCAGCACTTGACGCTGGCTGCGGGCTTCTCAGAGAGGGAAGCCACGCAGCCCGGACCGTATAGAGCTGATACGAAGCGGACGTTAACTGCATATTAAGGGAAATGAACCACGCGGTCAGTTTGGCCTGCCGACCGTGAGGCGTTTTGATAAGATTCACGGCTGTATTCAGGTCAGACCGAGCTGATCGCCGTGGCTGTCCACCGCGATCAGCTCGAGCAGTCCGCGCTCGTCGAGGATCTTCACGCCTAGTGCCTGCGCCTTTGCGAGCTTGGATCCAGGGTCCTCCCCGACGACGACGTAGTCGGTCGCCTTGCCCACGGAATCGCCGACGTGACCGCCGAGCGCCTCGATGCGGGCGCCGACCTGCGATCGCGTCATCGACTCGAGCCTGCCGGTGAGCACAAACGTCTTGCCATTGAGCGGTCCTGCAACGACATATGGCGCGTCCTCGACGAAGCGCAG
>PKYG01000113.1:14226-33095 GCA_003132585.1 Actinomycetota bacterium
CGGTGAGGGCACGAGCGGTGACCGCACCGACGTGGCGGATGCCGAGCGCGAACAGTACGCGCGCGAACGGCTGCTGCTTCGATGCGGCGATCGCCGCGAGGACGTTGTGGGCCAGTTTGCTCGGCACCGCGATCTCCTCGCCGTTCGGCCCCTTCGCCTTGCGCGCAAGCAGTGGGACGTCGACGAGCAGGCTCAGGCTGAGCCCGTAGAGATCGGCGACGTCAGCGATCAGCCCCGCGTCGTGCAGTGCAGCGACGAGCTCCTCGCCGAGGCCCTCGACATCCATCGCGTCCTTGCTGACGAAGTGGCGGATGCTCTCGACGATCTGCGCCGGACACGACCGGTTTGGACAGCGCACGGCTACCTCGCCCTCGCTGCGCACAACATGGGCGCCGCAGGAAGGGCATGCCACCGGCATCCGCCACTCGGGTCGCGCCTCGTGCGCGGCGGCGGTCTCGGCACCCTCCTCACGGATGACCGGGCCGACGACCTGCGGAATCACGTCGCCGGCCCGCTGGACGATGACTTCGTCGCCCGGTCGGATGTCTTTGCGACGGATGTCGTCGAGATTGTGCAGAGTGGCGCGCTCGACGGTCACGCCGCCGACCTCGACCGGCCCCAGCACGGCAAACGGTGTCAGCACACCCGTGCGGCCGACACTGACCTCGATCGAGATCAGCCGCGTGGCCGCCGTCGTCGGCGCGAACTTGAACGCGATCGCCCAGCGCGGATCGTGCGCGACGCTGCCGAGCGTCAACTGCACGTCAAAGGCGTCGACCTTGACGACGACGCCGTCGATGTCGAAGTCGAGTTCGGCGCGGTGCGCCTCCCAGCGGCGGCACTCGCGCGCAACGGCTTCGATCGTCGCCTGGCGCGCCGCCTCTGGGTGCACGCGGAAGCCCTGCGCACGCAGCCACTCCAAGGTGCCGAGATGGTCGGAGAGGTCCAGCCCCTCGGAGTATCCGATGCCGTAGCACCACACGCTGAGCGGCCGCGACGCAGCCACGGCCGGATCTAGCTGGCGGATCGACCCCGCGGCGGCGTTGCGCGGATTGGCGAACGTCGGCAGCCCCTCGTTCGCGCGTCTCTCGTTGAGTCGCGCGAACGCCGCCAGTGGCAGGTAGACCTCGCCGCGCACCTCAACGACGGCCGGCGGGCGCGCGGACCGCAAGCGCAGGGGGATCGCGCCGATCGTGCGCAGGTTGGCGGTCACCTCTTCGCCGACCACGCCGTTGCCGCGCGTGGCGCCGACGCTGAACACACCGTCGCGGTACGTCAGCGAAATCGCCAGACCGTCGATCTTGGGCTCGGTGACGTAGCCGAAGGCGGCATCACCGAGCCCCTGGCTCTCGAGATAGCGCCGGTTGCGCTGCTCCCAGGCGAACAGTTCCTCCGCGTTGCGGGCGTTGGCGAGCGAAAGCATCGGCCGCAGGTGGCGCACCTGCTCGAACTTCTCCAGGGGTTGCCCACCGACCCGCTGCGTCGGCGAATCCGCCGTGCGTAGATCCGGGTAGTGCTCCTCGATGTCCTGCAGCTCGCGGAAGCGGCGATCGTACTCCGCGTCGTCGATCTCGGGCTGATCGAGGACGTAGTAGAGATACGCGTGGTGCGCGAGCTCGGCGCGCAGCTCGGCGGCGCGCGCGGCGGCTTCGGCGGGCGCGCTCACGAAGGCGTCTCCTCGAGGGCGCCGGTCACGACGTTCCTCGCCGCGACGCGCCGCTCACGGGCGCTCCCCGATGGACACCGGCCCGTCCAGGCAGAGAGCAACGATCTGCTGAGGTGAATCGAGCATGAATGTCGGGTTCGCCGCGACCAGCTCGTCGCGCGAGAACAGTCCCCAGGTGACGGCCGCCGTCGCCATCCCCGCGGCGGTGCCGGCGACGATGTCGACCGGTGCATCGCCGATGAAGATCGCCTCAGCCGGCAGTCCGCCGAGCTTCTCGACGCAGAGGAGCACCGGCTCCGGCGATGGCTTGTGCGCGGAGCTGTCGGTGGCGGTCACGACTTCGCCGAACAGGTCGCGCATGCCGACGCTGCGGAACGCCATCGCCGTCGTGTCGCGGCTCTTCGACGTGACGATGCCGAGACGGCGGCCGGCGGCGCGCAACTGCGCAAGCGCCGCCTGCATGCCGTCATACGGCTTGATCAGCTCGTCGTGGCGACGGTGGTTGTACTCCCGATAGACGTCGTAGAGCTCCTGCGCGTGCTCGGGCGAGAGCGCCTGCATCTGCGGCATCAGTGGCTGGCCGACGCCGGCCAACATGACGCCCTCCGGCAGCTCGCGCCCGAGGACCTTCTTCACCGTGTAGCGGAACGAATCGCGGATCAGCTCGACCGTGTCGACGACCGTGCCGTCGAGATCGAAGATGACAGGGTCGTACCCGGTCATCGTCATCTGTCCGCCCCGGAGCTCCGGCTGGCGCTGCCGAGCCGTCCGAAAGTCCAGCGCGACAACTCATCGAGCGCCGCCTCGTCGACGTACCGCGGGCGCAGCGGCGTGAGCGACACGAAGCCCTGTGAGACCGCCGCGAAGTCGTTGTGCGGCCAGGCCACGTTATCGAGCCGTTCACAGACCACGTGGTATTCGCCGTCGTGACCGTCGCGCCCGTCGATGAAGAAGCGGTCGCTGCAACTGGCGCCGCCGAGGTCGGTCACCCGCACGCCCTGGAGCTGCGCAGCCGGCACGTCGGGTAAATTGATGTTGAGGACGGTCTGCTCGGGGAGGCCGCGCCCGATCACCTCACCGAGCACAGTCGCGAGCACGAGCGTCATCTCGTCGAGGTGCCCAGGCTCGCGCGCATCGATGGATACGGCCACGCCGGGCAGCCCGCGCAAGGCGCCCTCGAGCGCGGCGCCGACGGTGCCGGAGTACGTCACGTCGGCGCCCATGTTGCCGCCGAGATTGACGCCGGCGACGACGATGTCGGGCGCGTCGGCGACGACTTCGACGACGGCGATGCGCACGCAGTCGACCGGGGTCCCATCGACGGCGAAGCCCTCGTACCCTTCTCTGGCGAAAGGCCGCCGCTCGACGTGCAGGCTGCGATCGATCGTGATGCCGCGCGCGACGGCGCTGTGATTGCGGGCCGGCGCGATCGTCACGACGTCGCCGAGCCCGTCGAGGGCGCGCCGCAGCGCCGCAAGGCCCGCCGAGTCGATGCCATCGTCGTTGGTAAGGAGGATGCGGGTCATGCGCCAATTGTACTTCACGGCACGCCTCGCAGAAGGTCGGTGGACGACGTCTGCCGGTCCGTGGGCCGGTGCCCGCGTCACCCACTCCAGCCTCGACGCCGGGCAGGAATGCCACAGCGATTGTCGTACCTGTTAGGGCGAGAGGCGAAGCGAGGCCATGTGCACGAGGCGAGTCCACTGAGTCATGATTTCGGCGCCAGCCGGCTGACCATCCGCCGGGGCGTCGCTCTCCTCGGCTCCCTGGTCGCGGTCTCGGGGATCGTCTTCGTGCTCGGCAGCGCCTACGTCTGGCCGCTCTTCATCTTCCCGCTGTTCCTTGCCGCGATCTTCTTCTTCGAGCTTGGCAGCCTCGTCGTCACGGCTTGGCTCGGTATCTTCTTCGTCGCCTACTACAGCTTGCGCGAACCGGCCACCGCCGCGGCCACCAAAGAGGCGCTCGCGGGCATGCCTCTCTATGCGCTCGCAGGGATGCTCCTCGGCCGCGTACAGCGCAACCACAACGCGCTCCAGGTCCTGCTTGCGGCCTCGTCGCTCACCGATCGCCTCACGGGGCTCTACAACTACGGCACGTTCGTCGACTACCTCCACAACGAGATCACCAAGGTCGACCGCTACGGCGGCGAGCTCACGTTGATCATGTTCGACATCGACCACTTCAAGGAGTTCAACGACAGGAACGGTCACGAAGCCGGCAACGATCTTCTGCGCCGGGTGGGGGCGACCCTGCGCGGTATGGTGCGCGAGGCCGACATGGCGGCGCGCTACGGCGGCGAGGAGTTCGCTTTGCTGATCCGCGGCGACGAGGGTCACGGCTACGACCTCGCCGACCGCATCCGCCGCGCGATCGAGACGATCGCTTTGGAGCTGCGCGGCGGCGCTGAGGTCTTCGCGACGATCAGCGGCGGGGTCGCCCAGTACGTCAGCGGCGCTGGCGACGAGACCGATCTGATCGAGCGTGCCGACGCCGCGCTCTATGAATCGAAGCGGCGCGGACGCAACCGGATCACCAGCCACGGCGGCGCGTCCGACAAGGAGTTCGCGGCGACATTGACTGCGTAGCGCCGCTTCAGCGCCGGCCGCGCCTACAAGCCGAGACGCTTGAACGACACCTGAGGCAGGCGCGTATCGGCGTGTGCCACGAACTCCCCAGAGAAGATCTCCACGCCCACTCTGCTCAGCGCCGTCAACTGTTCGAGATCGACGATGCCCGGCGCGATGAGCTGCGCGTCGACGCGGTCGCCGAAGCGCACCAGCAATTGCACGACGTCGATGAGCGTCGGATCGGCGACCGCACCGGCGATCACCGTCGGATCGAGCTTGATGAAGTCAGGGTGCGCCTCCGCCACGAGCTCGAGCGCCGTGAACTCCGCCCCCAGACCGCCGACACTGATCAGAAAGCCCATCTCGTGGACGTTGGCCAATGTGCGCAGCGTCGAGACCGTGTTGTGAGAGAGGTCGGCGGCAGGAACCTCGAACACCACGTGCTGTGGCACGAGCGTGTTGTTGAGCGAGTAGAACTCGCTCAGCGCGAGGATCGCGGCGTTGGGCAGTTCAACGGTAGAACACTCGAGGAAGAGCAGCTCCTCCGGAAGCAGCCCGGTGGCGGCCGCCACGCCGACTTCGCGCGCCTCGATGCCGAAGAGGCCGAGCAGCGCCGAACGGCGCGCGACGTCGGCGAGGACGTCCGGCAGGCGCAGCGGCGAGTAGAACGGTCCGCGCGTCGTAGCATGGTACCCGATGACGGCGCGGTGCTTGGTATCGACGATGGGCTGGAACAGCGGTTCAAGCTCGTGGTTGTCGATGCTCTCGGCGAGCGTCGCCTCCAGCTCATCGTCGTAGACGACAGCCTGACGCTCCGCCGCTTCCATCGCCCGTCCTACGCCCTGCTCGAGCGTCTGCTCGAAGGTCAGCGTCTCGTCAGCGTTGATGGTCGCCGCACCGACCGATGGGTGGACGCGATCGTACACACCAGATGCAAGGTCGTTGAGCAGCATCGCCTGCAGGCGCTCGTATACTCGGCGCGTGACGGCGGCAAGGTCGTCGGGAGCGATCGTCTCGCGCGAACGCGGCCGCGACAGCACCACGACGAAGGCGTTGTCGGAGAGCGTGAAGTCGGCGATCACGTCGAGCTTGCGCAACGACGAGCCGACCATCTCGCGCAAATTGCGGCCAACGGCGTCGAGGATATCGGTGACCACACGCCAGCCGAAGATGCGCTCGAGCTTGCCGTAGCGCGAAAGCTTGACGTACAGGATCGCCACCCTGCCGTGGGTCGCCAGCTCGAGCCGGATCGCGTCGGCGATCACGTTGAGCGACGGCAGCTGCGCGGCGTCCTCGCTGACCAGGCTGCTCAGGCTGGCGCGGGCGCGCCGGAGAGTCTCCTCGGCAAGCGGCCGCGGAGGGTCTTCGCCTGGACCCGTCGGTGATGACTGGGGAGCCTCGCTCGGAACCCCGCCTGGTGCTGGCTGATCGGCAGCCGCCATCGTCTCTACCCCAGTGCCCGATCGTGCGCTTTCAGCTCGGCTTCTCCTTCGCAGAGGAGCGATCGCCGGAGCCGTTGCCCTTGCCCGCTTCGCTGCTTTTCGGCGTCACAGACTCGCCGGCAGCGCTCTCTGCGACCTTGCCATCGCCGCCCTCGCCCTCGCGTTTGCTGCCGAACGACGAGGACCGTCCGTAGTCGGTCGTGTAGAAACCCGAGCCCTTGAAGTGGATCGTTATTGGATGGAACACCTTGCTGACCGTGCCGCCGCAACGCTCGCACTCCGCAACCGGTTCATCGCTGAACTTCTGGAAGACTTCGAACGTGTGGCCGCAGATATCGCAGCGGTACTCGTAGACGGGCAAGCACCATCTCCTTGTGCATCGTCAAGAGTGAATCAGTGTAGCACACCGAGGCTCGAGTGCAGGCGCCCGCCCAGCGTCTCAGAGCGTGAACGGCGGCACGTGGCCGGGTACGACGCGCGCCGGCCGGCGGGCGCGGATACTCTGCCAGGACGCGAGGAGCTGGGCGCCGTCAGCTTCATCGGGCGCCCGCATCGCGTCGAAGTCGGCGCGCAACGGACCGACGGTGTCGCCGCAGATCGCGGTCGTGCCGTCGTCGGTCTCCACGAAGAAGGTCACGCTGCCGGTCGAGTGGCCCGGCGTGCGCACGAAGGCGATGCCAGGGACAAGCTCGCCTTCGTCTCCTTCAAGCAGCCGGAGGCGGCCGGCGAGCATGCCGACCACGGCCGCCCAGTAAGGCTCGTCGCACTCGGCCGCGTGCAGCGCTACCGGTGCGAACAAGTCGGCGCATGCCCCCGCGTGATCGAGGTGGGCATGCGTCAGCGCGATCAGGTCGATGTCGGCGGGCACGACTCCGCGCGCCGCCAGGGCGCGCACCACCGGTTCGTTCTGCAGATGCAGGCCCGGGTCGACGACGATCGTCTTGGGGCCACGCAGAAGGACGCTGTTGGGGAAGGTCGTCATGCCGACCACCGGCTCCCTGGCTTTGAGATCCTGGTAGGCGACATAGCCTTCGGGCGACCGGTGCTCGGGCATGACCTCGACCCGGTCGCCCCTCACGGCGAACGCGATGCGTGCGGTGGGGATGAGAACGTCGAGCCTGTACACCGGCGACCTCGTGGCGGAAAAGGGCGCTACTTCGACTTCTTGGGCGCCTCTTGCGAGGGCTCGGCCTCGCTGCTCTCGGCGGCGTCTTCGCGCGCGTAGATGAGGTCGACCTTGCTCAGATTGAGGATCACGAAAGGTGAAGTGTCGAGCAGTTCCGTGGAGGACTTGTCGTAGATGCGCACCCGCGACAACGTGAGACGTTCGTCGGCAAACGCACGGATGAAGTCGGACGACCGGCGGGATGAGGCACGATGTCCGACGCCGAAGTGGGCGACGCCGACGACCTTGAGGTCGGCGACATAGGCGACGATCTCGACCTCCTGGAACCCGATGTCGACCGGAAACTCCCCGCTGCTAACGTCGTCTGGCTCTCTCATGCTCTCCTCCTGGCCGTCACGTTGCGCGCCGGTGATCGTCGTCGGTCACGCTCCCCGTTGCCTGCTCACGAGTCCGCTGCGCCTGCGAACACGGCGTATCGGCAAAGGCCGCACTACCGCGCCGCCCACCAAATGCCCCGCGTCTGCTCCAGGCGACTCCGCGGGAGCCTCCGAACCGGGGCGCCAGAACGAAGCCGAGGGCGCCGCTCACGACGCTGCCGACAAACAGAGTGCGGACCTTGCGCATGGCAACGCAACTATAGCGCGCCGCCTCGAAAAGACAACGGCGCCGGCGCCTCTGCCTACCGCCCCTCGCGGCGACGCACGGGGACGATCGCCACCCGACCGATGCGCACGAGGTCGCGGCGCTGCGCCTGCTCGACTCGCCGCACTTCGCTGCGCATCCGTTCAGCGGCGTCGAGAAGCTGGCTGCGCATCGCCTCCATTTCGGCGGCCATCTCCCGGATGCGGTCTTCCATCTCGAGCACCCGTTCCACGCCGGCGAGGTTAAGGCCCAGATCCGTCAGCTCCTGGATGCGGCGCAGCCGATCCAGGTCGAGCTGCGAGTACAGTCGCGTGTTCTTCGCCGAACGCTGCGGAAGCAGCAGGCCGCGGCGCTCGTACACGCGCAGAGTCTGCGGGTGCATGCGCGCCAACTCGGCGGCGATCGAGATCATGAAGAGCGGCCTGCCCGAGGAACGTTCTTCGGCCATCGTCTACTCCCCCAGACCGAAGAGCGCGGCGCGCGGGTCGGGCTGCGTCTTGCCGAACTTCTCGACAAGCTCGCGCTGCTCCTTGTTCAGCCTGGGCGGGACGTTGATACGCAAACGTGCGTGCAGATCTCCGTGGCCGCCACCCTTGAGTCGCGGGGCGCCCTTGCCGCGCACGCGCAGCGTGCGCCCGTCCTGAGTCGCGGCCGGGATCTTGAGCGAGACCCTGCCACCGCCCGGCGTGGGGATCTTGACCGTTGCCCCGAGGGCCGCCTCCGCGAACGTGATCGGCACCTCCACGACGACGTCGTCGCCACGACGCTGGAAGACCGCGTCGGCGGCCACGCGTGTGACGACGTAGAGATCGCCGGCCGGCCCGCCTCGCGTGCCGGCCTCACCCTTGCCCTTGATGCGGATCCGCGTTCCGTCCTTGACGCCGGCCGGAATCTTGACCGTATAGCGCCGCGTCTGCCGCTCGACGCCGGTGCCGCCGCAGGTGGGGCACGGTTGCTCGATGATGGTGCCGGTGCCGCCGCACCGGCGGCACGGCTGCGAAAGCGAGAAGAAGCCTTGGTTCTGGGCTTGCACGCCGCGGCCCTGGCAGTCGGGGCAGACCTTCGCTGCGGTGCCCGGCTTGGCGCCGCTGCCACGGCACGTGCCGCACGTGTCCGGCTTCTCGACCGGCACACGCACAGTGGCGCCACGCAGAGAGTCGTCGAACGAGAGCGTCACTTCGATCTGGAGATCGGCGCCGCGCTGAGCGGCCTGCCGGCGGCTGCGGCCGCCCCCGCCCGCGGCGCCACCGAAAATGCCTGAGAGGACGTCCGAGAGATCGGCGCCCTGCCATTGCGTGCCGGACTGCTCGAACATGCTCGGGTCGAATCCCTGGGCGCCTCCCTGACCGGGACGGAAGCCGCCGGGACCGAATGCACCGAGGCGGCTCAACTCATCATACTGTTTGCGCTTCTTCGGATTTGAAAGCGTCTCGTATGCCTGGTTGACTTCCTTGAACTTCTCCTCGGCCGCCTTGTTGCCCGGGTTCTTGTCGGGGTGGTGCTGGCGCGCGAGCTTGCGAAACGCCTTCTTGATCTCGTCGGCCGAGGCCGCCTTGCCGACGCCCAGTGTCTGGTAGAAGTCGCCCATCGCCTACGCGACCACGATCACCTTGGCCGGCCGCAGCAGGCGGCCGTGCAGCTGATACCCGCGTTCGAGTACACGCGACACGCAGCCCTCGTCGATCTCGGCCGACTCCTGTGTGAGCACGGCCTCATGCAGGTTGGGATCGAACGGCGTGCCGGGCTCGACCATCAGCTCTTCGAGTCCGTGACTCGAGAGCACCGACTGAAACTGCGCGGCGACGAGCTCGACGCCTTGGACGAGCTGTCCCTCTTCGTGCCGTTCGGCGGCGTCCAGCGCCCGCTGCATGTTGTCCATCACCGGCAGCAGCGACTCGACCACACCTTCCGCGGCACGCAGACGCAGCGCCTCGGTATCGCGTTGGACGCGCTTGCGGTAGTTCTCGAACTCGGCCTTGAGGCGCTGCAGATGGTCGAGGTACTGGTCGCGCTCCGCCGCAAGCGCGGCGAGATCATCGTGCCCGGCCACGGCTTCGGCAGCCGGTGCCTGGCCCGGCGACGCCTGCTGGCTGCTCGTCGCCGCTCGCTGCTTGCTCTGCTTGCGTTCAGTCATGGGTCTCAGTCAGCTCCGTCGTGTCTCGCTGGTCGCCGGATCGGGGCGCGTGAGGCGGGAGCGTGCGGGCTCACGCCCGGCGCTCCCGCCCGTCCGCACGCCACCAACCCTATTTCTCCGCCTTCTTGGCCTCGACCGTCGTCTTGGCGGCCTTGACCTCGATCTTGCGGGGCTTCTCCTCTTCGGCCTTGGGCACCCGCACCGCGAGGACACCGTCTTCGTAGTCGGCATGGATGTCGTCGGACCGGACGCCCTGCGGCAGGGCGAGACTGCGTTCGAAGGAGCCGAACCGGCGCTCGACGCTGTAGTACCTGCCCTCGTCGATCTTCTCCTCGAACTTGCGCTCACCCTTGATCGTGAGCACGTTGTCCTCGACCTCGATCTGGATGTCGTCCGGGTCCATGCCCGAGAGCTCGGCTTTGAGCACGACGGCGTCCTTGGTGTCGTAGACGTCGACGGCCGGCAGCCAGCTCTCCTCGCGATCCGCCAGAACCGAGCCCCACGTCCGGTCGAACCGGTTCTGGATCTGGGTCATCCCCTGGAATGGATCCCACCGGATGATCGCCATGATTGCCTCCTCTCGGCGGCGAGGCTCTACTTGTCGTCCTCGTCGATCACTTCGTAGTCACCCTCCTCGACGTTCTCATCGCCGGCCGGCGCTTCGCCGCCGTCGCCGCTCGCCTGCTGACGCTCTTGTTGCGCCTGCTGGTAAACGGCCTCGGCAAGCTTGTGCGACGCCTGCATGAGCGCGTCGGTCTTGGCCTTGATCTCATCGACGTCGTCGCCGTCGAGCGCCTTCTTGAGCTCGCTCGCGGCCGCCTCGATCTGCTCCTTGGTGGACGCATCGACCCTGTCGCCCATGTCGCGCAGCGACTTCTCCGTGGAGTAGATGAGGTTCTCGCCGTTGTTCTTGATCTCAACCACCTCGCGCGCCGTGCGATCCTCTTCGGCGTGCGACTCGGCGTCGCTCATCATGCGTTCGATGTCTTTCGGGTCGAGGCCGCTGGACGCGGTAATCGTGATCTTCTGCTCGTTGCCTGTGCCGAGATCCTTGGCGCTCACGTGGACGATACCGTTGGCGTCGATGTCGAAGGTGACCTCGATCTGCGGGATGCCGCGCGGCGCGGGCGGGATGCCGACCAGCTGGAACTTGCCCAACGTCTTGTTGTAGCGCGCCATCTCGCGCTCGCCCTGGAGCACGTGGATCTCGACGCTCGTCTGGTTGTCGTCGGCGGTCGAGAAGATCTCGCCCTTCTTGGTCGGGATCGTGGTGTTGCGGTCGATGAGTCTGGTGAAGACGCCGCCCTTGGTCTCGATGCCGAGACTCAGCGGCGTCACATCGAGAAGCAGCACATCCTTGACCTCGCCGGCGAGCACGCCGCCCTGGATGGCGGCGCCGACGGCGACCACCTCGTCGGGGTTGACGCCCTTGTGCGGGTCCTTGCCGATGAGCTCCTTGACCTTCGCCTGCACGGCCGGCACGCGGGTCATGCCGCCGACAAGGATCACGTCATCGATGCCCGATGCTTTCAGGCCGGCGTCCGAGAGCGCCTGCTTGACGGGGCCGACGACGCGCTCGACCAGGTCGTGCGTGAGCTCGTCGAACTTCGCCCGCGTCAACGTGAGGTCGAGGTGCTTGGGACCGTTCTCGTCGGCCGTGATGAACGGCAGATTGATGTTCGTCGTCATCGTCGACGACAGCTCGATCTTGGCCTTCTCGGCAGCCTCGTAGAGACGCTGCAGCGCCATCTTGTCTTTGGCGAGATCGATGCCGTTCGACTTCTTGAACTCGGCGACCATCCAGTCGACGACCGCCTTGTCGAAGTTATCGCCGCCGAGGTGCGTATCGCCGTTGGTGGAGCGTACCTCGAAGACGCCCTCACCGAGGTCGAGGATCGAGACGTCGAAGGTGCCGCCGCCAAGATCGAAAACGAGAATCGTGTGGTCGTGGCTCTTGTCGAGCCCATAGGCGAGCGCCGCTGCCGTGGGCTCGTTGATGATGCGCTTGACCTCGAGGCCGGCGATCTTGCCGGCATCCTTGGTCGCCTGGCGCTGCGAGTCGTTGAAGTACGCCGGCACGGTGATCACGGCCTCGGTGACCTTCTCGCCGAGGTAGTCCTCCGCGTCACGCTTGAGCTTCTGCAGGATCATCGCCGAGATCTCAGGCGGTGAGTACGTCTTGCCGCTCACGTCGACGGAGGCGTCGCCGTTCTGGGCGGCGATCACCTTGTACGGGACGATCTTCATCTCTTCGGAAACATCGCCGTACTTACGCCCCATGAAGCGCTTGATGGAGAACACCGTGTTCTCCGGATTCGTGACGGCCTGCCGGCGGGCCACCGTCCCGACGAGCCGCTCGCCACTCTTGGAGAACGCGACGACCGAGGGGGTCGTGCGACCGCCCTCGGAGTTCGGGATCACCGTTGGCTCGCCACCCTCAAGAACGGAGACGCAGCTGAAGGTCGTCCCCAGGTCGATGCCGATTACCTTGCCCATGCAACTGCCTCCTTAGCTTACTAAGTCTGAGAGAATCATAAAATATGAGTCGCTATATGTCAACATTGTCGCCGTTGCCATTGAAGCGTAAACGCGAGACGCGCGGGGCGGCCACCTGAAGGCAACCCCACCCCGCGCGTCGAATCAGAACCACATCGGCCGACCGACGAGGAGCTCGTGGAAGAGGCACGCACCACGGAGAAACGCATCATCGTCCCCAAGTGGGTGCAGATCGCCGCCATCCCGGCGCTGCTCGTCGTCGCCTGGCTGTTCATGGGGGCGATCGGCGAAGCGATCTTCATCTTCCTCGCCGCCGCGCTGATCGCCCTCGTGCTCAACCCCCTGGTGCGCGGTCTCGAGCGCGCCCGCGTACCGCGCGCGCTCGGCGTCTTCGTCGTCTACGTCGCGTTCGTCGCCGCACTCGTCGGCGCCGGCCTGCTCGTCATTCCCCCAATGATCCACCAGTTGCGCAGCCTGCTCAACGAGATCCCCAGCATGGTCAACGGAGCGCAGAGCTCGATCGAGCGGCTGCAAACCGTGGCCGATCGCTTCGGCGTGCGTGTCGACGTCGCCGCCAAGGTGGACGAGCTCGCCCGCTCACTGGCAGCGCACATCCCATCGGTCTCGCGCGGACTGGTGGCGATCGGCGTCTCGTTCGTGCGCCTCGTGACGATCACGATCATCATCGTCGTCGTCTCGATCTACATGCTGCTGCAGGCCAGACGGATCTCGCGCTACGTGATCGACCACTTCCCCACCGGCGAACGCGACGACGGCGCCCAGTATGTGCGCGTCGCGCAAGGCGCCGTCGTCAACTACGTGAAGGCGCAGATCCTGCTCTCGGTCGCTCTCGGCGCCAGCGTCGGTGCGGCGATGTGGTTCTTGAGCGCCATCCACCTCTTCCCGTCGGGCGGCAAGTACGCCGTGTTCTTCGGCGCCTGGACCGGCGTGATGGAGGCGATCCCGTATCTCGGCCCGGTGCTCGCCGCCGTGCCGCCGACCTTCGTCGCCTTGATCCACTCGCCCCTGTCGGCGATGTGGGTGGTGATCACCTTCATCCTCATCCAGCAGATCGAGGGCCACGTCCTCGTGCCGGTGATCATGGGCAGCCGCTTCCGCGTCAACCCCCTGATCGTGATCTTCGCGATCCTTGCCGGCGGTGAGATCCGTGGAGTCGCCGGCATGTTCCTGGCGATCCCGCTGATCCCGCTGGCCAGAGAGACGATCGTCTTCTTCCGCGCGCGCGTCGGCCTCGAAGGTTGGCGGCGAGAGCCCGCCCAGGCGGGCGGCGCGGGTGCCGGCACGCCCCCCGCCTGACGCCGCCGCTTCTACAGCAAGAACCCTAAGGCCCGTAGTTGCATGTGGAACTCACTTCCGGTATACCTCCAAGGGTGTGCGACCAGGCCCGCTTGGGGCCTGGTCTTGGAACAGTTGGGCCGGTCGGAGGAGCCAAAATCCATGCAGGGTAGTTTGTGCAAGCATTCTCATTCACATGCGCATCCCCACCGCAATCCTCCTGGAATTCCGTACGGTCCTGACTCTCGCACCCCCACTTCCCCCCGGATCGACATCCACGCAGGTGTCACCTTCAACGGCAACCTCGCTGGATTCGTTCACTCATCCTGTATCCGCAGTTGAAGGGAGGTGACATTGATGAAAGCGGATCAACAGCCATCTGTGAAATCTAAGGAGGTGACCTTGCAGAAACGTTCCATGATCTTCGCCGCGGCGCTCGTCGTCCTGCTCGTTCTCGCAGTGCCGGCGCTCGCCGTCGGGCCGACCGGACCCGGCGTACAGGGCTACCGCGCCGATTTCACGAAGTCGAGCGTCTGCGCGGGTTGTCATACCACCGGCACGTTTGGCGCGCCGATCGTGTACCCCGACTGGGCGGGCACCAAGCACGGCCAGCCCGCCTCGGACCAGCCGTCGCGCGGCCCCGAGTCGCAGTGCGCCGGCTGCCACACGAGCAACTACGACCCGACCAAGGCCTCGCCGAGTCCGACGCCGTCGGGTACCAAGACCGCGTGGGTATACCCCTACACGGCCGATGGCGTGCCGACCGACACGACCAGCCCGTATCCCTTCTCCGAGGGCGACATCGGGTGCTCGTCGTGCCACTACGGCGAGGTCTTCGGCGGCAACGACCCCAACGACACGGCCCACAACGCGCCGTTCGTCGACCTGGCGAACGCCGACATCTGCGGCCAGTGCCACAGCCGCTACTCGTACTCGACGACCGCGTTCCACGTGAACCCGACGCCGACCGCGGGTGCGCCGACCGATTCGATCGTGCAGACGCAGTACGCGGTCAACTTCCAGATGCTCGGCAATCCGGGCAACTCGTGGACGGCAGATCCGCTCAGCAGCGTGCTGAACATTCCGGCACCGGGCTGGACGCCGACGCCGGTGCCGTCGACCTCGGCCACACCGGCGACGCCGGGCAACGCTGCCGGTGTCATGTCCTACTGGCTGAATGCCGACGCCAGCACCACCGTCTGGCAGCAAAAGGGCCACGACGGCAGCGCCGCGCAGTACCCGGAATGGGCCGGTTCGTTGCACGCCAACTCCCTCACCGACCTCAAAGCCGGCGGGTTCGTGGCTCCTTCGTGCCTGAAGTGCCATTCGGCGGACTATCAGATGGCCGTGGCCGCCGGCAAGACCCCGCCCACCGTGGCTCAGGCCAAGTACGGCGACACCTGCGTGAGCTGCCATACGCCTCACCAGCCGGGCAAGACCAACGGCGTCTGGGATTCGGCGTTCGATACCCAGCTCGTCGGTAATCCGGACAACCCGTCCGACCTGTGCACCACGTGCCACGTGGCGCAGGACGAGGCCGGTGTCGAAGTCACTGCCTCGAACGAGGCCGTACCTGGCACCACCACGTACAACGACCAGAAGCAGATCATGGCCGGCGTCGGCGCGATCGACGTGCCGAGCATGCCGGGCGTGCACGAGGGCAAGTGCGTCGACTGTCACATGCCCCCGACCAGCTACAGCCGCGGTGCGGTGCAGTTGGGCGGCAACCATACGATGAAGATCATCGATCCTGCGGTCGCCGCCGCCGTCAGCCCGATCCCGATCGCTACAGTCACGCCGAGCCCGTGGGCGACATCGTCGGCGACACCTTCTCCGGCGACGTCGGTCGTCAACGGCGTCATGCCGTTCTCGGCCTGCTCCACGTGCCACGGCAGGTCCAGTGATCCGCTGGCGACGTACCTCTCGAGTACGATCACCCAGCGCCAGGCGCAAATGCATGCCTGGGACGATCAGGCCATCACCGAGCTCACGGCCGCGGCCGTCCGCCTCGGCTACAGCGACATCGCTGGCGCCAACGCGGGCATCAACGCCAAGGCCCAGAGCGACTGGACGGCCGATGAGCTCGCCTTCCAGAAGGCCTTCACCAACGAGTCCTTCGTGGCGAAGGAAGGCAGCTGGGGCATCCACAACTGGCAGTACGCGTCGGCGGTCATCAAGACCGCGATCGACGAAGCACAGAGCGTGCGTCTGCCCATCTCCGGCATCTCGATCAACCGCTCACCGGCTGCCGTCACGTACGGGTCGCCGGTGACCATCTCCGGCACCGTGACCCCCTCCGCCCCGACCACGACGTGGACGGGCGGCCAGGTCGCGCTCTACCGGCAGAACACGGGCAGCTCGATCAAGGCCCTCGTGGGCACGATGTGGCTGTTCGGTCTCGATGCCGACATGTACTCGTTCACCGACAAGCCGACCGGCCCGGCCACGTACTGGGTCAAGTTCCTCGGCAGCGACACCTACGGCTCTGCCAAGTCGTCGACCGTCGCTGTGGGCGTCAACTACGCTGTGACGCTGAAGGCGAGCAAGGCGTCGGTGATCGCCGGCACGAAGGTCACGTTCTCGGGTACAGTCAAGCCCGGCGTGACCGCCGGCACCGTGACCATCCAGCGCAAGGTGGGAACGGCCTGGAAGACGTGGGCAACCAAGACGGTCACGTCGACCGGGACGTTCTCGATCCCCAAGAGGCTGGCCAAGGGTACCTACATCCTCAGGGCCAGATTCCCCGGCGCCAGTGGGTACGGCCGCGGCACGAGCAAGCAGATCAAGGTCGTCGCCAGGTAAGACGGCACCTCGAGCCGGAGCATGACTCCGGTGTGCGGCTCACAGAAGGGGGCGGCTGCCGAATGGCAGCCGCCCCCTTCACCTTCCGGGCGCCGTTTTGGCAGACTTCCTCGCAAGGCCGAGAAGTGCGGGTCTTGCCGAATCGGCTGCCGAAACGGCCGATTCGTTGCCGAACCCTACAGATCGTGTTGCACCGGAGTTAGACTGATATACGTGAGGCTTTGCCTCGCGCTGTAGAATCCGCGAGGTGGCGGTGTTTGACCGACCACGGGAGCGGGCGCTCGCCGCGCCCGGCACGAGACGCTCAACTGCGGGGTGATACGCCTTCCCAGACAGAAGCTTCGATTCTGTTGATTCCTCACGAACAAGGAGCTGAAGACCCAGAATGGCTGATTCACGGATCGACCCCAAGCTCATCGCCGAACTCTCCGAGCGCGAGGAGAAGCGCCTCGAGGAGGCGACACCGAAGTCGCATGAGCTGTACAAGCGCGCCGTCAAACACATGCCCATGGGCGTCGCCTCGACCTACCAGGCGCGCGATCCCTATCCCGTGTACTTCACCCACGGAAAGGGCTCCAAGGTCTACAGCGTCGACGGCGAGGAGATCAGCGACTTCCACAACGGTTTCGGCTGCATGGTCCAGGGCCACGCTCACCCTGCGATCGTCAAGGCGATCAGGGATCGCTGCGAACTCGGCACGCAGTTCGCGCTGCCGACGGAAGACTCGATCATCGTCGCCGAGCACTTGGCGAAGAACTTCAAGCTGCCCAAGTGGCGCTTCGTCAACTCGGGCTCCGAAGCGACGATGGACGCCATCCGCGTCGCCCGCGCCTTCACCGGGCGCGAGACGATCATGAAGATCTTCGGTTCGTACCATGGCCACCACGACTACGTCATGGTGTCCCTGGGCGTCGCCGACTTCGGCCAGATCGGGCCGCGCGACAACTACAAGTCGATCCCATACGGTGCCGGCATCCCACAGGCATCCATCGACATGACGATCGCCGTGCCGTTCAACGACGCGCCGATGATGGAGGCGCGCATCGAGACGCTCATTGCCGAGGGCCGCAAGCCGGCCTGCCTGATCATGGAACCGGCGATGATGAACCTCGGCGTCGTGCTCCCCGAGCCCGGCTACCTCGAGGCCGTGCGCGAGATCACCAAGAAGCACGGCGTCGTGCTGATCTTCGACGAGGTCAAGACCGGCATCTGCACGGCTCCCGGTGGCGCCGTCGAGCGCTGGGGAGTCGTGCCCGACATGATCACGCTCGCCAAGGCGCTCGGCGCCGGCCTGCCCTCGGGCGCCATCGGTGGCAGCGATGAGGTCATGGACGTCGTCGAGAGCGGCAAGGTCTTCCAGGTCGGCACCTACAGCGGCAACCCGCTTTCGATGGCCGCCGCGCGGGCGAGCATCGAGCAGGTCATGACGCCCGACGTCTACAAGCATCTTGACTACCTGAACGACCGCCTGATCAAGGAGTGCGACGCTGTCGCCGCCAAGTACCAGTTCCCCGCTTACACGGTGGGCATCAGGTCGAAGGGCTGCGTCAACTTCGCCAGCAACAAGGTCACCGACTACGAGTCGTTCATCAAGTACCAGGACCACGAGCTCGTCGCCCTCGCCTGGCTCTACAACATCAACCGCGGCATCATCATCGCTCCCGGCCGCGAGGAGGAGTGGACGCTCTCCGTGCAGCACACGGACGCCGACATCGACCGCTACGTCGCGGCGTACGAGGATCTCGTGCATGACGTGACCAGGTGATGTAGGGCGCAGGCTGAAGAAGACGATCCCGGCGACGAGGCGCTCGTCGCGGGGAGCGCGAAGCGGCGGGGGCGGGTCATTCGGCCCGCCTCCGCCGCTTCGCGCTCATTCCTGCACGAAACTGTCCCAACTGAGCGGATCGTCCCCAGCACCGGTGCTCGGGGTGTCACGCGCCATCGCACCGTCGGAGATGTTGTCGAGAAGCTGGCTGACTTCTTCCCATACGCTATCGCGATGCGCCTGCAGCTCGGCGTCGGCTTCGACACTCCCCTGCTTCTCGGACTTGACCAGCAGCACACCGGCGTCGGCCAGCTTGCCGAGGATGCTCACAACCATGATCTCCTCAAGACGACCGGCGGTCGCGATCTCGCGCACGGTGCGCTGGTCGTCGACGAGCGAAAGCACATGGAACTCGTCGCGGCCCATGGTCATCGCATGCCGCGGCAACGAGTCGTAGTCGTGGTTGCGGATCACGACGGTGTCCGCCTGACCGAGGACGTCAAACGCCAGACAGTAATCGGAACCGACCGCAGAGATCTCTATCAGCACGCCGTATGGCTCGATCGTGATGTAGTCGACCCGCTGCGGCGCGGCGTCGGCGACGAACATGAAGGTGCCGTTGCCCTCGGCCTTGGCTGCAACGAGGGTGTTCGCGACCTGGCGGGAGAGGACCTCGCGAAGGTCCTGCTCACGCAGAAAGCCGCGCTCGACGAGCAGCGTGCCCAGCGGTCGCGGCTGGCGCTCCTGCTCGGCGAGCGCTTCGTTGAGCTGCGGTTCGTTGATCAGCGAACGCTTGATCAAGAGACTGCCAATCACCGTGTCGGCCATCACCCGTGTGGAGTCACGGGTCTCGGCGATCAGGCCGTTGACGAAGTGCACGTCGATGAGCCGCTGAGGGCACTCGATATGCAACGTACCCGAGCGCTTTGACTT
>PKYG01000049.1 GCA_003132585.1 Actinomycetota bacterium
ACGCCGGCTACCTGCCCCAGACCTCTGTGCGGTTCTTGGGATGGGCCATGCAGTAGTCGCTCTGGTGCGTGATCGGGAACACGCCGACGGACGGATACGATCCGAAGAGCGTGGTGCGGCTGGAGCCCCGGAACATCTCCTTGTCGGGGAAGATCGTGGGCGGGTTCGCCCGGCAGGTGCCTGCCTCGCCCTCACCCGGGAGCACGGCGAAGGCCGGGCACGTGCCGCATAGATGCACATTCGGTTGCTCCATGTCGCTCTCCTCGGGTCGTGAAGTGCGCCAATCTCAACTCAAACGCCGTGTGACGCCGTCATCGTAGCACGGTTTGTCGCACGCGGGCCCGAGCGGGTAGAGTCTCACGCAGCGGCAGGCAACGCGGCGGCAGGAGGTAGTTGTTGAAGATCGTGACTGAGTTCCCGCGGACCGTGCACCTGGTCGACCACTTCTGGGTCCCGCTTCCCGACGGCACCCAACTCAACGCGCGTCGCTGGCTGCCGGTCGACGCTGAGACCGACCCCGTGCCAGCGATCCTCGAGGCCAGCCCATACAGGCTCACCGACGGCGGCTTCCGCGACTGGACGCTGTTCCCGTATTGGGCCGGTCACGGATATGCCGCCGTCAAGCTGGACCTGCGCGGCACGGGCGACTCCGCGGGGATCATCCTCGACGAGTACACGCCGCAGGAGCAGGAGGACGTGTGCGCGGCGATCGCATGGATCGCCGCGCAACCCTGGTGCAGTGGCAGCGTCGGCATGACCGGCATCTCCTGGACCGGCTTCAACAGCCTGCAGGTGGCCGCCCGCAGACCGCCGGCGCTGAAGGCGATCGTCACGCTGATGTCCACTGACGATCGCTACGCCGACGACGTGCACTACAAGGGCGGCTGCGTCTCCGGTCTCGACATGTTGCCGTGGGGCGCGAGCATGCTGCACTACGACGCCTTGCCGCCGCATCCCCAGGTCGTCGGCGACGAGGGCTGGCGCGAGCGCTGGAACGAGCGTCTCGAGGCCAACTTCAACTGGGCCGAGACCTGGCTCGCCCACCAGCGTCGCGACGACTACTGGCGGCAGGGCTCCGTCTGCGAGGACTACACCGCGATCGAGGCTGCCGTCTACGCGATCGGCGGCTGGACCGACGGCTACACCAATGCCGTGTTGCGGCTGATGGCCGGTCTGCCCGGCCCGCGCAAGGGGCTGATCGGGCCGTGGTCACACTCCTGGCCCAACAACAGCATCCCCGGCCCGTCGATCGGCTTCCTGCAGGACACGCTGCGCTGGTGGGACCACTGGCTCAAGGGTGTCGACACCGGGATCATGGACGAGCCGATGCTGCGCGTATGGATGGAGGACTTCGTCGAGCCGGCGCCGGTGATCGAGCAGCACCCGGGGCGCTGGGTCGCGGAGGAGGCGTGGCCATCGCCACGCATCATGCCCGCGACCTGGCATCTGAACGCCGGCACGCTCGACGACGCGCCGGCCCCCGAGGCGCGCATCGACCACCGCAGCCTGATGTTCACGGGCATCGACGCCGGGGCCTGGTGCATGGAGGGCTCGCCGGGAGACTGGCCTTTCGATCAGCGCGCCGAGGACGGTCGCTCGGCCGTCTGGGACTCGCAACCGCTCGCCGAGCCGATCGAGATCCTCGGCTTCCCCGAGGTCACGCTCACCGTGGCGAGCGACAAGCCGAACGCACTCGTTTGCGTGAGGTTGTGCGACGTGGCGCCCGACGGCTGCTCCAAGCTCGTCACGCGCGAGGTCCTCAACCTCACGCACCGCCACAGCCATGAGTTCCCCGAGCCGCTCGAGCCGGCCAAGCGCACCACCGTGACGGTGCGGCTCGACTCGATCGCGCATGTGTTCGCGGCCGACCACCGGCTGCGTGTCGCCGTGTCGACGAACTACTGGCCCTGGGTCTGGCCGTCGCCGGAGGCGGTCACGCTCAGCATCTTCACCGGCAGCGATTGTGCTCTCGTTCTGCCAGTGCGCCCCCCGCGGCCGGAGGACGCGCGGCTGGCGTCCTTCGCGGAGCCGGAGCAGTCGGAGCCCGCCAATTTCGAGACGCTCATGCCGCCCGGCACGGGTGGGCGCGTGATGACCTGGGACGTCGACACGAACACACTCGAGTACGAATTCCGCTGGATCGACGGCGGCCGCTACCGGGTGGCGCACGAGCGGGGCGACTTCGAGACCGAGGATCACTTGACCTACTACTACCGGATCACCGAGGGCGATCCGCTCTCGGCGAGCTCGCGACTCGTGGCGAAGAGCGTCCTCAAGCGTGGCGACAGCCTCGACGTGCGAGTCGACACCGACTGCGAGCTGCGCAGCGATAGGGAGAACTTCTACGTGACCAATACACAGCACGTGCTCGAGCACGGCGCCGAGGTCTTCGCGAGGACGTCGCAGAGGACGATCCCGAGGGACCTCGGATAGGCACGTGACGACGGGGCGGAGGGCGAGCATGTACTTCGGCGCGCATGTGGGCTCCAGCGGCGGTGTCTGGAAGGCGATCGAAGCCGGTACCGAGATCGGCTGCGAGGCGATCCAGATCTTCGCCGGCAGCCCACGCACGTGGGCGCCGACCGTGTACGGGGAGGGCGATGCGGCGCGCTTTCGCGCAGCGCGCGCCGCATCGCCGATCCGCTTCGTCGTCATCCATACGATCTACTTGATCAACCTCGCCTCCGCAAAGGATGACTTCTACGAGAAGTCGGTGACGTCGCTCGTCGGCGCCGTCGTCGCGGCGGAGCAGCTCGGCGCCGACGCGATCGTCACGCACGTCGGCTCGCATCAGGGCGCCGGCTTCGACGCCGGGCTCAAACGGGTCGCGGCGGCACTCGACCGGGCGCTCGCCGAATCGCCCGATTCGCGCGTCCGTGTGCTGCTCGAGAACACCGCTGGCGCCGGTGGCACGATGGGCGTCGATTTCGACGAGCTGGCGACGATGATCGCCGCCGCCGACGGTCATCCCCGCCTCGGTCTTTGTCTCGACACGGCGCATCTGTTCGAGGCCGGTTACGACATGCGCACACCGGCCGGCGTCGAGACGATGGTGACGGCGCTCGACGCCGCCTGCGGCCGCGAGCGCCTGGTGATGCTCCACCTCAACGACTCCAAGACGCCGCTCGGTTCGAACCGCGACCGGCACGAGAACATCGGCGAAGGCGAGCTCGGCCGCGACGCCTTCGCGGCGATCGTCGCGCATCCCGCCTTCGCCGATCTCCCCGGCATCCTCGAGGTGCCCGGCTTCGCCGGCGACGGGCCGGACGCCGCCAACATCGCCATCCTGCGCNNCAGCGAGGTGACGCCATGGAGTACTGCGTCGCGACGACCGCTACCGATATCGGCCTGGCCTCCGTCATCAAGGGCGTGCTCGAGACCGCCGGCATCGACGCCGTCCTCAGCGGCACCGACATGGGGGCGGTCTACCCGGGCACGTCCATGGCGACGGTCAGCGTGCTGGTGCGCGAGGAAGACCTCGTGCAGGCGCGGGACGTGCTCGCGCAATTCGAGAACAGCGCCCTCGACGACGAGGACGAGGAGGCCTAAGATACCCGGTCTCGAGAACCTCAACCGGGACGGCAGGCCTCTCGGCCCCGGTGAGCTCGTGGGCGTCGGGCTGCGGCTGCGCCTGCTCGCCGGGAGCGTCGACGCCGTGATCATCGTGGCACTGATCGTCGGCCTGTGGTTTGTCGGCAACGCCGTCCCTTCGGGGCTGGCGATCGCCTTGGCGATCTTCGAGTTCCTGCTGCCGCTGCTCTACTTCGTCTTCTTCGAGGGCATCTGGCAGACGACCCCGGGCAAGCGGCTCTTCGGCCTGATCGTGGCCACGCTCGACGGCGAGCGCCCCGACCTTCACGCGACGATCACCCGGGGGCTCACCCGCGTGCCTGAGGCGGGCATGATCATCCCCTTCGTCATCCTCATCAAGGACTCACCCCGGCACCAGCGGATGGGCGACGCGATGGCCGACGCGGTCGTCCTCCGTCGCCCGCGGCCCTGAGTCGCGTCGCCGAGCGCCCGTCGATTCCCATCACCGGAGGGCTCTGGTAGACTCTTGGTTCTTGCTGGACCATTGTTCGCCCGGCCATGCCTCGATGACTTGGAGATACCATGTGGGGACGCCTGTTCGGTCGCGGTAGAGACGACGGCGCGGAGCTCTCCTGCGCGCAGTGCGGGCGCACGGTCCTCGCCGGCGAGTGGACCCAGCGTGTCGCCGACGACAAGGGCGAAGGGCGCATCCTGTGCTCGCTCTGCGCCGACGTAGATCAAGCCCAGAGCGAGCCCGCTGCCGTAGCCACCACGCCCGCCGGCAGCGGTCGCGTCAAGGCCTCGCGCAGCGACAGCGACGCCTTCTGGAAGGCCCTCAAAGACAAGGATGCCGAGATCGAGCGGCTGCACGCTCATCTGGCGCGCGCCGAAGCCGAGCGCCAGGAGCTGGCGGCCCGTCTGTCGCAGCTCCAGCGGCAGCTCGAGAGCGCCGGCGTCCCGATTCCCGCAGCCGCACCAGTCGCCCCGCCGTCCGTCGCCGCCGCACCGGTTGCCCAGCCCCCCGTCACCGCCGTGCCCGTCGCCGCGGAGCCCGTTGCCGCGGAGCCCGTTGCCGCGGAGTCAGTGGGCGCTCCCCCAGCGCCGCCCGAACCACCGGCCGAGCACACACAGGAGATGCCGGCGATCGCCGCGGCTTCTCCGCAAGCGAGCGCCGCGGCGCCGTCGGCGGAGACACCGCCGGCCGCGGCGCCGGTCGAGCCCGAGCTCGAAGCCGACGAGGCCCAGCTCACGCTTCTGCAGCGCGGCGTCGATCTGCTCAACGTGAGCCCCGTGCCGCGGCGCATCGCCGAGACCAACGAGAACCTCGGCATGTCGTCGGTGCACATCGGGTTCGAAAGTCAGGAACTGCTGGCGACGTTCATGTGGTCGATGGGCTGGTATCGGTTCGCCGTCAACCTCGGCGGGGGCGGTTCGGTGCGCATGCTCGAGCGCGGCTACGAACAGCGCACCGACCTGCGTCCCAATGCCACCGTNNGCCTCGCAGAAGGACGACCTGCCGCCGAGCCCCCCGCTCGCCACCAAGGGGGAGATCATCTCCAAGTCGATGATGGGCCAGCGCACCGACGACGCGCCACCGCCCTCGTCGTGGGAGCAGACCAAGTCCGGCGACTTCGACTGGGGCCGCTGAGCGAGCTCGACGCGTGCCGGCGCGGAGCGCCGGCTCCCAAGCTTGTGCGTACAAGTGAAATGGGCGGGGCGCCGCTGCCGCGGCGCCCCGCCCATCGCTTTTCAGCTCTGCCGTGTCGTGCTTACAGGCCGGTTGCCGCCGCCCCGCCGAGGAGACCGGCCGACAAGCCGTTCAACGCCTTCTGGAGTGCCTTGTACGGCAGCGCGCCCGACGGTGCCGTGACCGTGACCGGCGCGTTGAAGTTGGACATCGTCACCGAGCCCGTGATGTCGAGGCCCTGCAGGCCCGCCTGGGCCATCGTCCCGCCGAAGGTCATCGCCAGAGTGAGCGACGCCTTGTGCGTGAGACTGTCGGTGGTGCCGATCCACATGTCGACCTTGAAGTCTGTGACCTTGGGCTGGAGCGCCGCCACGAGCTGCTTGCCGAGGCCCTCGTACATCTTGATCTGAGCCTTGCTCGTGCCGGTGGCCGAGCCCGCCGCGGACCCGGCCTGTGTCCAGAACTTCGGGCTCGCCAGGGCCTTCGTGATGTCGGCCATCGCCTTGGTCGTGTCGGCCGTGAGCTGGATGTGATAGGTGTCGACGCCGTCGACGGTCTCCGTGCCCATGTTCGTGAACGTCGGATTCCATGTCGTCACGTCGATGCCGAGGGTCTTGCTGAGCTCGGCGGTCGGGTCGCTCGCGCTCGTCGCTGTCGTGTTCATGCTCTTGAGCGCGCTCGCCGGCAGCACGTACCACTTCTTGCCGTACTGGATGTAGCCCTTGCCGCCAGTCGCCTTGATCGCCAGCGGGATGTTCTGACCGCCGGCACCCAGCGTCATCGTCATGTCGGCCGCTGTGGGCTTGCCCTGGAAGCTGCCTTCGATGTGCGCGGTGATCGGCTTGCTCAGCAAGGCGCCGAGCTGCGCCGATGTGGCACTGAGCTTGGCCGTGTCACCCTTGATGGTGACCGACAGGTCGGCCGCTATCGTGCCGCTCGTAGTCTTGGCGCCGGCTGCCTGAGCGGCCTTGACGATATCGGCCGCCGACATCGACGCCGCGNNCGCCAGCACCAGCGCCAAGGCCAGCACGGCGACGATCGCGATCAAGTAGAGCTTGCGCCGCATCACTATCTCCTTCTTCTTCTTGACAAGACCTTGGGCGACGGCGAGCCTAACCGTCGCGCCGCTTCGGCAAGATTACCACGGCCCGGTACGGTTCTTGACCCTCTGAGGCCGTTTCCACGCGCGGATGGTCCTTGAGATGCAGGTGGACGATCTTGCGCTCGCCGGCCGACATGGGGTTGAGCGCCTCCTGGACGGACTCGCGCGACACCTTCTGCGCGGTGCGATCAGCCAGAGCCTTGAGCGCCGACTCACGCCGCTGGCGATAGCCCTCGGCGTCGACGACGACCTGGCGGCGATCGTAACGGTCCCGATTGACAACGATCGCCGCCAGGTACTGGAGCGCATCGATGGTCTGCCCGTGGCGACCGATCAGGATGGCGAGATCGTCGCCGCTGATCTGTGCCGTGACGGCGTCGCCGCTCTCGCTCGCCTCCACCGTCGCCTCAAACCCCATGCGCGCGACGACGCCTTCGAGAAAGTCCTGGAGAATGCCGGCCACCGGCGGCAGCCCGCTGTCGACCGGCGCGCCCGACGAGTGCAGGCGAGCCTCGACGCGCGGCTGCGTCTTGCCCATGCCGAGGAATCCGCCTTTGTTGCCCTCGTCCATGGTGATGAACTCGACGTCGGCCTCGTTGACGTACGCGGCGATTTTGCGCAACTGCTCGAGGGCCTTCTTCTTCGCCTCGTCGATCGTCGCCCCCACCGCGACCGTGGCGAGATCTTCGTCGTCGTCGTCGATGGCGAGATCGGTGTCGTCGTCGAGCTGGTCGTCGAGCCG
>PKYG01000055.1 GCA_003132585.1 Actinomycetota bacterium
CGCGAGACCACGCCGTTCTACCCTCGCAGCCCGTACGGCGCCGCCAAGGTCTACGGCTACTGGATCTGCGTGAACTACCGCGAGGCGTACGGCATCCACGCGAGCAACGGCATCCTCTTCAACCACGAGAGCCCGATCCGCGGCGAGACGTTCGTGACGCGCAAGATCACGCGCGCCGTGGCGCGGATCGCGCTGGGACTGCAGAGCGATCTGTACCTCGGCAATCTCGACTCCCAGCGCGACTGGGGCCACGCGCGCGACTTCGTGCGCGCGATGTACTTGATGATGCAGCAGGACGAGCCGGGCGACTACGTCATCGCTACAGGCGTGCAGCACTCGGTGCGCGAGTTCTGCGAGCGGGCCTTCGCCGAGGTCGGCGTGGCGATGCGCTTCGAGGGTGAAGGAGCGGACGAGGTCGGCGTGGTCGACGCCGTCGACGCCGACCTCCTTGCCCGGGCGCGCAGCGGCTACGGCCCGGGCGCGCTCGACGCCGGCCCCGTAGAGCCCATCGCGCCAAGCCGCGTGCTGGTCCGCGTCGATCCGCGCTATTTCCGGCCGACCGAGGTCGGCAGCCTTCTCGGAGATGCCTCGAAGGCCCGGCAGGTGCTGGGCTGGACGCCGACGATCGGCTTCGCCGAGTTGGTTCGCGAAATGGTCTGGGACGACCTCGGCGAGGCGCAACGCGATGAGCTCTGCAAGACTCAGGGCTTTGCCGTGCGCGACTTCCGCGAGTAGAGATCAGCCGCGCTGTGCGGCGAGAGCCGCTGTCTGTCGATTCGCTCGGGCGACTCGCTGATCTCGTTCGCGCTCGCTTCTGGTATGATTCTGCCTCGCCGCTGTCCTGAACCGAGGAGAAGCATGCGCGCCAGCCAGTTCCTGCTCCCGACCGTCAAAGAAGACCCCGCCGGGGCAGAGGCGATCAGCCACAAGCTCATGCTGCGCGCCGGCTTGGTGCGCCAGCTGGCAGCGGGCGTGTACGTGTTCCTGCCCGCCGGCTGGCGCGTGATGCAGAAGATCGCCGCGATCATCCGTGAGGAGATGACGGCGATCGGTTGCCAGGAGATCCTGATGCCGGTGATCAATCCGGCCGAGATCTGGCAGGAGTCCGGTCGCTGGAACAAGATCGGCGACGAGCTCTTCCGCTTCAAGGACCGCAAGGGCGCCGACATGGCGCTGGCGATGACCCACGAAGAGGTCGTCACCTGGCTGGCGGCGCGCGAGATCCACTCCTACAAGCAACTGCCTCAGCTCTGGTACCACATCCAGACCAAGGAACGGGACGAGGCGCGGCCCAAGAGCGGCGTGCTGCGCACGCGCGAGTTCCTCATGAAGGACTCGTACAGCCTCGACGTCGACTACGACGGGCTGCAGGTCAGCTACGAGAAGCACGTCGCCGCGTATGATCGCATCTTCGCCCGCTGCGGTCTGCGCTTCATGAAGGTCGAGAGCGACAACGGCATGATGGGCGGCGCGATCAGCCATGAGTACATGGCGCCGAGCGCCGCCGGCGAGGACGAAGTCGTCTTCTGCACGGCCTGCGGCTATGCCGCCAACGTCGACCTCGCCGTCGCCGGCGCGGAGCCGGGCGCAGACGGCGTTGACGGCGATAGAGCCGAGGTCGGCGGCGGGGAAGAGGGTGGCCCTCTCGAGCAGGTCCATACTCCGAACACGCGCACGATCGACCAGGTCACGGCGTTCCTCGGCATCGAACCGCGCGAGCTCGTCAAGTCGCTGGTCGTCGTGAGCGAGTCGCGCGGCCCGCTGCTCGTGCTCGTTCGCGGCGACCGCGAGCTCAACGAACTGAAGCTCGCGCGGGTCGTCGGCGACTTCCGCATGGCTTCGGCCGAGGAAGTCGCCGACCAGCTGGGCGTGAGCACCGGCTTCGTCGGTCCCGTCGGCGCGGCGCTGCCGATCATCGCCGACGAGCTGTTGCGCCGCGGCGTCTACGTCGGCGGCGCCAACAAGAACGACTACCACGTCAAGGGGATCACGGCGGCGCACTTCAGCGCCGAGTACCACGACCTGCGCGCCGTCGGCGCCGGCGATCGCTGCCCGCACTGCGACGCCGTGCTCGAAGGCGAGCGCGTGATCGAGGTCGGCCAGGTCTTCCAGCTCGGCACGCAGTACTCCAAGCCGATGGGCGCCACGTATCTCGACGAGGCCGGGGTCGAGCGCGAGATCGTGATGGGCAGCTACGGCATCGGTCTCGCACGCATCGCTGCGGCGGCGATCGAGCAGAGCCACGACGACGACGGCATCGTCTGGCCACCGACGATCGCGCCTTTCGCCGTGCACCTCTGCCTCGTGCGCCCGTCGGACGAGGCGCAGAGCGCGGCGGCCGAGCGCCTCTACGAGGAGCTCACAGCTGCCGGAGTGGAGACTCTGTACGACGAGCGCGAGATCTCCCCGGGGATCAAGTTCAAGGATGCCGATCTGCTCGGCTGCCCCGTGCACGTCATCGTCGGCAAGCATGTCGCCGACGGGCGGGCGGAGATCAAGGTGCGAGCGTCGGGCGAGCGCGCGACCGTGCCTCTCGGCGAGGCGGTCGCGCGCGT
>PKYG01000095.1:0-20016 GCA_003132585.1 Actinomycetota bacterium
CTGCAACTCCTCCAGGAGAACTTTCCGCGAGGCACGGCGGTCACCCTCACCCCGTGGGAGCCACAGGAGATCTGGCCGCTTCTGGCCACCGCGCTCGCGCAGCGGCCGGCGCTCGTCGCGCCCTTCGTGACCCGACCCAGCGAGCTTGTGCTCGACCGCGCCGCGCTCGGCCTGGCGACCGCCGAGGAGGCCACGACCGGCGTCTACCTCCTGCGGCGCCCGCGCGGGGCGGGCGACTTGACGATCGTGCTGCAGGAGAGCGCCGTGACCTACGCCTTCGTCTCCGAGGCGCTGCCCCTGCTCGAGAAGGAGGGCATCGATCCGCGGGTCTACTACGTGGCCAGCGCGGAGCTGTTCGACTCACTGCCGCGCGAGCGGCAGCGCGCCCTCTTCCCCGAGGAGCACGCGCTCGCGGCCATCGGCATCACCGGGTTCACGCTGCCGACGCTGTATCGCTGGGTGCGTTCCGACACCGGCCTCGAGGCGACACTCCACCCGTACCGTCACGGCCACTACCTCGGCAGCGGCCCGGGCGAGGTGGTGCTCGCCGAGGCCGGCCTCGACGGCGAGAGCCAGTTCGTCGCCATCAAGAAGTACTTGGACGACACCGTGCGCAGCGGCCGCCGGCCGGGGTGACGAGTTCTGCTGGTTGATGCTCGCCGACGACCCGACGGCCGTGACTGCTCAGGCAGAGTCCGAGGTCCATGCCTCGGCGTCGCAACGGCCAACGGTGGCTCTCTGTGGCTGCGGTGGTAGAGTGCGAGTGCCCGTCGCAGATGCTTGGTATGGTGAGGCGTGGCACGGCAGGCAAGGTCAAGCTTGGCGTGACACGCCGAGGCGCGACAAGGTAGTCACGTCTTAGCACGGCTAACTTGTCTGCAACCTCCCAAGCAGCGGCGGGCTTCTCCTTGCCCGGAACGCACTGGGGTCGGCCTGCACGCAGGACGTTGCGCTCGAGCCCAAGTGCAGTTGCTACTACTTCACCACGTAGGGGCTCACGCCGAAGTGAATGGCGTAGATGATCGCCGCGAAGCCCACTGCGAGCAGCAGCCCACCGATGAGCAGGCCGGCCTTGCGGAAGGCGGGAAACACCGCGGCCGCCAGGGCAAGTCCGCCGATCAGGCCGACCAGGGCAGCGAGCTCTGTGATTTGACGTGATGTGTGGGCCGTGAGTGTGGCAAGGGTCGTGAGCATGGTCTCCTCCTCGGTCGCGGTGTGGGACCGAGCATACTCCCAAGGCAGGTCGGCGAGATGGGGGGAGCGGTGGCAGAGGTTCTGCGGTTGGCGCCGAGGACGATTTGGCGGTGTTCGCGGTGGTAGAGTCGAAAACATGGCGATGAGACAGAAGGTGAACGAGCGGGTCGGGTGGCCAAAGGCGCTGCCGTTCAGGATCTGGGCGATTCATCTTCTTGCCGCATGAGCGCCACCGCGAGCGCACGGCCCACCGCCCGCTCGGCGCTGCTTGCGCTCTCCCTGGGGCATGGCGCCGCCGACATCTGTTCGAGCGCCCTGTGGGCCCTCCTGCCCTTTCTCGTCGTGGAGCGCCACTACAGCTACACCGCAGTGGGCGTCTTTGCGCTCACGGCGAGCCTCGGCAGTGCTCTCTTGCAGCCCCTCTTCGGGGCCCATGGCGACCGCCGGGAGGCCGTCTGGCTTCTGCCCGCGGGGCTCATCGTGGCCGGTCTGGGCATCGGCGCCGTGGGCGTCGCGACGAGCTATCCGCTCACGCTGGCGGCGGTTGCCGTCTGTAGCGCCGGCGGGGCCGCCTATCACCCCGAGGGCGCCCGCTGGGCACGNNGTCGGCTACGCTCTGGGCCCCCTGCTCGTGGCCGCCGCGCTCGTGCCCCTGGGGCTTAAGGGCACGCTTGTGATCCCGCTTGTGCCGCTCGCCGCCGCCGCCGCCGTGCTGGTCGCTGTGCGGCGCCTGGGACTGCGCTTGCCCGCACACGCGCAGCGGCACCGGCTGTCCACGGCGCACGGTCAGCAGTGGCGAGCGTTCGCGCGCCTGCTCGTGCTCTACTCCGCCGCCAACGGCGTCACCGTGGGCCTGCTCGCCTACGTGCCGCTGTTCTTAGTCCATGCGCGGGCCACGAGTCCCGGCCAAAGCAACCTCATGACGAGCGTGCTACTCGCGGCCGCCGCCGCCGGGACGCTGCTCGGCGGCCTTGCCGCCCAGCGCCTTGGCCGCCGCTTCGTGCTGGTCGTACCGCAGCTCGTACTGGCGCCGGCCATCGCCCTTGTGCCCAGTCTCTCCTACGGCGCCATGATCCCTCTCGTGGTCGTGATCGGGGTGGCGATGAACGCCAACATGAGCATCGCGCTGGTGCTCGCGCAGGAGTACCTGCCGGCGCGCATGGGCCTCGCCTCCGGCCTCACGATCGGCCTGTGCGGCGGCGCCGGCGGGCTCATCGTGGCCGGTCTCGGTCTGCTCGGCGACAGCGCCGGTCCGGCCGCCGTGCTCTACGTGGTCGCGGCGCTGCCGCTCTTTGTCGCGGCGGTATCGGCGTCGCTGCCGCGGCCGGCGGCCGCTCCGTCCGAGACCGTGTGGAGCCTGCACGCCGAGGCCAGGCGCTGAGGAGTCATGTAACTGGACCCGACGCGCTTATGTCCCGCCGTCCGGGTGTTCTTCACCGAGCACGTCCGCAAGCACCTCGGGGGGCACCTCGGCCGGGACTTCGCCGCTGGTCCAGCTCGCACCGGCGGCGGCGATCATCACCGCGACGATGGCGACGATCTCGAACGAGCTGAGCCTCTGTGAGGCAATGACAAAACCGGTGACGGCGGCGACCGCCGGCTCGAGGCTCAACAGCACCCCGTAGGTCGAGGCGCGGAGCCTCCGTATGATGAACAGCTCGACGAGGTACGGCAGCGCCGACAGCAGGGCCACGGTCACGCCGAGGGCAAGCACGGACGGCTGATCGAGCGACCGTGGGCCGCTGACGGCCAGCAGCGGGGTCAACAGCATGGCCGATCCCACGAGCATCAGCGTCGTGATGCTGAGCGGCTCCGCGTGCGTGACGGCGCGCTTGGCAAGGGAGATGAAGGTGCCCCAGCAGCACGCCGCGACCAGCGACAGCCCCAGACCGAGCGCGCTCACCGAGCTCGTCGGTCCGGCCAAGAGCACGACGCCGGCCGCTGCGAGAACGACCCACACGAAGTCGAGCGGCCGGCGTGAACCCAACACGGCCACGGCTAGCGGGCCGAGGAACTCGACCGCCACGACCACACCCAGGGGAGCGTTGGAGATGGCGCCGTAGAAGCTCAGGTTCATGGCGAACAGCGAGAGCGTCAGCAGGACGACGGGCAGGCGGTGGCCTGACGTCGGCAGGCGCAGCGATCGCGGTCGCACCAGGATCAAGATGGCGGCCGCAAACGCGGTCCTGAACCACAGCGCTTCGACGATGCCGACCGATGCGATCAGGCGCGTGGCCAGCGCCGAACCGCTCTGGAACGAGAAGGCGACGGCGACGACGAGCAGCGGCGCCGTAAACGACGACCGGAACCCTTCGGCTCGCTTCAACTCAGGTACCTTCCTCACAGGCATCATGCGCGGTCGCGACCCGACTACGCGGGTCGCGCCGGACTCAGCGGTGACCTAGACAGCACTGCCCTCGTTAGCCACCGGGAGCCGCCGGAATGGAGTTGCGGCCTGGGACCGGTCGATGGTGACCGTGATCGCCTTTTCTCCCTCAAGATGTGGCTGGGCGCCAGCCTATCACCGACGCCAAGGTCAGCGGCTTCGGTAGGGACCGAGGCTGATCCCGTCCTGGAAGCATGGCCAATGACCTCCTGGCATCACCCGCGTGGAGCAACCGCACACGGCCACGCGCACCTGCTAGAGTGAGCCTCGTGCATGATTGTCCCGTCATCTATCGGAGGCGCAGGGTGAGCTACTCGGTGATCAACGTCAAGGACTTCGAAGGCCGGCGAACGCCGGTTGCGCAGGCCCTCGACGCTCATGCGATCAAGGCAAACCAGTTCGACTCACAGGCCAACCAGGTCGGCCACGAGCACGACGAGCTTGAGTCGGGTCAGGAGGAGATCTATGTGCCGCTCCGTGGCACGGGCTACCTGCAGATCGACGGCGAGACCGTCGACCTCGAGCCGGGGCGTTACGTGCTTGTGCGGCCGTCCGCACGGCGGCAGGTGGTCGCCGGGCCTGAGGGTCTCTCGTATCTCGTGATCGGCGCTCGTGTGGAAGGCGAGACTGGCTGATTCGGAGGGGCTCGGCGCCGGCCTGGACCTGACGGAGAGGGACTTCGACGATATCAACAGCGAGATTGTGCGCAGCCGCGCCGGCAGCGGGCGCGTCTACTGAGACTTGCGCCCTGCTCGCGCTGAGAGAGGAGGGGGGATGTCAGAGAACCTACACCCGGAGATGCTCTATCGAGTCCTGGGCAGCACAGGGGAGAGGGTCTCCGCCATCGGGCTGGGGGGTTTTCACCTCGCATCCGAGAAGGTCGACGAGAGCCTGAGCATGCGGATCGTCCGCACCGCGATAGACCAGGGCATCACCTTCATGGACAACTGCTGGGACTACAACGACGGCGCCAGCGAGATCCGTATGGGGAAAGCCCTCCGCGACGGCTATCGGGAAAAGGTGTTCCTGATGACGAAGATCGACGGCCGGTCGAAGAAGGAGGCGACGAAGCAACTCGACGAGTCGCTTCGCCGCCTCCAGGTCGATCACATCGACCTCGTGCAGCACCACGAAGTCATCCGCTACGAAGACCCGCATCGCATCTTCCACGAGGAAGGCGCCAATGCTGCGCTCGTCGCGGCCCGTGAAGCCGGCAAGCTGCGCTTCATCGGCTTCACTGGCCACAAGGATCCGCGCATCCACCTCTACATGCTCGAGGTCGCGGCGGCCCACGGGTTCATGTTCGACGCGGTCCAGATGCCGCTCAACGTGATGGACGCGCACTACCGGAGCTTCGAGAAGCAGGTCCTCCCGTACCTGGTCGAGCACGATATCGGCGTCCTCGGCATGAAGAGCATGGCCGAAGGGATCCTCCTCGAGACGAACACGGTGACGCCGATCGAGTGCCTGCACTACGCACTGAACCTGCCCACGTCGGTCGTCATCACGGGGATCGACAGCCTCGAGATCCTCGATCAGGCTCTCGAAGCCGTGCGTACGTTCCGCCCTCTCAGCGAGCAGCAGGCGGCATCGCTGCTGGCGCGGACCGCGCAGGCGTCGTCGAGCGGCGAGTTCGAGCCCTTCAAGACCACGTCGGTCTTCGACGGCACCGCTGAGCACCCGGAGTGGCTTGGAGAGGAGCCCGGGCGCGTGCAGTAGACGGGAAGTCTTGTCTCAGTACCGCCCTAAGTGACAGGATCTCCGCTCCCTCCAAACCGGCCTTCTTCGCAGCCTGCTAGGCCTCTGCGTTCAGAAAGACGGCCTTGGCCGGCGGCCGCAGGCAGTGCTCCGAGGTCACCGCCTGGCAGTAGCTGCCCACGTTGAGCAGGGCGACGATGTCGCCCTCGGCGACCGGCGGGAAGGGGTAGTCCTCGGCGAACAGGTCGGGAGCCTCGTTGATGTGGCCGGCGATGCAGACGCGCTGCGGGCGGGGGGCGAGTGGATCGACTGCGGACACGCAGTCGATCCACTCGCCCCACACGAAGCGCAACGCGGCGATGTTCCAACCGGCGTTCACGCCCACGAAGGTGGTGCCCAGGCGGTCTTCGACCGTGACCACCTCAGCGAGCAGCGTGCCGGCCTGGCCGAAGAAGAACTCGCCCGGCTCAGTCGCGATCGTGATGCCGCGGGCGGCGAACTCGCCGAGGCCGCGCTGCAGCGTCGCCGCCCAGGCGTCGAGATCGAGCGGTGCGTCGCCCTCGCGCAGCGGTTCGCCCAGTCCGCCGCCGGTGTTGATCTCTTCGATCGGGCAGCCGGCGTCGAGCAAATGGCGGATCATCTTGCCGGTCTCGGCCAGCGCGTAGTCGAGCTTGGGAAGGTCGTCGGTCAGCGTCTGATGGCAGAGGTGGAAGTGGACGCAGTTGATGGTCAGATCGCGCCTGGCGGCAATCTCAAGGGCGCGGTCGAGTTGCTCAGGGTAGAACCCGAACTTGGTCGGCACGTCGCCGGCGTACTGGCCGAACCTGACCGTCTCTTCGTCGCCGTAACCGGCCGGCACGTACGGACGTGCCGCGCCCACGCGCGGGTTGACGCGCAGGCCGATCTTGCGCCCCGGCGCCAGCCGGCCGAGGCGTTCGAGCTGGCTGGGCAGGTCGACGTTGAGCTGGATCTCGGGGTGCTCGAGGATGGCGCGGAAGTCCGCGTCGGAGGCGTTGGTGCCGGTGTAGCTGAGCTCGTCGGCACGCCAGCCGTGCTCGAGCGCCCACGCCACTTCACCGGGCGAGCAGACGTCGACGCCGATGGCGTCGGCAGTGCCTGGGGCGCCGAGACCGCGTACCAGGGCCATGATCTCCGGTTGGCGCTGCGACTTGAGTGCGAAGCGCACGCGCACGGGCATGCCCGTGCGCCTCAGCGCTTCGCGCACCCCGCGCACCTGCGACTCGATGAAGGCCATTTCGTGCACGAACAGCGGCGTGCCGTGCTTGCGCGCCAGCGTCTCGGCGTCTTCGCCGGCAAGCGTCAGACGGCCGTCGACAGCCTCAAGGCCGGGGCGGATCCACCAGGTGGGTGCATCGTGGGTGAGGTCCATGCAGCGACACTATCGCAACCCGACGGCCGGCGCATCCGAGCCGTTCCCGCTGCGTTTTCGCACCCGTCTCGCCGCCATGGTCACGCCCCGACCTCTGGTCTAGGATGAGACCGGAACCCACCAGGGAGGGACGTTCATGAAACGCGCAGTCCAGGCCGGTCGGCGCCGCCGCGGTGGCCTCAGCTTCTCCGTCTTTACACCCGACGAGATCGACGATCTGCACCGGGCCACGCTGGAGGTGCTGGAGCGCACCGGCGTGTGGGTCGAACTCGACGAGGCGCTCGACGTGTTCAGCGACGGCGGCTGCGTCGTCGACCGCGAAACACGTCTGGTGCGCATCCCGCCCCACGTGGTCGAGGAGGCGATCGCCGCCGCTCCGTCCACCTGGACGCTCTGTGGCCGCGACCCGGCGTACGACCTTCTGCTCGGGTCCGACCGCGTCGGCTTCGCCAACTTCGGCGAGGGCCTGATGGTGGTCGATCCGCAAAGCGGCGAGCTGCGTGCCTCGACCAAGCAGGACCTCGCCGATACCGCCCGCCTGGTCGACGCGCTCTCCGACATCGACTGCTTCGAGGTCGCCCTGGGCTGCGGCGACGCGCCGGTCAAGACGGCGACCATCCACAACTACGAAGCGACGCTGCTCAACTGCACCAAGCCCGCCTGCACCGGCCCGCAGGACGGCTACGCGGTGCACCGCTACGTTGAGATGGCGGCGGCGGCGGTCGGCGGTATCGACGAGCTTCGCCGCCGCCCGATCCTCATGCTCGGTACCTGCCCGGTCAGCCCGCTCAAGCTGCCGCGCGAGTTCTGTGAGATCGTCATCGAGTCGGCGCGACTGGGCATGCCGGTCGAGGTGCTCAGCATGGCCATGGCCGGCGCCTCGGCGCCGGTTACTCTCGCCGGCACGCTGGTCACGCACAACGCCGAGGTGCTGGCCGGGATCGCTCTGGCGCAGCTTACCGAGCCCGGCACGCGCGTGATCTACGGCTCGTCCACGACCGCCATGGATCTGCGCTTCGCCGCCGCCTGTGTGGGCTCGCCCGAGATGGCGCTGATCAGCGCCGGCGTGGCGCAACTGGCCAAGCAGTATCGACTGCCGAGCTACGTCAGCGGTGCGTAGGGCGACAGCAAGCTGTGTGACGTCCAGTCCGGTCACGAGAAGACTCTGACTGCCGTCCTCCCAGCGTTGGCAGGCGCCAACCTGATCTTTGGGGCGGGGATGATCGAATCGGGCGTCACCATCGACTACGGGCAGCTCGTGCTCGACAACGAGATCGCGCGCATGGTCAAGCACGTCCTCGGTGGCATCCCGGTCAGCGACGACACGCTGCTGGTGGACGACATCGCGCGCGTCGGCTCGTTCGGCGACTTCCTCAGCCTGCAGAGCACCTACGACCACATGCGCGAGCAGTCGCAGCCGCGCATCATCGACCGTCGCGCGCGCGAGGACTGGCAGGCCGACGGCTCCCTCGACGCCCACACGCGGGCTTTGGCGCAGGCGCGCGAGATACTGGAGGGGCACCGGCCCGAGCCGCTGCCCGACGAGATCGTGCGCGAGATCGGCGCGATCGTGGCAGCGGCCGACGCGGAGCTCGCGGGGAAGTAGCCACCGGACCGCGGGCCCGGTGCTACACTTGCGCGGACCGGGCACCATGAGAGGCGGAGGCAGCGCATGGAGACGAAGATCCCCACCCGCATGGGCGACGGGTCGTTCACCGCGATGACGCGCGGCGAGCTGCGCGCCGACATCGAAGATGCCACGCAGCTCGCCGCGCGCAAAGCCAAGACCGCGCCCCTGACCGAGGACGAACAGGACCACCTGCTCGACATCTACGCCTCCACCGCATGCTTCACCGCCGTCGACATCGGCGACCAGGTCGTGCTCTCGTGCGACGGCGGCGGCTCCAAGATGACCGGCACCGACATCCTCGACCTGCTCGAGAGCGAGCAGCGCCTCGGTCAGGACATCCTCGAGCTCTGGCACATCGAGTACTCCTACAAGGCGATCAAGACGATCCTGCCGCACCAGCAGCAGACGATGCAGAACGCGCAGCTCCTGCTCACGGCGCCGATCCAGTACGGAGCGCAGCCCAACCTGGCCTTCTACTCGCGGCCCGACGGCCCCTGCGAGAACTGGTTCGAGCTCCTGCCGCGCGCTGAGATCGCCGCCGCGCGCGCGGCGATCGACGAAGCGATGGACTACGCCACAAAGGACTTCATCTTCGTCGGCGAGGGCATGCTCGAGGCCGGCGCCGACGGCATGGACTTCGACACCACCGGCGGCGCCGGCGACGGCGACTTCTTCAGCACCCTGCGGGCCGTGAAGCACCTGCGCGAGAAGTACCCGACCGCCGGCATCGAGGTCGGCATGGCGGGCGAGTTCGTGCTGGGCGTGCACGGCGAGCTCGAGTGGGACGGCCGCCGTCTCGCCGGGCTCTGGCCGAAGGGCCAGCTCGAGGTTTGCCAGGACGCCGGCGTCACGCTCTTCGGCCCCGCGGTCAACATCAACACCGGCAAGTCGTGCGCCTGGAACACCGCGCATTCACTCACGGTGATCAAACCCTGCATGGACGTGGCCCGCATCCCCGTGCATCCCAACGTCGGCGAGGGCGTCTGCGGCGTGCCGGTCAACGGGTACCCGCCCGAGGACGCCGTGTCGCGGGCGGCCAAGGCGCACGTCGAGATCCTGCGCTGCGACGGGTTGTAGGTGGGCTCGGGTGACTCCAGGGGAATGGACGTCACCCACGCGCTCGCCGCGGGCATGGGCGGGATCCGCACTGCCGGAGACCTGGTAGCGAGGATGCAGATGTCCCGGGGCATGCGCCTCACAGAGGCCAAGCGCTACGTCGCCGAGAGGCTCGGCTGCTCGGTGGGGGACCTCAGCGACAGCTACGCCATGGAGCAGATCAGGGGCGAGAAAGGTCTGGGGAGGATCCTCGACCACTCCAATCTGCATCCGGGCGAGCCCAACGCGATGATGGCCAAGTTCCGCATCGCCGAGACGCTGGGGATCACGATCCCCAGCGTCGAGAAGTTCAAGAAGCTGGCAGGGATCTGACGGAGCCGGTGCCCCGACGAGCGGCTCACCGACCTCGTCGCCGTCGTGCTGCTGGCCGCGGTCGGCGCGGCGCGCTGACCAGGTGTTAGCATGCTGGTTTACTCGCCGACCGGGGGCAGATGAAAACGCGACTCTGGGGAGTGCTTGCCGGCATTGTCATGATCGGCCTTCTCGCGGTCACCGTGACAGCGTGCGGGGGCAGCAAGAAGGCGACGGCTGGGGTCGCGGTGGTCAGCACCCTGGCCGGCCAGGCCGGCTCGAAAGGCAGCGCCGACGGCAGCGGCGCGGCGGCGCGCTTCAGCGTACCCTACGGCATCGCTTGCGACGTTGCCGGCAACCTCTACGTCGCCGATAACGGAGACTCCACCATCCGCAAGATCACTCCCACCGGGGTGGTCACGACCCTGGCCGGCAAGGCCGGCTCTTCTGGCAGCGCCGACGGCAGCGGCGCCGCGGCGCGCTTCTACAGTCTCTTCGGCGTTGCCTGCGACGCTGCCGGCAACCTCTACGTCACCGATTTAGGCAACACCATCCGCACGATCACTCCCACCGGGCTGGTCAGCACCTTGGCAGGCACAGCCGGCCCCCCCGGCAGCGTCGACGGCAGCGGCAGTTCAGCGCGCTTCGACTTTCCCCAGGGCATCGCCGGCGACGCTGCCGGCAATCTCTACGTCGCCGACACCGGGAACAACGCTATCCGCAAGATCACTCCTGCCGGGGAGGTCACGACCCTGGCCGGCAAGGCCGGCTCTTCCGGCAGCGCCGACGGCAGCGGCACCGCGGCGCGCTTCAGCGTTCCCGCCGGCATCGCCTGCGACGCTGCCGGCAACCTCTACGTCGCCGAAATCGGGAACGATACCATCCGCAAGATCACTCCCGCTGGGGAGGTCACGACCCTAGCCGGCAAGGCCGGTTCCGAAGGCAGCGCCGACGGCAGCGGCGTCGCGGCGCGGTTCAACGCTCCCGCCGGCATCGCCTGCGACACTACCGGCAACCTCTACGTCGCCGACTCCGGGAACGACACCATCCGCAAGATCACTCCCGCTGGGGAGGTCACGACCCTAGCCGGCAAGGCCGGCTCTTCTGGCAGCGCCGACGGCAACGGCGTCGCGGCGCGCTTCTTGAATCCCGGCGGCATCGCCGGCGACGCTGCCGGCAACCTCTACGTCGCCGATACCGGGAACGACACCATCCGCAAGATCACGTGGAGCCACTGAGACTGCGCCTTCTCCGTCACGCTGACTTCTGGCCTTCACCGTCAGTCACCATTTCCGCCGACTTCTGCGATGGTCTGAGGCTCTGCGCTTGGTTACGCACAAAGGTGTAGTCTGTTCCTGGCGTCATACGCAGACTGCACATCGGCTGTAAGCACCCGGAGCGGCTCCGGCATGATGGAGGCGTGAGCTGCAGGGAGCGGAGCGCAGTCGCGGCCTGTCGCGCTGTTGCCGGCCCAGGCAGCGGGGTCACGACGACTTGGGAGGAACATGCGCAGCAGTAGCCCAGTACGCGCCGGTGAACGAGTAAGGACCGCGCTGTTGTTGGCTGCCGGCACATCGAGCCGGCTTTCTCCACTGACGGATTCAACCGCGAAGTGCCTTGTCGGGGTGAGCGGGATACCGATTCTCGAGCGGTTGATCCGCTCTTTGAACGCCTACGGGTTCTCGCGTCTGGTCGTCGTGGTCGGACACCAGGCGGCGGCGATACAGGACTGCCTTGGCGATCACTCGCACAACATGGAGATCAGCTACGTGGTCAGCCCGCTCTACAAGACCACCAACAACATCTACTCCCTGTGGCTCGCCAGGAACGTGATCGACGAGCCTTTCCTGCTGGTCGAGAGCGATCTCGTGTTCCACGAGTCGTTGCTCGAGGAGATGCTGCAGCCCGATCGGATCGCCATTTCCAGGCAGCTGCCGTGGATGAACGGAACGACGGTCACGCTCGACGGGGAGGGCGGCGTCAGCGCCTTCTGCCTCGGCGCGCTCAGCTGCGCTGACGCCGCGCACTTCAAGACGGTCAACATCTGCAGCTTGTCACGCCGCACGTGGAGGGCGGTCTGCGAACGACTCGATCGGCGCATCGTGGCCGGGCAAACGGGCGACTTCTACGAGTCCGTGTTCGCGGAGATGGTCGCCGACGGCAGCCTGGCGCTTGAGCCGGTGTTCTTCCCTGCCGAACGATGGTATGAGATCGACACGTTGGCCGACCTGGAAGCGGCTGAGCTTGTCTTCCCCAGATAGTCCCTCGCCTTGAGCGACTCGAAGCCGGCGCTGCAGGTTCGCGCCGCAAGAGAACTGGACTACGAGGCACTTACATCGGAGCACGGCGGCTACTGGCGTCACGGCTTCGTCGACCACGCCTACCTGTACAACCTGTACTTCCCGCCGGAGTCGCTCTTCGAGCAACTCGGCAGCCAGATCCATGAACTGGCGTTGAACTACCCCGTCGCCCAGGACGTCCTGGCGGGGCTCGTCGGTGATCTGATCGGCCAACCCGCCCAGAGGATCGCGGTCGGCAACGGGGCCTCTGAGCTCATCAAGATCGTCTCCGGGCAGCTCGCCGGCAGGCTCATCGTCCCGGTTCCTTCATTCAACGAGTTCGTCAACGCGGCGCCTGCAGGACACGTCGTCGAGTTCGCCCTCGAGGCCCCCTCGTTCCAGCTCGACGTCGACAAGTTCGCCGCAGAGGCTATCGGCTGCAAAGCTGACTTCGCCGTGGTGGTAACGCCGAACAACCCGACCTCGCTGCTCGTGCCCAAAGTCGACCTTCTCCGCCTGCTGAGCGCTCTCGCCGGGCACGACTGCATGCTCATCGTGGACGAGTCTTTCATCGACTTCGCGCAGGAAGGCTCTCGGGCATCGCTTGAGGCGGAGGTCGCTCGGTACCAGAACTTGGCGATCCTCAAGAGCATGAGCAAGGCATGCGGCATCTGCGGGCTGAGGATCGGCTATCTGCTCAGCGCGAACGAGGCCCTTGTCCAGCGGGTTCGTGCGGGCTTGCCGATCTGGAACCTCAACGGTTTTGCCGAGGCATTTCTTCGTCTTGCTCCCCGGTATCGGCAAGAGTTCGCCGCCAGCTGTGACCAGGTGCGCGCTGATAGAGACGGGTTCTACCAGGATCTCATTGGGATACCCGGCCTCTGCGTCTATCGCCCCGAGGCCAACTTCATCTTCTGCCGGCTTCCCGACCATGCTCCGTCCGGTCCGGAGGTCACGCGCAGGCTGTTCGTCGAGGACAACATCTTCATCAAAGACTGCGAGAACAAGACCATGCGCGAGTCAAGCCGCTACATCCGCATCGCCAGCCGCACGAGGCGCGAGAACCGGGCCGTGGCCGATGCGCTTCGGCGGGTCGTCGGGCCGAAGAAAGCACGATGAGCGCGTCGCGCCAGCCGGCCGCTCCGCGACCAATGCTTTGGTTTGCGCGTGACTTGCCCAACGTGTGCTCGCTCGTGGGGCTCTTGTCGGCGGTGCTCGGGGTCTACTTCGCGATCCGCGGCGTCTTCCCGGCAGCGATGATCGCCCTGCTGTGGGCGGTAGTCTTCGACTGGAGCGACGGCCGCATCGCGCGGCGGATGAAGGGACGGACGGAGGGCCAGCGTGCGTTTGGCGGGCAGCTGGACTCACTGATCGACCTCGTCAGCTTCAGCGTCGCACCTGCGGTGGTGTTGCTGAGCGTCGGGCGCTTCAGCCCCTGGTTCGTCCCGGGCGCCTTCGTGATCGTCGCCACGGGGGTCATTCGGCTGAGCCACTTCAACGTCTTCGGGCTGGTCGATGACTCGACCTACCGGGGGTTGGCGCTCGACAACAACGTCATCATCCTGGCGCTGCTCTTTGTCTTCCGACACGCTGTCAGCGCCCCGGTGTTTGCCCACGTCGTTTACGTTGCGCTGATGGCACTGGCCGCCCTCAATGTGGCTTCGATCAGGACGCCCAAGCTCGGCGGCAGGTGGTACTACGCCGTCACACTGTATGCGCTCTGCCTGAGCGCGATCTATGGATGGCAGCTGCTGTCCGGCTGAGTGAACCGCGCGGGGCACGGGCGGAGGGTAGCGGCCTCCGGGTCGAATGACAAAGTTCCATGCAGCGGAGCGCTGCTCATGCTGGAGCTAGGGCGATCTCCTTTCGCATCATCGCGGCGACGAACTACTCTGGTGCAGCTTGGTCAGGGTGCTGCCAAACGTTTGCCCAGCGGCTCGCTTGGCGACAAAGTGGTGGTCGACGACCCCTTCGTCGTGGCGGCCCCGTGCTGCCGGGCGCGTCGCGTCGTCGTCCGCTGTGCAGAGAAGAAAGGCGAGAGCGTGCACGTGTCTGATCAGGAGCTTGCCCCGAACGAGAAGGCCGGCGTCGATCGGCCTTTGGCCTGCAATCTTGACGAGGTCATCATGACGGCCGGCCTGTCCAAGACGTACCCGGGCGGGATCCACGCCGTCGTGTCGCTCGACCTCACGGTCGCGGCCGGCGAGATCTTCGGCCTGCTGGGGCCGAACGGGGCCGGCAAGACGACGACCGTCGGCATGCTGTCGACGAGGGTCGTCCCCACTGCGGGCCAGGCCTGTGTGGGCGGCGTCGACGTCGTCGCCCAACCGGCGCTCGCCAAGCAGGCGATCGGCGTGGTCGCGCAGTCGAACACCCTCGACCGCAGCCTCACCGTGCGCGAGAACCTGTACTTCCATTGCCGCTACTTCGGCATGAGCAAAGGCCAGGCCCGTGCTCGCGCGGACGAGCTGCTCGAGCAGTTCCGCCTGGCCGATCGCGCCGGTGCCGACGTCTACGCCCTGTCGGGCGGCATGGCCCAGCGTCTGATGGTCGCCCGTGGTATCGCCCATCGCCCGCACATCCTGTTCCTCGACGAGCCGACCGCCGGCCTCGACCCGCAGAGCCGGCTTGCCCTCTGGGAGATCCTGCACGGCCTGCACGGCGAGGGGTTGACTGTGCTCCTTACGACGCACTACATGGAAGAGGCCGATCAGCTCTGCGACCGCGTGGCGATCATGGACCACGGCCGCATCCTCGCCCTCGATACGCCGCGCGGCCTGAAGGCCTCGGTCGGCGCCGACACGATCGTGCGGGTCACGACGACCGGCAAGCCGCAGGCCCTGGCCGACGCCCTCACCGCGGGTCTCGGCGACGGCGCGCGGGCCGAGACCGGCGATGGCGCCGTGACGCTGTTCCTCAAAGGCGGTGATGGTATCGTGCCGCGCGTCGTGGCGTACGCCGAGAACGGCGGCTTTGCGATCACCGACATCTCGGTCAGCGAGCCCACGCTCGAGACCGTGTTCCTCACTTTGACCGGTAAGGAGCTGCGCGAATGAGTACCACCACTGCAGACGTCGGGGCGCGCAGCGCGATGGGCTTTCGTCCGGAGCGCTCGGCGTCGTTCGTCGCCTTCTGGGCGCTGCTGCTGCGCGATCTTCGCGTCCTGCAGAAGAACGTCGGCGTGTTTGCGGTGCGCACCATCATGCAACCGCTGCTGCTGGTCTTCGTCTTCACGTACGTCTTTCCCAAGATCGGCCAGGGGATCGGCGGTTCGGCGGCCTCGGAGTCGGCCTTCTCGACGCTGCTCATGGCGGGCGTCGTCGCCACCTCGATGATCTTTCAGGGCGTGCAGGCGGTCGCCCTGCCGCTCGTGCAGGAGTTCGGCTACACGCGCGAGATCGAGGACCGCGTCATGGCGCCCATGCCGGTGTGGGGCGTGGCGGTCGAGAAGATCGTCGCCGGCGCCGTCCAGGCGCTGATCGCCGGGCTCGTCGTGTTTCCGCTCGCGGCGGTCATCCCGGCGACGCCCGTGCACCTGCACGTCCATTGGGTGTACCTGCTCACCATCGCCCCCATCGCGGCGGTCCTCAGCGCGTCGCTCGGCTTGACGATGGGCACCCGCGTGAAGCCTCAGCAGGTCCCGCTGCTGTTTGCCATCGTCGTCCTGCCGATCACGTTCCTGGGCGCGGTCTACTACCCCTGGTCGTCGCTCGCGCCGATCCGCTGGCTGCAGATCGTGGTGCTGGTCAATCCGCTGGTCTACATGTGCGAGGGGTTCCGGCTGGCGCTCACCTCAGGGGTCGAGCGCATGCCCGTGTGGGCGATCTACGGCGGGATGATCGGCTTCACGATCCTCCTCGCCTGGGTCGGCATCGACGGTTTTCGCCGGCGGGTGCTGAGCTAGGCGCGAGCAGAAATCCGAGCTGGCGCGACCGTTCGCCAGTTGTAAACTGACGTGACGGCAAGCCGCCGCCACGTGAAGCCCAGGGGTCTACACAGGGGGTATCACCATGCATCGTGCGGTCAGATTTTTGCTCGTGTTCGCGATGGCCTTTGTTGTGCTTGGCGGACTGGCGAGCAGCACGTACGCTAATCCCACCCCGCCAACCTTCGCTCCCTACTTGATCCCGCCGTACGTCCCGCCGCCGGCATCCCCAGCCATCGCGGCTCTTCTTGAAGGCTCGAGCGTCACGGGACACGACGGCTGGATCGTCGCGCATCTGCAGGGAAGCCCGTACCAGATCGGCTTTCAGAACGGCTACATGACGGCGCAGTCCGCCGACTATGGCATCCGGTACGACGTCGGTCCGTTCGGCAGCAAGTACCGCAAGCGCTGCGCCAAAGTGGCGCGGAACTACGTCTGGCCGCTGGTGCCGGCCGAGTATCGGCGGGAGCTGCGGGGAATCGCCGACGGCATGCACGCCGCCGGCTACACGCAGGACACGCTGTGGGATGTGGTGGCCGCGAACGCCTGGGCCGACGAGTCCTGCTATGAGAAGCTGCTTCCCAAGACCAGCTCAACGACGACGTCGGGCACGGCGACGACCCGCGCGACCCGGAAGCCGGGTGGCTGCAGCGCCTTCATCGCGACCGGCGACGCGACCGTCGACGGCAAGCCGGTGATGGGTCACGACACCTGGGACTACTACGACGGCTGCTTTACCTACGATGTCATGTTCTACGTCCACCCGACGAATGGCTACGCCTTCTCCTATCAGTCCGCGGGCGGCCAGATCTGGAGTGGCGAGGACTGGTACGAGAACAGCGCCGGGTTGCTGCTCACCGAGACGACGCTGGCCGACACGACGTACAAACCTACCGGCATCCCGGTCTTCGTGAGGGCGCGTGAGGCGGCTCAGTATGCCGCCACCGTCGCCCAGGCCGTCGCTACGCTGGTCAACCGTAACAACGGAGCGTACTCGAACGAATGGCTGATCGGCGATGCGAATGGCACCATCGCCTCGCTGCAGCTCGGCGGCAAGGTCTACGATCTGAACCAGACCAGGAACGGTTTCTTCGGCTCGTGCAACTTCGACTGGGGCCCCAAGACCAGGGCGGAAGAGGGCAAGATCGCCGACCCGTTCAAGCCCGCCGTGGTCGACTACGCGCGCTACATCCGCTGGGGGCAGCTCAAGGACCGCTATTACGGCCGGATCGACGCCGAGGTCGGCATGTCCATGGAGTCAGACACCTACGACACCTATCTGGGGAGGATAAGGCCCAACGCCAGAGGCCTCTGCGGGGAGCCCGAGTACGGCACGCCGGGGCTGCTGCCATGGGACAGTTGGGTGCGCGAGCCGGAGGGCGCGACCGACGGCAAGGTCACGACCGAGAGCATGGCCGTCGATGGTCTCTCCTCATGGGCGTGCTGGGGACACCCCAGCGGTGATCACTTCCGGGCCGCCGCCTATCTTGCCGCCCACCCGGGCTGGGCCTCGAGCCACGGGGCTTTCGCGGTGTTCGAGCTGAAGACCTTCTCGGCCGAGTCCACCGACCGGTGGGGGCTGCTCCAGGGCAACTAGGAGCGTTGGCCGGCTTCTTCCTGAGAGGGCCCGGGCGGCTTGAACTGCCGCCCGGGCCCTCTCAGGAAATCTCCTGCGTGCCCCTTTGTCGCTCGGCGCCCACTCGCAGCCCCCGCGTTTCGTTGGTGCCCGCGGGCGGGCAGGTTCAAGGCATCCCCGAAACTAAACGTGGAGGACGACGTGGGCAAGAACCTTGCAGGACGTACGGCGGTCATTACCGGTGCCTCCAGTGGCATCGGCGAGGCAACGGCGCGGGCACTCGCAGCCGAGGGCGCGGCGGTGGCGCTGCTGGCGCGCCGCGCCGAGCGCATCGAGGGTCTGGCGGCCGAGATCACGGCTACCGGCAGTAAAGCGGTTGCCTGCGTCGCCGACGTGCAGGACCGCGACGCCGTCCTGCGCGCGGCGGAGATTGTCGGCGCCGCGCTCGGCCCTGTGCACATACTCGTCAACAACGCCGGCGTCATGCTGCTCTCGCCGTTTGACGCCGGCAAGGTCGACGAGTGGCGGCGCATGATCGACACCAACCTCACCGGCGTGCTGCTCGTCAGCGACGTCTTTTTGCCGCAGCTTGTCGCCGCTCAGGGCGACATCGTCAACATCAGTTCGGTCGCAGGGCGCACGACCGGCCCGAACTCCTCGGTTTACAACGCCACCAAGTGGGGCCTCACTGCCTGGTCGGACGCCCTGCGCAAGGAACTCATTCAAGCCAGCGTACGTGTGATCGTTGTTGAACCGGGCGCCGTCGCCACCGAGCTGACCGACCACATCAGCGACGATCACATTCGCGAGGGTGCACAGGGTTTCTACGATTCCGTCGGTGCGCTGCAGGCAGAGGACATCGCAGCGGCGATCGCCTTTGCTGTCGGCCAGCCCCAACGGGTCTCGCTCAACGAGATCCTCATCAGGCCGACCGGCCAAGCAGGCTGAGTCGTTATCCCCCGTTCAGGAGTGTCCCAGATGAAGTCTTCGGGTGGCAGCAAAGAGATCCATCTCGTCGCCCGGCCCCGGGGCGAGCCGAGGCAGAGTGACTTCGCCGTTGTCGAGGTAACGGTGCCCGATCCGGGCCCTGGCCAGGTCCTGGTCCACAACCGCTTCATCTCGGTCGACCCATACATGCGCGGACGCATGCGCGACGCCAAGTCGTACGTGCCGCCTTTTGCGCTGGGCGCGGTGATGACCGGCATGTCCGTGGGCGAGGTTGTCGCTTCGCAGTCACCCGATCTGGCTGCCGGCGACATCGTCCTGCACGACCTGGGCTGGCGTGAGTATGCTCTCGGCACGGCGGCAGCGTTCCGCCGTGTCCCCGCGAACGACGCGCCTCTCAGCGCCTGGCTTGGCATGCTCGGCATGGTCGGCTTGACCGCCTGGGTAGGCATGCTCGAGATCGCGGCGCTGAAACCCGGTGACGTCGTCTTTGTCTCGGGCGCTGCCGGCGCGGTCGGCAGTCTCGCCGGCCAGATCGCCAAGTTGCGCGGCGCGGCGCGTATCGTCGGCAGCGTCGGTTCCGCGGCGAAGGCACGCTACGTCTGCGACGACCTCGGCTTCGATGCTGCCTTCAACTACCACGAGGGCTCTCCGGCTCAGCTTCTGGCGGCGGCGGCGCCGGACGGCATCGACGTCTACTACGACAACGTTGGCGGTGAGCATCTGGAGGCGGCCATTGGCGCCCTGCGCTTGCACGGTCGCGCGGCCCTCTGCGGGGCGATCTCGCAGTACAACGCCGACGAACCGGCGCCCGGGCCGCGTAATCTTAGTCTGATGATCGGCAACCGGCTCACGCTGCGCGGTTTCATAGTTGGCGACCATGTTGACCGCAGGCCGGCGTTTCTTGCCGAGGTTGACGGCTGGCTGGCCGAGGGACGCATTCGTCTCGCCGAGACGATTGTCGACGGCGTCGAGAACGCCCCCGCCGCTTTCATCGGCCTCATGCGCGGCGAGAACATCGGCAAGATGCTGGTGCGCGTCGGCAGCGACTGACCATTGCCGCTGCCGAGCAGCCGGCGGCGGGGTGTGGCGGCGCCGCACCCCGCCCCGCTCACGCGCGCTCTGCAGCGCTGTACGGCCTCTGGTGGCGTCGGCCCGCTTCTGGTCGTTTACAATGCTAATTAGCGTGGTAAACTACCATCCATGACCAACATGTCCGACTCCATGCCCACCCCGGCGCCCGCTGCCAGCGACTCTCGGCTTGACGACCCCGAGCTCGCGGCGCGTTTACGCCTCGTGCTGAATCGTCTGGCTCGTCGGCTGCGCAGTCAGACACCCGCAGACTTGAGCCCGTCGCTTACCTCAGCCCTCGTGACGATCGAGTTGCAGGGGCCGATCACCTTGGGTCAGCTGGCCAGCTGCGAGCGCGTCACGCCGCCGAGCGTCACGCGCATGGTGACTTCACTTGAGAAGCTCGGTCTTGTGCGCCGCGAGGCAGACCCGGCCGACCGTCGCATCGCGCGCGTCAGCTTGACGGCGGAGGGAGGGCGCACGGTACTGCGTACCCGCACCCGCAAGACCGCCTA
>PKYG01000095.1:20042-110982 GCA_003132585.1 Actinomycetota bacterium
TTGCGCGCATGTTCCGTTCCCTGCGGACGCGCAACTATCGCCTCTGGTTCTTCGGCCAGGCCGTCTCCCAGAGCGGCACCTGGATGCAATCAGTAGCCCAGGGCTGGCTGGTCCTCAAGCTCACCGGCAACGCCTTCGATCTGGGCGTCACAGCGGCGCTTCAGTTCGCTCCAGTGCTCCTCTTTGGAACCTTCGGCGGCCTGGTGGCCGACCGCTTCGACAAACGCAAAGTCTTGCTCGTCACCCAGACGGCCTTTACGGCGCAGGCCACCGTGCTCTGGCTGCTCGTCGCCAGCGGCTCCGTGCGCCTCTGGATGGTCTGGACGATGGCCTTGGTCTACGGCTTCATCAACGTTCTCGACAACCCTTCTCGCCAGAGCTTTGCCGTCGAGATGGTCGGTCCCGATGCCCTTGCCAACGCCGTCGGCCTCAACAGCGTCATCGTCAACTCGTCACGCATCGTCGGCCCGGCCCTCGCCGGCATTCTGATCGCCACCGCGGGCATGTCCTGGGCCTTCCTGGTAAACGCGGTCTCCTTTGCGGCGGTGATCGGGGCGCTGTATGCGATGCGACCCTCCGAACTGCACCGCAGGCCGCCGGTGCGTCGCGCCAAGGGGCAGATCCGGGCCGGGATGCGCTACGCCTGGCAGGCCTGGGAGTTGCGCGTGCCGCTGATCATGATGGCCGTCATCGGCACGCTCGCCTACAACTTCAGCGTGATCCTCCCGCTTTACGCGCACAACGTGTTTCATCGTGGCGGCGGTACCTACGGCGCCTTGATGACCGCCATGGGCATCGGCGCCCTCGTCGGTGCGCTGACCATAGCCTCGCGCCGCCGGCCGAGCTATCAGTTGCTGGTGGCCGTCGGCCTCGCCTTCGGTGTGCTCATCCTCGCTGTGGCGGTGGCGCCGACCCTGCCGCTGACCTTGCTGCTGCTGGCGCCGATGGGTGGCGCCAGCGTGATGTTCATCGCCACGGCGAACTCGCTGCTGCAGCTCAACTCGAGCGGCGTCATGCGCGGCCGCGTGATGTCGCTGTGGGCTGTCGTCTTCCTGGGCTCGACGCCCATCGGCGCGCCGCTGATCGGCTTACTTGCCGGCCGCTACGGCGCGCGCTTCGCGCTGGGTCTCGGCGGTGTCGCGACCCTGATGATCGCACTTTGGGCGGGCTTTGCCCTGCGTCGCATCCGCAACACCCGCACCGCTGCGGCCGACGACGACACAGCGGCGGGCTTTGCCGCGGCCATCTGCCAAGACCATTCGGCGCGACCGAACGTGGGCGGCCGCTGCCCGCCCGAAGTCAGCGAGCAACCGGTCCGCGCGCTGTCGTGACACAGTGAAAGGAGCACCCCATGGCTGAGATCCTGCCCGGTGTCCACGTCGTCGAGGGCGCGCAGGGGATCCCGCGCCCGGGCGGCGCGATGAACATCTGCCTACTGGTCGAAGACGGGACGGTGACCCTGATCGATGCCGGTCTGCCGGGGAGCGCCACCGACGTCCTCGCCTATCTGAACGGGATCGGTCTCGCGCCCCAGGCCATCCGCCGCGTGATCATCACGCACCACCACGTGGATCACGTCGGCGGGCTGCCCGAGATCGTCGCGGCGAGCGGCGCCGAAGTCTGGGCGCACAGAGACGACGTCGCGGTGATCGAGGGCGCCGTATCTCGGCCCGGCATCCCGCCGGAGCGTGTGGAGGCGATGCTCGCCGCCATCCCGGCCGAGCAGCGCGCGGCGGCAGCCGCGCGCATGAAGCAGATGAGCGAGGTGGCGCCGGTCCGCGTCGATCTGCGTCTCGCCAGCGGTGAGGAGCTCAATGTGCTGGGCGGAGTGCAGCTTCTGCACACTCCCGGCCACACGCCCGGCCACCTCTGCCTCTACCTGCCGGCACTGTCACTGCTGATCGCCGGCGACCTCATGCGCCTCGAAGACGGCGTGATCCGCGAATCGCCGCCGGGCTTTGCCGCCGACGTCGACCAGGCGCTGGCCTCCGCCAAGGCGGTCGCGGCGCTGGGATTCGACCGCTTCGTCGGCTATCACGGCGGCTACGTCGTCTCGGGCGCCCGCGAGCTGCTGAGCGCGAGCCTTACTGAAGCGACGACGGAGAACGTGAAGGCATGACAGAGCGTGGCCCACTGGCGCTGATTCCCGAACGGGGCACGGGCACGCACGGGCGCGTTCCCTACAAGTGGATCGCTCTCTCCTGCACGACGCTCGGCGTGCTGATGGCGATGATCAACGCCTCGAGCCTCTTGATCGCGCTGCCGGCCATCTTCCGCGGCATCCACCTGAGCCCGCTCGAGCCCGGCAACTTCACCTATCTGCTGTGGATCCTCATGGGCTACGGCCTGGTCTCGGCCGCGCTCGTTGTGACGGCCGGCCGCATCGGCGACATGTTCGGTCGCGTCCTCATGTTCAAGATCGGCTTCATCATCTTCACGGCCGCCGCCGTGGGTCTCTCGCTGGTCTGGAGTTCAGGCTCGGCGGGGGCGATCGAGATCATCGTCTTCCGCATGGTCCAGGCCGTCGGCGGCGCGATGATGATGGCCAACTCGGCAGCCATCCTCACCGATGCCTTCCCTCACGACCAGCGCGGCATGGCGCTCGGCATCAATGGCGTCTCGCTGCTCGCCGGGTCCTTCCTCGGCCTGATCCTCGGCGGTGTGCTCGCCGCCGTCGACTGGCGCCTCGTCTTCCTGATCAACGTGCCGATCGGCATCGTCGGCATCGTCTGGGCGTTCTGGCAGCTCCGTGAGGTCGGGGAGCGCCATCGGGCGCGCATCGACTGGCTCGGCAACCTCACGTTCGCCGCCGGCCTCGCCGTGCTGCTCACCGGCATCACCTACGGCATCAAGCCCTACGGCGCATCCAACATGGGCTGGTCGAGCCCCTTCGTGATCGGCATGATCATCGGCGGCGTTGCCGTGCTCGTGGCCTTCGTCTTCATCGAGCGGCGCGTCCAGGAGCCGATGTTCGACCTCGGACTCTTCCGCATCCGCGCCTTCGCCGCCGGCAACCTCGCGGCGTTGCTCGCGTCCGTTGCCAACAGCGGCATGCAGTTCATGCTCATCATGTGGCTCCAGGGCATCTGGCTGCCGCTGCACGGCTACAGTTTCGAGCGGACGCCGCTGTGGGCAGGCATCTACATGCTGCCGCTGACGCTGGGCTTTCTCGTCGCGGGGCCTGTTTCGGGCGTGCTCTCCGACCGCCACGGAGCACGCCCATTCGCCACCGGCGGCATGGTGGTCGGCGCGGCCAGCTTCTTTCTGCTGATGGCCTTGCCGGCGGACTTCGCCTACTGGACGTTCGCTCTCGTGCTCTTCCTCAACGGGGTCTCCTTCGGCATGTTCGCGGCGCCCAACACGGCGGCCGTGATGAACAGCGTGCCGGCGCGCAACCGCGGCGTCGCCTCGGGGATGCGCGCCACCGCGCAGACGCTCGGCATGCCGCTCTCCATCGGCATCTTCTTCTCGCTCATGGTGGTCGGCCTGACGGCCAACGTGCCGGCGGCCATGTCCGCCGGCCTGACCGCGCAGCACGTGCCGGTGAACGTCGCGACACAGCTCTCGCACATGCCGCCGACCGGCTACCTGTTCGCCGCCTTCCTGGGCTCCAATCCCCTGAAGGCGCTGCTCGGGCCGCACGTGTTGGGAGCGCTGTCGGCGACCGACGTGAACACGCTGGTGAGCAAGGAGTTCTTCCCCTCGCTCATCGCCCGTCCGTTCAAGGACGGCATCGTCGATGTGCTCATCTTCGCCGCCGCCATGTGTCTGGTGGCGGCGCTCGCCTCGTGGCTGCGCGGTGGCAAGTTCGTGCACGAGGAGGCGCGGGCCGTCCACGGCGACGAACCCAAGCGGGCGCACGGCCGACTTGCGGAGCCGGCCAAAGGTGAAACGCCGGACTGACACAACCAGCACTCTCGAAGGGAAGGATCATCATGCCGTTCACAGCCCTCTTCATCGCCCACGTTCCCGACGCCGACCCCACCAGGGACCGGTCGCTCGTGGAGACCAAGCTTTACAGGCTCTTCAGCGTCCTCGTGCAGAGCACAGACCAGGCGGTCGCCGTCTGTCAGGAGTTGGTCGCCGCAGAGGGCGTCCAGTCGGTCCTCCTCTGCCCCGGCAACACGCACCAGGACGTTGCGCAGATCGTTGCGGCGCTCGGCGACGGGGTCTCGGTCTCCGTGGCGAGAGGCGACAGCCGCAGCGGCCGCGTGGCGGCGCAGGCGATGGAGCAAGCGGGCTGGTTTTCAGAGCGGCCACCGGCGTGAGTCAGGAGCCAATAGGTGGAATTGCGTAGCCGCCACCTGGGATGTCTCCTCGGGCTTGCCTGCGGCGATGCCGTCGGAACGACCGTCGAGTTCGAGGCCCGGGGCTCTTTTCCGCCTGTGACAGACATGACCGGCGGAGGGCCGTTCGGGCTCGCGCCGGGGCAGTGGACCGACGACACGTCGATGGCGCTCTGTCTCGCGGAGAGCCTCTTGTCGTGCCACGGAGTAGGGCGAACACCACCGCGAGCTCCTTGACGCTTGTCACGTGACACGTTACAGTTGACACGTGATCAAGACGTTCGCCGACCGGCAGACGCAGGAGCTGTACGTCACAGGCAAGTCGAAACGGATTCCGCCCGACATCGCGAGGCGCGCGATGCGCAAGCTGGAGTACGTCGATTTGGCGACGGCGACGCCTACGACGTCGAGGTCACCGACTATCACTGAGAGCGAGGTGTGAGATGAGTATCCCGAACACAGGCGAGAGGGCCACGCGGCCGACCCATCCGGGCGAGATGCTGCGCGAGGACTTCCTGCCCGACTACGATCTCACGGTCTCCGGACTGGCCGAGGCGCTGGGCGTCTCGCGCCAGTCGGTCAACGAACTGCTGCGCGGTCGCAGGGCGGTCAGCCCGGCGATGGCGCTGCGTCTGTCGCGCCTGTTTGGCAACACGGCCGAGTTCTGGCTCAATGCGCAGCGGGCTGTGGATCTCTGGGACGCGGCTGAGGCGATCAAGACCGAGGTCGAGAGCATCAAGCCGCTGAGGGTCGCGTAGCCGCAAGTTTGAAGTGCTACACCGCCGTGCCCGGGTCATCCGCTGGCGGCTCGGGCGACACGCTCTCGGGGGTCTGCTCCAGGGCGCACCTCTCCTGTTCTCTGCGCGCAAAGGGCCGCTCGGCGCGGCCCCTTGCCCAGGTTCGACGGCGTCGCTCCAGGCCTCCGTTCAGGCCGCCTTCGTCGCCGCGCCGGACACGTTGAAGCGCCGCGAAGCGGACTCGCCCTCGTCGAACCCGCGGCCTCCTCCTGCTTGCCCGGCATCACAACGGATCGTGTGCTGGCCGGCGTCTCCGGCCGACGCCACTTCGACAGCCGTCGAATCGTCAGCCCTAGCCCGGCCTCGTTCGTTCCAATAGGGTAGCGGGGTGACATGCCTCAGGCGATCGGAGTCAGAGTGAGCGCTCACCGCTTTGGACCGACCATCATCGAGGTGGACGGCCTCTCCAAGCACTACGGCGATGTGCGTGCAGTCGATGATGTCAGCTTCAGCGTGGCCGAGGGCGAGATCCTCGGCCTCCTCGGCCACAACGGCGCCGGCAAGACGACGACGATCCGCATGCTCACGGGGCGGGCGCGGCCGACAAGCGGGCGCGCGCTCATCGCCGGGCATGACGTCGTGCACGAGCGCGAGCGCGTGAAGCCGCTCATCAATCTCGTCTTCGAGGAGCAGAATCTCTACGAGCGGCAAACGGGGCGCGAGAACCTGGAGCTGTTCGCCAAGCTCTACGGCGCGCCATCGGCGCGCGTCCCGGAGCTTCTCGAGCGCGTCGGCCTCACGGACGCGGCTTCCCGCAGGGTAAGGACCTACTCCAGCGGCATGAAGCAGCGGCTGCTCATCGCCCGGGGGCTGGTGAACGATCCCCGAGTCCTGTTTCTCGACGAACCCACCAAGGGACTCGACCCATCGTCGGCCCGTGACGTGCGCGGCATCATCCGCGACCACGCCCGCGATGGCGCCACGGTCTTTCTCACTACGCACTACATGGAAGAGGCGGACGAACTGTGCGACCGCGTCGCCTTCCTGGCCGCCGGCAAGATCGTCGCGCTCGACACGCCGCGTGAGCTCAAGCTCCGCTACGGCGAGCGCACTGCCGACGTGCTGTTGCGCGACCGGACCGAGCACGAGGTCCGCCTCGACGAGGGCGCGGATGCCGCCCGCCTCGAGGCGTGGATGGCCGCCGGCGAGGTGCTCACCGTGCATTCCCGCGAGGGCACCCTCGAGGACGTCTTCGTGAACCTGGCCGGCAGGCCGCTGTGAACCTCTCACGCATCACCGCAATCTACGGCAAAGACCTGCGCGACGCGCTGCGAGACTCGCGCCTCATCATCGCCGTCCTCATGCCGCTGCTCATCGGCCTTCTTTACAGCTTCATTTTCAAGGACGACACGAAGCCGACCGGCAAGCTCGGCGTGGTCGCGTCCGCGTCGACGCAGTTGCCGGCTGCTCTGCACGCGGCGACGAAGGCGGCCCTACAGTTGAAGGTGCAGTCCTTTGCCGATCAGGCGGCCTTGACCCTGCAGGTGCGGGACAAGAAAGTGGACGTCGGCTTGGTGGTCCCGGCCGGCTTTGACAGCGCGCTGAAGAGCGGCGCCTCGCCGAAGCTCACGGTGATACTGCCTGCCTCGCCGAGCTTCGGCGGTGACTACGTGGCGGCGGTTCTCGACCGGGTGACGCAGTCGCTCGCGGGGCAGGTGCCGGCGGCGACCATCGCGCTGGTGACGCTCCCCGCCACGGCCGGGACCGCCGACTCGGCACTCGCCGCGCTCGGTGTGCGCAAGACGTTCGTGCTCGTGGCCGTCATCCTCATGCTCGCCATGATCGCCGTCTACGCGCTACCGGCAGTGCTCACTGAGGAGACCGAGAAACGGACCGTCGAGGCGCTCACCCTGATCGCTTCCGACGTCGAGGTGATCGTCGCCAAATCGCTGTTCGGCCTCACGTATTGCGTGATCTCCGTGCCGCTGATGCTGGCGATCACCCGGGTGGTGCCCGAGAACCTGGCGCTCTTCGTCTCCGCCATCGTTCTGACCTCTGTGACCTTGGTCGGCCTTGGCCTGCTTCTGGGCGGGCTGATGCGCACTCAGACGCAGCTCAACACCTGGAGCACCGTCGCCCTTCTCCCCCTGATCGTCCCGGCCATCGTCGTTGGGCTGCCTGTGCCGGGCCGGGTCGAGGCGGTCGTGTCGGTCATCCCCACGGCGCAGACGATGCGGCTCGGAATGAATGCTCTCGCCGGCCGCCAGCTGTTCGGCGCGGAGTGGCTCTCGTTTGCGATCATCCTCGGCTGGGCGGTGGCCGCCTACGGCCTCGTCTGGTGGCGCCTGTCGCGGCAGGAGGCCGCCTAAACGCCTTGCTTGGGCGTCAGTTGAGACCGGCGTCCCTGCGCCGCAATCCCCAAGTGCTTGCATTCATTGTCGCTTGGGGGTAGACCAATCACCATACGAGACTCCTGACCTGAGCAACGCTCAATAATATCCGGGTCTTTCAACCGCCGATCCAGGCACGAAAAGCTTAGGCTTGAAGCAATGCCTGTAGCTTCTCGATATCGATGCCCTTGGCAAGCCTGAGCTTCCTCGGCAACCCGCCTTTTGGGTTCGCGACGAGCAACTCAGCGCCGCTTTGCCCTCTCCGACCGAGCGTGACATCGACCAGTGGGACGGCGATGACTCCGCTTGGGTCTGGTTGGAACGGGCGTTTGATTCGACCGAAAAGGACACGCCCTGGCGTTATGCCAACGTACCACTGCGTTTCGAGGAACAGTGCCAAAAGAGGACCGAACATCGGGAGCACAATCGACCATGAGAGTAAGAACCTCACCGCAGCCGGCGCCCTGAACTGGGTCACAGCGCTGAACCAGCGCAACTCCTCATCCGGCTCGAGGTTTGGCTTGAGGGCTTCGCGCATCAGTTCGACGTTCGCTTGAATCCGGTCTGCTAGCTTCCCCACGGTGATACCCCTTTCAGATCTGTTGACTGACCTGCCCTCATCTAGTGGTCCACTTCCTATGATAGTCCGATGGCCATCTGCGGCCCAGGAGACGGTGGACCGTGATCGGCAAGCGAGAAGCCCGGCCGAGCGATCGGCGACGACCCGTTGGCACTTGTGGCCCAGGTCTTGGACTCGTGTGCGGCTACGAAGACCCCCAGAAGCCTCGCGAGGAGCCGACGCAAGCCGACGCCACCAGAGGCCGTATGGCGCTGCGGGTCGTGCGTGAGACGGCCAGTGGTTTCCGATCCGAGAACCGTGACCTCGAGTGGACCGATCTCAGAGGGTCAGGTCAGTCTCTACTCTCGTGATCGGCGAGCGGGCGCCTGGCGCCCGCTCGCCAGGTTTCTCAGACGCTCTCCGTGCGCGCGCGTCCGCACACGCTGCAGAAGCGCTTCTCGTCGTCTGCATAAGCCGTGCCGCATCCAGGGCAGAATCGCACCGGTTCGGCCGGTGGTGCCACTGCAGTCGGCTCAGCCGGCGGCGAGACCGCCATCGGCGCGTCCGGAGACGAAACTGCCACCTCATCGATCGGTGGCGAGACCGCGATCGGCGGTGCCGGCTCGCGTGCGGATGTCTCGGTCACCGCTGGCGCCACGGCTGCGTCGCCCGCGCGCGCGACCGTGCTTCTGCCAATCAGCAAGACGCCGAGCAGCGCCACCTCGACAGCAGCGAGAACGATCACGATGATCAAAACTGCGCTCGGAATCGAAGGGGTATGCTTGGGTGGCGATCCTCCCCCGACCGCAATCTGTGTCCCCCCTGGGAGTGTCCACTGATCCCCGGAGACCACTATCTTCTGCCACTTGCCCGCGCCCCATATTTGAGTCTCGCCTGAGGACTTGTTCTTCCTGATCTCTTGCTGCCCGAACATGCTCATGTTGATGGTGCTGTATTGGTACTTGGGTGACAGAAGAGACCAGACAACAAGGGTGCCGCCCTCTATCACCAGCAGTGCTATCAAGAGCACCACCAGCTTCTTTCGGTGAGGCGCGACTCGATGAACTAGTCCGCTAAGCAGAGGACTCGATTCCATAAGAACAACCCTCCCTTTGTTGAGAACGTGCTTGACCGGTTCTTGCTCGATCGTTGGCCGAGGGCAATCATACCAAGGTCCCGGAGCGTGTCACCGATTTTGGGACACCTGCCTTCTGAATTCAGTGCAGCACCACATCGCTTCCCGAGAGCCCAGGCTTGCAGGCCTTGATCGGTCTCAGCCTGGCGCACCCACTTACGCAGGGTCTCCGCCGTCATGCTTCTATCGCGGTCTACTTGCCGCGCCGCGCCGCCGGCTTCACCGGGCTGCCGGCCTCGACGATCTTGTACCCGGCCAGCTCGGCGATGTCGGGGTAGTGGCGGACCGCGTTGCGGTCTTTCTCCTTGTCTTCCTCGCTCAGCGTCGCGTACTGCACGAGACAGGGGTGCTGCTTCGCCTCATCGTCCCTGACCAGGCTGTGCGACCAGCCGTCGCGGTACTTCTGCTCCATCCAGCCGTCGTGCTCGTACTCGGCCAGGAGCTCCATGTTGGCCTCGATCGCGTTGAGCACCTTGGTCCGAGACATCGTCGACGGGTGGTCCTTGCTCACCACGGCCAGTCCCACGAAGGCCAGCACGCGCGGGATGCGTGCTGCCGCGGCGATGTTGTCGGCCTTCACGCCGTCGGGCAGCTCTGCGAAGCCCACGTCGTAGGGGATCGACCAGCCCTCCTTGCGGCACAGCTTCCGGTAGAAGTCGTGCACCGCGGGAGCGAGATCATCGCTGCTCATCCTGAACGGGCGGTCGCGATCGACCAGCTCCATGAACTCGTCGTAGTCGACTTGGAGCGAGAGCTGGTCCTCGGGTGGCAGAGCCGACCGCCTGAGGCCTGGCAGGCCGGCGCCGCCGGTGAGTCCCATGATCGTCTCCAGAGATCGCGCCCCGTGCTCGTACGTGCTGATCTCGAGGAAGGCGGTCAGCAGCCCGCCGTCGATGTCCATCTCATCGCCTTCGGCGGCCCCGACGAACCCGCCGGTGGCCCGCATCAGCAGGGCGCGACGCACGGGGAAGCAGAGATCGCGCGGATCGTCGTCGTCGACCCACTGTCGCCGATCGGCAGCGTACTTCTGGCGCCGGTTCGGGCCGGCGACATTCAGGTAGCCGTTCAGTCGGCTGGCGAAGTCGGGGCCCTTCACGAGCTTGAACTTCTCGAACTTCGTGAGGCCCGTCTGCGCCCCTCCAGCGACATCGTCGCCGGCCGCGCCGCTGGCCTTCGGACGTATCTCTTCGCGGGGCGAGAAGTTGGCGAAGTCGTAGCTCGTGCCGCCGGCGAAGACGAACACGCACTTGCCGATCGGGTGCGTGACCTGGCCCTCCTGGAACTTGCCGTCCTGCATCGGCGCCAGCAGGTACTGCAGCCACATGTACTCGCGCGAGTCGAACTCGTCCCAGAACACGACCGGTGTGGTGCCCCCGAGGACCTTGTCGCGCACCTGGTGGAGGGCGCCGATGAGCTCCCCCGGATCGGAGAACTGCGAGAGGTTGAACTCGAGGATGGGCACCTCGTCGCCCAGTACCGTCTTGGCGATCTGCTTGACGCCGAACGACTTGCCCGAACCGGGGGCGCCGAACACGGCGATCGACAGGGGCTTGGAGGGACGCGGGTTCCTCTCGTAGCCCTTGATGAGACGCTCGAGACCGCGCAGGCTCTCGATCTCGACGCGATCGACCGCCAGCAGCTTGCTGAACCTGGCGTAGGGGACCTCGTTGACCAGCGCCTTGGACCCGAACAGGGCCACCCGCCGCGCCATTCCGTAAAGCGGGCGATCGTCGACGCCACTCTGCTCGCCGGAGACGATCGTCCAGTCTGGGGACTTGCCGACCGAGACCACCGCCGCCGGGACCTCGGCGATCCGGTAGCGGCTCGACGGCTTGCACAGGTCGGCGACGACCGGAACGGGCGGGAACCCCTGCTTGGCCTTGTGATCGTCGTCGCCACCGCCCGCCGCACCGTGACCGACGCGCAGGAGCTGGCGCATGGCCGAGAGACCGCGCATGATGCCACCGCCGATGTCGGCCTCGCCCTCGTCGGCGCCACTGCAGGTGGCCCTGCTCGTGGCGGCGACATCTGACTTGGCCAGCTCGGCGACGATCGCCGCCACCAGGCACGACATGCCGCCCCACACTTGGCCCTTGACACCCTTGGCCCAGGCTCCTTCGAGGCCGCCGGGATCGAAGACGAGACGATACCGGGACGTGCCGTCGCTGCGCGTGCTGAGCCACAGGGCGCCATCGGTGCCCAGGCCGATGATCAAGTGCCGGCACCGCGTGAGGTCAGAGATGCTCTTGTTGAGCGCCAGCTCCTGCAGCAGGTCCTGGGCGGTGTGCTCCCAGGAGAGTCCCTCGGTGATGCTCACCTCTTCCTGACGCAGATCGGACGCCGACACCACGACGACGAGCTTTTCGCAGAACTGCCGGCAGGCCCTTCGCCACAGGTCGCCCTGGGCCACAGGAGCGGACGTCTTGAGCACGACCCAGTCCACGGCCGCCGACTTGCCGTCGCGCATCTCCTCGGGCCAAGCGGATTCGTTTGTGCGGTGGCGAAAGCCGAGCGCGCCGTCGTCGAGCACCACGATCGAAGCGGGCGCGGTCGTGCGCGCCGGCGCGCCGGCATAGCGCGTGGTGCGCTCGACGCTGTCGCCGTAGCCAAGGTTGCCGGTGACGCGCCAGACGTCACCCTTCCGCTTCTCTCCGGCGGGACAAGGGGTCAGCAGCGAGTAGGACTGAACTGGTCTGCTCGCCGGCGTGGGGGCCATGCCAAACTCGACCGTGAAGGGCTCGGGTGTGGCGGCGCCAAGCGTCTCGAGGATCTTGAAGAGCAGCTTGGCGCCGCCGGCCTCCTGGTGGATCGCGGTGCCCTGCATCGCGTGTGCATAGGGTTTGTCGCGCGTGCCCTCGTAGATGTGGTGGTCGACGACGACGTCACCGGCGACCACGACGGTCTTGGTGCGAGCCTTTTGCTCGGTGCGAGCTTGCTGCTTGGCCACGACTCTCCCCCCGTCCCGCGATGCTCTCGGTCTAGCGGCTCGGCGCGTCGGGCGCACCAGCCGGATGAGCTTGCTGCAACGGCATTCTCTCGCACTCCAACGGGGCGCGGTAGTCCTTGTGACTGTTGGTGCCGGGGTCGGGCGGTCGACCTTGGCGTAAGAGGCGCCAATCGGGTTAGAATCCCCTCGGCCGGTCGTACCGTTCACATCCTGTGACCAGTCGCCGTCGAGCGAAGCGAGCGATGGAGGTTTGTATGCCCGAGCAGGCACCGCGAACATCGCGGACACTGCCGCTGCGCCCCCGCCCGGTCTGGCGCCGGCGTCTGGCTCGATTCTGGTTGACCTACCAGTGGCCGATCATCATCGCCGTCTGGGTCTGCTCGATGGTCCTTGGCTACGTCGGGTTCTGGAAGTACTACCAGCAGTTCCCGACCGAGAAGCCGCACGCGTGGGGCGACCTGATCTACTACACCATGCAGCTCGTGCCCATGATCTCCGGCGCCCTGCCCCACGTGGTGCCTTTCGAACTCGAGGTGGCGCGCCACGTGCTGCCGATTGTCGAGGGCTACACCGGCATCGTCGCCCTGGTGATCGTCTTCTCCAGCGAGGTGAAGCGGCTGCGCCTGCGCACCCTGCGCGATCACTTGATCGTCTGCGGTCTGGGAAGCAAGGGCCGGTACCTCGCCCGCCAACTTCGGGAGATGGGGCTGCCGACCGTGGCCGTCGAACGCGATCCCGGCAACCCGGCGATCGAGGAATCCCGTGACGAGGGTGTGATCGTGCTGACCGGCGACGCCTCCGACGAGCGGCTCCTGGCGCGTGCCGGTCTGGCGCGCGCCCGGATGCTCGTCGCAGTCTGCGACGACGACACCAACGCCCGGGTGGTCGCTGCGGTGCGTCATCTGGTCAGAGCCGGGCGCCGCAGCCCGCTGGCATGCAGCGTGCACATCGTCGAGCCGCGGCTCTACGAGCTGCTGAGCCAACAGGAGCTGGAGCCCGAGCAGGCCGGTATCCTCCGTCTCGACATGTTCAACGTGTTCGACCTTGGCGCACGAGCGATGTTGGCCCAGCATGGGCCCGCGGCGGGCGAAAGCGCCGGTCCCGCGCACATCCTGGTCGCGGGGCTCGGCGGTCTAGGACGCAGCGTCGTGGTGTGGGCCGCGCGCAACTGGCACCCACGGTTCCGTGCCACCGGCGAGCGCCTGCGCATCTCCGTCGTGGACAGCGACGCGCGCGTCTGGATCGACGCGCTCTGCGCGCACTACCCGCGCCTCGCGTCTGTGTGCGCGCTGGTCCCCCACGATGTGAGCGTGGACAGTGGCGAGTTCCAGCGAGGAGCGTTCCTCTTCGACGACGAGGGCCGTAGCGACGTGAGCGTCGCGTTTGTTTGCCATGACGATGACCAGACCAGCGTCGCCGCCGGTCTCTCGCTCGCGCACAGCCTGCGAGACCAGCAGACGCGCGTCGTCGTGCGCGTTCGCGACGGGGCGGGTCTGGCCGTGCTTCTGCCGGAGGCAGGCAGCGGCGACCCACGCCTGGCCGCGTTCCCGCTGTACGAGCGCACGTGCACGCCGGAGCTGGTGCTGGGCGGCATGCACGAGTCGCTGGCGCGGATGATCCACGACGAGTACGTGAGGCATCAGACGGCTCGCGGCGAGACGCCGGCGGTCAACCCGTCGCTGCGCCCGTGGGACGAGCTCCCGCTCGAGCTCCAGGAGGCCAGCCGGACGCAGGCCGACCACATCGGTGTGAAGCTCGCGGCCGCGGGCTGCGGGCTCGAGCCGATGACGGACTGGGACGCGGACCTCTTCGCGTTCACGCCCGAGGAACTGGAACGTCTCTCTGTGATGGAGCACGAGCGCTGGGTCGACGACCACGCGCGCGCGGGCTGGACGCAGGCGACGGGCGCCAAGAACGTGACGAAGAAGACGCACCCGTCGATGGTGCCGTGGGACGACCTCTCAGAGCCCGAGCGCGAGAAGGACCGCGAAGCCGTGCGCTCGTTGCCGGTCTTTCTCGCCCGGACGGGCTTTCAGGTCTACCGGCTGGCGGCTCCGAAGGCCGGATGAGGCTGGCCGGGCGACGTGAGTCGTCCGACTTACAGCACGCGGAAGTACCTCCAGACCGACGTCGTCTTGGCGTGGTCCGCGTCGGCGTGCACCGCCCGCATCCGCATGCGTCCGGGCGCGCCCAAGCGCCAGCTCGTCATGTACAAGGTGGCCGTAGTCGTGTTGCGGTATGCCTGGGCGTACTTCGCGTCAATCTGCTTCCACCTGCCGCCCGAATAGCGTTGCAGGAAGACTTCGGTGTGGCTGGTCTTGTTCTGCGCGGTCGAGTGCATGGGCTTGAGCGTGCCCCAATACGTCTGTGATTTCGTGTTTGGCATCCAGCGTCTCACCAGCGAGGGCACGACCGGCGGTGTGAGGGAGGCGCGCGACGTGACAGACTTGATGTCGTCGTCGTAAAACAGCGAATCCCAACCGTTTATGTTTGACCACAGGTATTCGCTGTCGCCCCGGAAGACCACCCCGAACCAGGTCTTGCGCACGATGTTCACCGAGGTCGAGAATGCGCCTGTCGTACAATCGATGGTACCGCGCGACGAGAAGTTCTTGTTGTCCGTCGATGCGTAGAGGTCAACGGACCGATTGGTGAGCAAGTTTCCCCACGTGTCGGTCAGCGTGCCCGCGATGGTCACCGGCTTGTTGTAACCGACGACTGCCGGCCCGGCAGTCATGCTCACATACACAGGGCGCAGCCCAGATTGCACGCTGACCTCGTCCACGTAGGCGCCCTGGCCTGTGTTTGTCGCGTCGCTTACAAAGCGGAAGGCGATCCACACCTGGCTTTGGCCACAGACGTTGCCTATCGCGGGGACGTTCGTGAGATCGAAGGCGTCCCTGATAAAGCCCTTTGGCCCCGAATACGACGTATAACTGAAGTTGGTGCCGTCCACCGAGACAAGCACCTGGAGTGGGTCGTACTTCTCTTCCGTGTCCACGAACAGGCTGTACCAGAGCGTCGCGCTCGTGACGGTCGAGAGATCGAACGGTCCTGCGATCATCCAGGCATTCATGTTGTTGATGTAGGGGCCAGGCGCATCTATCAAGCTCCCCGCGCAGTACGCCGAGTACGAGCCGGCGAAGAACGTCCGGTAGTAGCTGGAGGAGAGGTCCCAGGTCGGAGTGCCAAGGCGTGTCCAGTTGCTCATGCCGTTCTCGAACCCGTCGTAGAAGATCGTGTTACTCCAACCAAACTGGTGCGCGACCGCCGAGGCGGTCGCGGCCGGGTTGAGCACACCCGGCTTCAGTTTCTGGACTCCGCCGCCGCCGCCCAGGGGCACCAGCTTGAGATGAACCGCAGGCTGTAGTGAGCCGCTCACCACCGGTCTCTTCGTCGGCGCTGGGCCTGCGTACGCGCTCGCTGCGAGCAGCGCCAGGACGACGAACGACAGTGCGGCAACGCCGCCGGCCCGGAAGAGTGAAACGGCCCGCCGCCGTCGGTGCGTACGATCGCCGGGTGCACGAATCGCGGGAAGTGTGCGGAATGGGTTCATCGAACGTACCGCCTCTCCTGAAACGTCGCGTAGACCGGCGGATTGCGCGGCCCCCCGCTTTACAACCCCGTCTCGCCGAGAACCGGCGAGACCCGTCCCGCAGTCAACACGGCGGGACCACCCTGAGTGGAGATCCTGGTCTCGTCGGCCGGCTGCTGGTCCGACGTCCAGCGTGCGCCTTTTATACGCGCTTTGGTGACCAGACTCAAGTGCGGCGGACCGCGGGCTCGACCTTGACGCAAGGAATCGTGCGGCACAGGATGTGAGATGGTCGCACGCCCCGTGCCACAGGGTGTGGGTTGAGGACAAGGGGGTTTCCGGGCCGTGGCCACAACGGACACACTACCGGGTTCACCGCTGACGAGGAGAGCGTTTCTGCTGACCTCCCTCGGCGCTTTGCTCGCCCTGGTGGCCGGTCGCCGCTGGAGCGAGGCGAGCCACCGAGTCACGAACCGGGACGCGGCACGGCCGCGACGCGCCGACAACCTCAGGGAAGAAGCTTACGGCACGGGGCTCGCACTGCGACCGACGCCGGTCGATCCCCGAGGACCGGTCTTTCGGCTGAACGAACCGGCGGCGCTCATCTGGCGCAACATCGACGGGCGGCGCACGATCGACGACCTCGCCGCCCTCCTCGTTGGTCGATATGGCGTCGCGCAGGCGAGGGCGAGGGCCGACACACGGGCCTGCCTCCAGGCCTTCTCGGGGGCGGGTCTCGCGTTCGGTCTCGACGGGTAATGCGCGTGGTCGGGGAGTCGCGGACGTGACCAGATACCAGCTCGCCACGGAGATCTTCTCGCTGCCGCGAGGGCGCGAGCACATCGTCTACGCGCCCCTGCAGCGCACCAGCCTGCTGGTCAACGACGCCGCCCTCAACCTGCTGGCCGACATCGCCGCCGAACGCAGCCTGCCACGCGACAGCCGCACGCGCGAGGTGCTCGACCTGCTGCTCGAGCTGGAGCTCATCGGGCCGAAGAGCGGCCGGCGGGGGGCCGGCCCGACAGGGCCGACCCGGCAGCCGGACGCTGCAACGCCGCATGAGCGCCCTGCAGCCGACGTCACACCGATCCCCCTTCGCCCTACGGCCTGCACGCTCTTTCTGACCACGGCCTGCAATCTGCGCTGCCTCTACTGCTATGCGTCCGGCGGCGACCGGCCACGTCATCTCGACGAGCGGGTCGCGCGCGACGCCATCGACTTCATCGTGAGCAACGCCGTCGAGAGCGAGGTCGGCGAGGTCACGGTCGCGTTCCACGGCGGCGGCGAACCGACGCTGGCCGGTGAGACGCTCGTGCACTGCGTCGAGCACGCTCGCCGGAGATGCCGGGAGCACGGCCTGGAGCTCTCCACCGGTGTCGCGACCAACGGTGTGATGGGCGACGGCATGCGCGACTATCTGGCGGACACCATGACCTCGGTCATGGTGTCGGTCGACGGGCCGGCGGCTGTGCAGGACCGCCTGCGGCCGCAGGCCAACGGCGGTCCTTCTTCGGCCGCCGTCGAGCGCACACTCGAGCGCCTTTCGGCGGGCGCCTGCTCCGTCGGCGCCCGCCTCACCTGCACGTCGGACACGATCGAGCACGTGCCGGCGGCCGTGCGCCACCTGGCCGCCGACTACAAGCTCGCGACGATCCACCTCGAGCCGCTGTTCGCCTGCGGCCGCTCGCTCCATCATGACCTACAGCCGCCGAGCGCCGACCGCTTCGTCGAGACTTTTCGCCGCTGCCGGGCGCTCGCCGCCGAGCACGGCGTGACGGTGGTCTACTCGGGCGCCAGACAGCCGTCGCTGGCGCACGCCTTCTGCCAGGCCAGTGCCCCAAGCTTCAATGTGACGAGCGACGGTGACATCACTGCCTGCTACGAGGTCACCGGCCGTGACGATCCCCGGGCCGAGACGTTCATCTATGGCGCCTACGACCCTGCGCAACGCGCGTTCGCCTTCGACGACGCGCGCATCGCCGCGCTGCGGCGCCTGACCGTCGACGATGCCCCGCGCTGCGCGCTCTGTTTCTGCAAGTACCACTGCGCGGGCGACTGCGCGTCGAAACGCCTCTATCCGGGCGGAGAAGAGTCCGTCATCGCACGCTGCCAGATCAACCGGCGCCTCACACGGGACCAGCTCGAGGACGCCCTCATGGGTACACCTGTGCCCGCCGGCGTGGAAGCTCTGACGAAAGGCTGATCGGGTGTCCGACCAAGACCAGATAGACCAGGTGGCGAACGCGGGCGGAGCGTACCAGCCTCCCGAACTCGCGATCGGCGAGAGCGCTTCTGTAGTCGCATGGGCCGGTGAACTCTTCGCCGATAGTTCGCCCAACGACACACCGACGAGCATACCGATGACAAGCGCGGCGCCCGAGGTATTGCGCTGGAGCGTCCCCCAACCCGAGTACGACTACCCCGACCCCGAGCTGTTCGTCGCGCCCCAGAATCCCAGCCGCAGGCTGTCCGGACCAAAGACGCCAGCGAAGCAGACGCACAAGGCCGGCCACAAGACGGTCGCCCATGCGACCAAGACCAGGCTCACCGGCCACGATGCCTTCGGGGGCTCCCTGTGCACGTGCAACACCGTCTGCACCTGCAATGTCGTGTGCACCTGCGAGTCCGTCGCCACCTGCAGTTGCGTCTCGCACACGCCGACCGGCGGCGGCGGGACCACGCCGCCCCCGCCCCCGCCCCCGCCGTCGTGCACCTGCAACCCGAACTGCTCTTGCCAGGGCTACACGCCCTGTCCTTCGGTGTAGTAGCAGATGGTCGGTACAACCATGTCGAAGACACTCTCGCCGCGATCGATCATCATCGTTCTGGCGTGTGCCGGCATGCTCATGGCCGCGGCCGGGCCCGCCGTGGCGGCAACGGAACATCCATACAATCTCGGCTGCAAAGCGCTCGCCGCGGGAGACGTGGCGAAAGCGAAGGTCCTCTTCGCGGAGGCTATCAAGCTCGACCCGACCGACACGGACGCCCTCAACAACCTTGCCGTCTGCTACATGATGACGAACGACTACGGCAAGGCGCTGCCGCTCCTGCAGAAGGTCCTGCGTCTCAACAAGCGATACCGGGGGGCCGACCTCAACCTCGGGGCCGCCTACATGTTCCAGGCCAGCCCGTCCGATGCGGCGGCGGCGGCGGCGCGGGCGAGCGCCGCCGGTTCGAATGCGGTCGGCAAGCGCGTCAAGGCGGCCGCCTATCTCAACCTCGGGCTGGTCGCCGCCCAGCAAGGTCGCCTGGACGATGCGAAGACGGCCTTCCTGCAATCGGCGGCGACCGCGCCCAGTGCGCAGGCCGAGATCGCCCTCGCCTGCGCGTACTGTGCTCTCGGGGACTTCGGGCAAGGCTTCCCGATTTTCGAGAAGCTGGCACAGCCCGGGGCCAACGCCAAGATCGCCCAGTTGGCAAGCAGCGACCTGGCCGTCGCCTACTTCCAGCGCGGGATGGCGAGGCTGGAGAGACGGGACCTCGACGCCGCCAGGAGCGACTTCGTCCAGTCGACCGAGATCGCGGCGAACGACTACGCCAAGTTGGGTCTGGCGCTGATCGACGCCGAGCGAGGGAACCTTCGCGCCGCCGCCACCGCGCTCGCCGAGATCAGGGACTCGGACGCCTCGCCGCAACTGCGGAGCGCGGCAGTCGAGAACCTCAAACGCTTGAAGGCGATGGCCGAGGGCGACAGCCGGTGGCTCAAATTACTGATCCTTGTCGGCGGCGGGGTCCTCTTCGCCTGGCAGTACTACTCACTCATGCACGCCGTCCGCGCGCGGCCCCATCGCGGAACGCTCGGCGCGTTGCAGGTCGTGCTCGGCAGCGTAGTCGGCATCGGGGTCGGCGTCTTCCTTGCCTTGGCCTACGTCGACCCGTTCCGCAGTCCGCTCTGGGTCTTGCCGGTGGCTGCCGTCGACGCCGTCGTGGTCGTGTTGATGTGGCTTGGCGCGACCGCGAGTTCCCGGGTCGGGCGCCGCGAGTCGCCGACCGAGGTCAGCGCAGCGAGGTAACGCGCAGGCTCACGCCTGCGCAGGCTATCGGGTCACCAAGCCGACGACGATGAGGATGATGACCCACGCCGCCCCGACGCCGACCGCAACCGCGAACGTCTTGGGGTGGCGAGGAAGCCGCAGCAGCTTCGCGGATGTCGCCGGCGTGTACGCCGCCTCCCCCCCGATCTGGCCAGACGAGACTGCGACAGCCGCGGCGGGGGTGGCAGGCACGGCCATCTGCTGAGGCTTGGGCGCAGCGGGCTTGGGTGGTGGAGAAGGTTTGGGCGCAGGCGTGCGCGCCGGCGCCGGCGCAGCCGACTGCGTGTCGACGGGGGGCGCTGTCGGACTTGTGTGCGCGGGGGGCGGGGCCGGAGGTGTGTCCGCTGGCTCCGCCGGTCTCTGCGTCCGATCGTCTGTCCGCCCCTCCTCGGGCAGCGGCGGCGCCTCGGTCGTCGTCGGCTCGAGCAGGACCGCGATCGCCTCGCAGAGCCGAGCGAGATGGCGCTCGAGGGGCAGCGTCAGGGCATCGAGCCAGTGCTGGCCGGCGAGGTAGTACTCGAGCCAGTCACTGGGCACTACATCCTCGACACGCAGCGGCAGGATCGGCAGCGCGCACGAGACGGCCCGGTCGACCTCGCGCTGGACCTGGACGGAGGCGTTCGAGGCCGCCGAGAAGACAAGGACGAAGACGCGCGCCGAGTGGATGGCTTCGATGATCATCTGCGCGAAGTTGTGGCCCGGCAGGACGTCGCGAGGAGCGATCCAGCAACGGATGTGCTGGCGTTCGAGCGCTGCGCAGACTGCGTCGCCGATCGCCTTGTTGTCCGACGCGTAGCTGATGAACACATCGTGCGCCAAGCCATGCCCCCTCGAAGAACCGATGCACGCCTGCAGCCGGTGGGCTGAGAGCTTAACGCATCCTACACCCCGTGGCGGAGAGTGACCTGCACCCCTGAAATCGGTCCACCTTCAATGTAAGGTTTCGCGACCGACCAAGGAAGGAAGGCTGGCCACAGCCACGCCGAGGTTGCTCGCCCTCCACCACCACCTGGCGCCGCTAGATCTGCCAGGCGTCCGCGATGAGAACCGGCACCTCGTCGCCAGCGGCGGTGACGCCGAACACGCTCACTTTGGGGCCGCCGAGCATCATGTCCTGATGGATCCGCGACGCGTTGACGCCGCGGGCGATGCGCGCCTCGTCGTCGTCGGGCAGGCCGTCGGGGAAGGGTTCGGCGTAGCCGTTGCCCCAGGCGACATGACAGGCGGCATTCTCATCGACAAGGAGGTCTTTGAACACCCGGCCGAGCTGCCCCACCCGCGAGGAGCCGTCGACGAGTGCGACCTCGCCGAGGAAACGGGCCTGAGCGTCCTGGTCAAGCTGCGCGATCACGGCGTCGAGGTTGCCGCTCGCCTGGACGTCGACAACGCGGCCGCCCTCGAATCGCAGCACGAGGTCGGTGACCATCGCGCCGTGGACCTCGGTCGGACGGGTCGCCACGGCGGTGCCCTCCACGCCGCGAAAATCCGGTGTCGTGAACAACTCCTCGGTCGGCAGGTTGACCAGGAAGTGGTGACCCCATGGCGTGACGAACTCCGCCGGCATCCAGACGGCGTCGGCGTGCAGCGGCACGTGCAGGTCGGTGCCGGCGCCGCGGAATGTGACGGCGCTGAAGCTCGCTTCGTTGAGGCGCGCCGCCTGCGCCGTCAGCTCATCGCGACGCGCCTGCCAGGCGACCACTGGGTCGGGATCGTCGAGGCGCAGCATGAAACGCAGGTCGGCCCACAGGCGCGCCTCGTCGGGCTCGCCGTAGACGCGCTGCGCCCAGCCCGCGCTGGGGCAGACGCAGATGTTCCAGGCGCGACGCGCGTTGGAGTGCCGTCGAAGCTCGGCCGAGATGGCGGTGCGCAGGGCGCTGACGCGGCCGGCCGGCGCGCCGGCGAAGGGGTCGTCTTCGGTGTCGCCGACCGTGTCGATGGACGCCCAGCGTTCCTCGATCGCCACGTCGACGGCGTGCGCCAGCCACGGTGCGACTTCGCAGGCGAGCTCGTCGCTGGGGGCGTGTGTCGCCTGCGCCCGTTCGACGCGGTCGTCGTGGTAGAGGGTGTGCACGACGGCTGCGCCATGCGAGTACGCCCGCTCGGCCAGGGCGGCGATCAGATCGCTGTGGTCGACGGAGCCCATGATTAGCAGCTTCTGCTCGGGCTCGAGGTTGACGCCGCAGCGTAGCACCACGTCGGCGTATGCGTTCAACTCGTCGCGATCGATCGTCGTGCTCATTGTCTTGCCCCTCCCCGGATGGCCGCCGACACCATCCTATACGCGGTGAACGGACGGCGGGCGGGAATGCGGGCACTGACTGACCCGGAACGCTCTGGCCTTAGCCTGCCGGCTCGAGCAGACGGACGGAGGCGTGGACCTCGGCTTTCACCGCGCTCACCGCCGGCGCCGGCTACACCGCCGCGCCGCGGTCCCCAAAGGCTTGACCTGCCTTCTACACGGAGATATAAGGTCGTCGTACGAGACTCCTGATAGGTGCAGCCTTCTCGGGAGCTACGGGGCGAAAAAGGGGGCCGATCATGAAGCCACTGTGGGGATCCAGATCGCTTGCATCCGTCGGGCTCACGCTGGCGCTGCTTGTCGTCGGTGCGACCGCGATGGCCGCCGCCTGCGGCGGTACGAGCACCACGGCATCGAACACGCCGAGCGCGACGACCTCGACGTCGGCAGAGCCGTCTCAGAGCGCGACTCCTCTGCCGTCGCCGACCGTCGCCGGCGTGATCGCCTTTGAGAAAGTGGTGGAGACGGGGGAGAACTTCGAGGGTGAGAACTCCGTCACCAAGAGCAACATCTGCGTCGTCAACGCCGATGGCACGAGTCTGAAGACGCTTGCCCAAGCTCCCACCCGCGAGAGCCAGCCCACCTGGTCCCCGGATGGGGGCAGGATCGTCTATGTTGTCTACGGCGTGGGAATGGACAATCTGAATTACGCGGCGCTGTGGGTCATGAGCGGGGACGGCTCCGGCAAGCGACAGCTCACGAAGGGGTCGGTGAGAGGCATCGATCCTGCGTGGTCGCTTGACGGCAAGCAGATCGCCTTCAGCGGCACCGGGCTCCCGGGGGAGGGGAAGACGCACTTCTCGATCTACGTGATGAACGCGGACGGCAGCGGTCTCAGGAGTGTGAGGCGCCTGGCCGGTGGAAAGACGCCACAGGAGTACCAGCCCGCCTGGGCGCCGGATGGCAGGATCCTCTTCTTGCGGCTCGGCGACGTGTGGTCCGTCAAGCTAGACGGGAGCGGCCTCGCCCAACTGACGAAAGCCGGGAACGTCGCCCGGTTTGCGCTCTCGCCGGACGGCAAGAGCATCGCTCTCCAAACCAGCGAGACCGTCGGGGTTGCCGCGACCCGCGGGAGCGGCGCCCCAGTGACGCTCATCGAACCGGTCTCTGACTTCATGGTCGACCCCAACGCCGCTGCGGCGTGGACGTCGGACGGGAAGGCGCTGGCAATGGCGAGTGGCGGCCCTATGGGCTCCCGCCTCTACGTGGTCAACGCGGACGGCTCCAGACTCTCGGCGGTCCCTGGCGTCGACACTGCGGCGTACCCGGCTTGGCGGCCAAAGTAGAGCCTCAGCTCAGCTAGTCGGTCCCCAATTCGCCGTCCCACCCCGGTGGTACACTCCAATCATCACTTGTCGCCACACATGGCGGCACGCGGGATTTGAAGAGCAGCTTGCAGCCGCGTCACCAACTGCTAAAGCGCCACGGGTTCGCCCGTGGCACCATTCTCTGAAAGGAGAGCGCCATGGGTAAGAAGCCACTCTTCCTGATCTCCACCGAGGGCATGACGTTGGAGGAAGCGCAGTCGGCGCTGCGGGCGGCGCTACGCAGCCTGCTGCCGCAGGAACCCGCGGAGGGGTCGTCCCTGGAGGAGTCCCCTGCGGAGGAGCCGGACGAAGGCGAGGGATAGTTCCCGGAGGGGCGTCGGCGGTCGGCAAGAAGCTCAAGATCGAGCTGGACTAGCAGCCGGCCCCTTGACTGTATGTCAAATGTGACATACGCTTCCACCCGTGGGGAGACCTCCCGACAAACCGCTCGTCTGACTGCGCGGCTACGATGCGCTCGCAAGCGAGAAGGAGTGACCAGCATGGAGAAAGCCAAGAAGGATCGCCTCAAGTCGGCCGGCTGGCGCGTGGGTGACGCGACCGAGTTCCTCGAGCTGAGCGCCGAGGAGGCCGCCTTCGTCGAACTGAAGCTGGCGCTCGCCGACTACCTGCGCGAGATCCGCGTACGCAACGAATGGACTCAGTCCCAGGTGGCTCGCCGACTGGGATCGAGCCAGTCACGAGTCGCGAAGATGGAGGCGGCAGACGCCTCGGTGTCGCTCGATCTCATGGTGAAGTCGCTGCTCATTCTGGGTGTGTCTCGCAGCGAGGTCGGACGCGTGATCGCCAAGGCGGCGTAGCCTCAAGACTGAAGTGCTACGCTGGTGCGCCCGGATCCGCGCTGTCCGTGTGCACCCACACCGTGTGCTTGGCCGCCATCGCGCTCGCCAGTCTGCGCAGGTCGTCAGGCCAGGCGTGGCCGCCGCTGTGGATGAAGTGCGGTTCGAGACCATGGCGCTTGGCCCATGTGCGCGTCGCGCACCGCTCGCGCGACCAGTACCCGCTCCACATCGACCAGACGAGATCGACCTTCTCCGGCCCGACCTTGTCGAACACCTTGGTCACGCCGAAGCTGCCGCGACAGCACATGAGATAGCGTCCGGGGTCGGCGGCGAGCTCGTCGCTGGATACCTTGCCCGCGTCACGCATCTCGATGACGAGGTCCATCTTGCCGGCCTGCTTGAGCAGCTCGACCTGATGAGGCGCGAACAGCACGCGGACCCCGTCCCACGTGAACTGAGGGATGTTCTTCGACAGAGGCGCCAGCTTCATGAGCACATATGCCTGGTAGGGGTCGATGACGAGCAGGCGATTGCTTCGCTTCGCCGCGCGATAACACGAGACGAGGCGGTCGACGTTCTGGCCCGACGCCACAACCGCGACGAGCTTCCCCTCCGCGGCGACGAGCTTCCCCTCCGCGGCGAGCTTCGCGCCCTCCGATCGCGCCAGCTCGACCAGCTTCTCCTCGACGTCCGCCTCACGACCCAGCCCATGCGTCTCGCCGGATGAGCCCAGCGTCGTGCCCTCGATCAGGAGCCAGTCGACCCCGCGCAGGCGCTCGTCACTGAGCATGTTCGCGAAGCGGAACCCCGTGCGCCCGTGAGCGCGCAGGTCCCCCGTGTAGAGCAGGCGCTGCCCATCGGCTTCGATGAGCAGCGCGCGCGAATCCGGCGCCGCGTGGTCGACCGGGATCGCGGTCACCGAGAGGCCCCCGAACCGCAGCGTCTCATCCAACGGCAACCGCCGCAGGTCTGCCGGCAGCGCGGAGGCGGGGAAGAACACGCGTCCCACCTCGAGCACCGCGATCGTCCCCTCGCTCCCGTACACCGGGATCGCCGGATGCGCATGGTGGGCGAGGCCGTAGTGGTCGAGATGCGAGTGCGTGAGGATGATCGCCGCGACAGCGGGCGCAGTGGGGTCGTGTGGGAACACGCCGGGTATGTCGCGCAGGACTCCCTCGGCGATCAGGTCTGCCGTCGGCCGTTGCGGGGTGTCCCACGGGAAGTCACCGCCGCCCGGCGCGGTGAGCGGCATGCCGAGATCGAGGAGGATGCGTGTGCCGTCGTCGGCATCGACCTCGATGCACATGCCACCGATCTCATGCTGGCCGCGGTGAATGATGTAGTGCGTGGTGAGCGCCCCTTGGTGGTTGATGTCAGACCCCAGAAACAGAGTAGCACGGGGGTCTGACGGAGACGGGACGCCGCGGTGCCTGCCCCGGGGCACAACTCAGGGTAGCTTCGCGATGAACTCGTCGAGCGGGATGACCTTGTCTGCAAACAGCGCGTAGCCGGCAAACGAGACCGTCGCGACGCTGTAGTCGGCATGTTCACGGAGAGGCAGCTCCCGCTTCGCGAGTTCCTCGAGTTCGTTCTTCAAGCGCTTCGAAGACGGCTGGTGGTTCGCGAGAACGAAGAGCACCTCCGGTCGCTCACTCACGTCGTCCTTGGTAATCGTCACGCGCTCCGTCATCCTCTTGGGCAGAGACGGGAGTTTCAGACGTTTCTTGGTCTCGAACATCGCCGCAAGCTCCTGGCGCAGGAGGTCGAACGGCTTCGAGATCTTCTCACCGGGTTCGGGCGTGAGGAAACGCTCGAAATCGAGCACATGCTTCACCAATCCCGGCGATAGGTCGTCGGGCTTCTCGCCTTTGCGGCTTGAGGTGATGGCGCCGTCTCCCGCCTTCATCTCCATGATGACCGGGGTCACCTTGCTGTTCGCCCTGCTTCCGCCTGCGACGGGCCAACGAAACCCGACCATGTCGAAGCGGTAGCCAGTCTCGGTTCTCTGCCCGGGAATGGCATATGCGGACTGAACGTATTCCACGTCGATGACAACGTAGTCGAAGAGTTCGCCGGTGGAATGGCGATTGTTGTCTCGGACGACTGCCTGCTGGTACTCCTTCTCGATCTTGGTGTTCTCGGAGAACCGGATGTCCATCGCCTGCTTGATGGCGGCAAAGGCATCGACCCACTCCTGAGCGTTCGCTTCACGCTCAATGGACCCTCTGGGTAGCGACGGCGGCTCGGGGCGGTATCCTTTAGCGCCGTCGAAGTAGTGCTTGTCGAACTCGGCTGAGAACTTCGTGGCTTCGGCGTTGGATTTGATGCCCAGGAGCCGGCCGCCGCGGTAGTAGAGGTCTACGTAGCCGTTACGGATTTCCAGGCTGAGCGTGTCGTCATGCCGCACTCGATCGAGGAACGGCAAAAGAACTCCCGACTTGAGCTGTTCCACGAAGACGTCTGAGATTTCACGCTTAGGACTCTTGTCGACCATGTCATCCCCCCATCTCGATATGGTTTGGAGTATATGCGGGTATGGCCTTGCGGGCTGAAGGAGCGCAGTTCGTGGTCGCGGGGTTCGCACAACTTCAACGCGTGAGACAAGGAGCGTAACGGGTGGAACACTTGGGGGATCCAGAGGTTCTCAGCAGCGCCGTCAATGACGTGGTGCTTGGGTACCTGCGCGACCTCTCAGCCCACAGTGACGTAGCGGAAGCTCTCCTGGAAGCGGTCGCCCCCTTGGGGGACGTACAGAGCTACTGTCCCGATCTATCTCAGTATCGCTACGTCGCAGTCGCCACTCGTGGCGTGGTCTTCGGCTTTGCCGTCGGCATGGCGACCGTTGGCTTTCGGCTGAGTCCCGAGTTCAAGCTGCGCGCCCTGGCGACCGGCGCCGAGGACCTCGTGCAGGCGGGACCCGAGTGGGTCGGGATCGAGCTCTTTCGCAACGACTGGCCCGATCCCGACCTCAAGTTCTGGGCGCTGAGAGCATATGTGTACGCGCGTGAGTGACCTCTAGTCTAGCCGCCAATCGCTTCCCCCCGATTCGCCGTCCCACCCCGGTGATACACTCCGATCATCACTTGTCGCCACACATGGCGGCACGCGGGATTTGAAGAGCAGCTTGCAGCCGCGTCACCAACTGCTAAAGCGCCATGGGTCCGCCCGTGGCACCATTCTCTGAAAGGAGAGCGCCATGGGAAGAGCCGAGCAAGACACCCCGCGCGAGGACATCACCAAGCAACTGAGCGTTGGCGTCGTGCACCCCGATACAGGCTTCTTGGTCGCGGGTCGGCGGAGATCCCCGGCATCGCCATCCACATGGCGTTCAAGCACTGTCCCGATTTCTTCGAGAGGAGGAGTGAACCATGAAGAAACCACTCTTCCTGATCTCCACCGAGGGCATGACGCTGGAGGAAGCGCAGTCGGCGTTGCGGGCGGCGTTCCGTAGCCTGCTGCCGTCAGAGCCCGCGGAGGAGTCGCCTCCGGAGGAGCCGGACCAGGACCCACAGCCGTGACAGGCTGGTCCGACCGGACTTCTGCATAGGGACCGATCGCTTCCACACGGCGGCTGCCCTTGCCCGGCCGCTAGAGTCGGGTTTCAAGGCGGAGGGTCTCAAGGTGGAGCGCGATCGTCCGTTTGCGGGAACGCTCGTCCCGCACGAGTTTCTCGGAGTCGAGAGCGCCGTGCAGTCGGTCATGATCGAGGTGCGGCGCGGTCTGTACTGTGATGAGCCGACAGGTGAGCGCAGCGCCGGCTTCGCTGCCACGCGCGACGCGGTGAAGTGGGCCGTGAGGGCTGGGGTGGAATCCGTTCTGCCGTGAGCGCGTTGTCGTGCTGCACACGTTGACGGAGCGGATGGCGTCTGAGGCTGTTTCTTATGGCTGCCCAGCCACACCACCAGGCGCTTCTTCACGGTTCTTCCGTCGCCCCGCTCCGCTAGCATTGTCGAGAGCCGGCGCGCGACCCCGCAGAGGCCCGACACCGGGGGAGATTCGCCCCCCGTCCGTTCATTCAAAGAAGTAGGATGTGAACAGCCATGAACGCGGCGGGGCCGTTGCCGTCTTCGGCCCAGCAGCTTGAGTCTGGGGGGCCTGTTGGCAGCCACACTCTTCAAGGAAGTCAGCTACACACTCTCCAAGCTCATCGAAGACATCGACATGGGCGAGATTGGCCTTCCCGAAATCCAACGGCCGTTCATCTGGAAGAACTCCAAGGTGCGCGATCTCTTCGATTCCATGTACCGAGGCTTCCCCGTGGGCTACCTTCTGTTCTGGCAGAGCATCGCGAACGGTTACAAGCAGATCGGCCAGGGCGAGAAGCAGAAGTACCCGCGCCTGCTCATCGTCGACGGGCAGCAGCGTCTCACTTCGTTGTTCGCCGTTCTCAAGTGTGCACCGGTTCTCCGCGATGACTACCGCGCCGAGCGTATCCGCATCGCCTTTCGGCCTAAGGATGTGACCTTCGAGGTCACCGATGCCGCTATCGAGAAGGACGCCGAGTTTCTGCCAGACATCAGCTCTCTCTGGTCTAAGGAGAGCGGCCGAAAAAAGACAGTGACCGCGTTCTTCACCCGACTCCGCGAACGTCGCGAGTTGTCGCCCGACGAAGAGGAGCAGCTCGAGGAAGCCATCGACCGCGTTTACGATTTGCAGCACTATCCGTTCACAGCTTTGGAGCTCTCGGGCACCGTTGGCGAAGAGGAAGTCGCTGACGTCTTTGTGCGGATCAACAGCAAGGGAATGACGCTCAACCAGGCGGACTTCATCCTCACGCTGATGTCCGTCTTCTGGGATGAGGGCCGCAAGGAGCTGGAAACCTTCTGCCGCGCGGCTCGAACACCAACCAGTGGCGCGGCGTCTTCCTTCAACTACTTCATCCAACCGGATCCAGACCAACTCCTTCGTGTGAGCGTCGCACTGGGGTTCCGCAGAGCGCGGCTCCAGTACGTTTATTCGCTGCTCCGCGGAAAAGATCTGGAGACCGGCGAGTTCTCGGACGACCGACGGGACGAGCAGTTCAAGGTGCTGCAGCAGGCGCAGAGCTACGCACTCAAATGTCAGAACTGGCACGAGTTCTTCAAGGCGATCATGACCGCCGGCTACAGGAGCGGCGGCATGGTCTCTTCCGAGATCGGCCTCCTGTACGCCTATGCGCTCTACCTCATCGGGCTGCGCGATTTCCACGTCGACCACTTCGAGCTGCGGCAGGTCATCGCTCGCTGGTACTTCATGACCGCGGTGACTGGACGTTACAGCTCAAGTCCAGAGACCACCATGGATCAGGACCTGGCGCGACTGCGCGAAGCACATGGCGCCAGAGGGTTCGTCGAGGCGTTGGACGCCATGATCGCCGAGCGTTTCACCGAGGATTTCTGGACCCTCAATCTGCCGCGCGACCTGGCCACGTCTGCCTCGCGCGGACCCACACTGTTTGGCTACTACGCCGCTCTGAACCTAGTTGGGGCCAAGGTCCTGTTCTCACAGATGACGGTGCACGAGCTTCTGGACCCCAGCACCGCAGCGAACAAGGCTGCGCTCGAGCGTCACCATCTCTTTCCCAAGGGCTATCTCCGCACCATGGGCATCACAGACACGCGCGAGACGAACCAGGTCGCCAACTTCGCCCTGGTCGAGTGGGCCGACAACATCGGTATCTCAGACACGGCCCCAGTCGACTATTTCTCCGGTTACGCCGGGCGATTCCCCAACGACGAGCTGCGCTCCATGATGTACTGGCATGCGCTCCCGGAGGACTGGGTCCACATGACATACGCTGACTTTCTGGCGGCCCGCCGTGAGGGCATCGCGCTCGTCATGCGCGACGGCTTCGCGCGCCTGAAAGGCGGTAAGGGCGTCAATGCCGATTCTGCGCCGACATCGTCCGCTGCACCCTCGGAGCAAGCGGAGACAGCGGCGTTCGAGATCTAACGATGGCCGCGAAGCAGAGGACGAACAACGGCGCCAACGTCGGCTTCGAAGAGAAGCTCTGGGCCGCCGCCGACAAGATGCGGGGCCACCTCGACCCCGCCGAGTACAAGCACGTCGCGCTGGGGCTCATCTTCCTCAAGTACATCTCCGACTCGTTTGAAGAGCTGCACAAGAGATTGATCGCCCAGGCGCAGAGCGAGTGGGAACAAGCCGCGCAAGAGGCCGCCGCGCACGGCCAGGACCCCGACAAGCTCCGCGAATCCTGGTCCGCCGCCACCGACCCGGAAGACCGCGACGAGTACACTGCCGAGAACGTCTTTTGGGTGCCGCAGCCGGCCCGCTGGAGCTACCTGCAAGACAACGCCAAGCAACCGACCGTCGGCAAGCTCATCGACGACGCCATGGACGCAATCGAGCACGAGAACCCGGGCCTGCGCGGCGTGCTGCCCAAGCGCTACGCGCGCGAAGACCTCGACAAGCGCCGCCTCGGTGAGCTCATCGATCTGATCGGCAATATCTCGATGGGCGACACCGAGTCGAAGTCCAAGGACGTGCTCGGGCGTGTGTACGAGTACTTCCTCGGCCGCTTCGCCAGTGCCGAGGGCAAAGGCGGCGGCGAGTTCTACACGGCTCGCTGCGTGGTCAAGCTGCTGGTCGAGATGATCGAGCCCCTGCACGGGCGCGTGTACGACCCCTGTTGCGGCTCGGGCGGCATGTTTGTGCAAAGCGAACGCTTCGTCGAGGCACACGGCGGCCACAAGGGCGACATCTCGCTCTACGGGCAAGAGAGCAACCCGACCACCTGGCGCCTTGCCAAGATGAACTTGGCCATCCGCGGGCTCGACGGCGATCTGGGGCCGCAGCCGGCCGACACCTTCCACAACGACGTGCACAACGACCTGAAGGCCGACTTCATCCTCGCCAACCCGCCCTTCAACGTGAGCGATTGGGGCGGCGGCGCCCTGCGCGACAACGTGCGCTGGAAGTTCGGCGCGCCGCCGGTAGGCAATGCCAACTTCGCCTGGGTTCAGCACTTCGTCCACCACCTGGCGCCGCAGGGCGTGACCGGCTTCGTGCTCGCCAACGGCTCGATGAGCTCGCAGCAGAGCGGGGAGGGAGAGATCCGCAAGCAGATCGTCGAGGCCGACCTGGTCGATTGCATGATCGCCCTGCCGGGACAGCTCTTCTACACGACTCAGATCCCCGTGTGCCTGTGGTTCCTGGCGCGCGACAAGAGCGATGGAGGAGGTGGGAGCGGCGGTCGCGGAAGCGACCGCCGCTCCCAGACCCTCTTCATCGACGCCCGCCAGATGGGCGCCATGGTCGATCGCACTCACCGCGAGCTGACCGACGACGACATCGCTCGCATCGCTCGCGCCTACCACGCCTGGCGTGGCGAGGACGGCGCGGGCGACTACGAGGACATCCCCGGCTTCTGCAAGAGCACCACCACCGAGCAGATCACCGAGCACGGCTACGTGCTCACCCCCGGCCGCTACGTCGGCGCCGCCGACGCCGAAGGCGACGGCGAGCCCTTCGACGAGAAGATGAAGCGCCTGACGGCGGAGTTGCGCGAACAGTTCGCGGAGTCGGCGAGACTGGAGGAGGAGATCAGGGCGAACCTCGGGCGCTTGGGCTATGAGCTCTGAGGACTGGCGAACCGCTTCGTTCCGCGACCTGATCGCCAACGGCGTTCTCCTAATCGGCGACGGCTATCGCGCCAAGAACAGCGAGCTCGGCGGCGAGGGGCCCATCTTCCTTCGGGCAGGCCATGTCAGAAACACGCACATCGAGTTCGATGCTGCCGACCACTTCGTCGCCGAACTGACACCCAAGCTCAAGGCAAAGATGTCGCGTGCCGGCGATGTCGTCGTGACGACGAAAGGCAACAGCACCGGGCGCGTGACCTTCGTCAGCGGCGAGATGCCGCCGTTCATCTACTCACCGCATCTCAGCTATTGGCGCTCGCTCGACCATCACGCATTGCACCCGGGCTTCCTACGCTACTGGTCTCGCAGTCGCGAGTTCCGCACTCAGCTAGCTGGCTTCGCCGCTCAGACCGACATGGCTCCCTTCATCAGTCTGCGCGACCAGCAACGCCTTCAGATCACGCTTCCGCCTCCGTCGGTTCAGCAATCCATCGCGGTGACACTCGGCGCTCTCGACGACAAGATCGAGCTAAATCGCCGCATGAACCGCACCCTCGAGTCGATAGCCCGCGCCATCTTCAAGTCGTGGTTCGTCGACTTTGATCCAGTGCGGCAGAAGATGGAGGGCGGCGAGCTTCTCAGAATCAAGGTTGGGACCCATCCCGACGGGCTGGGATGTGGCCGCAATTGGCGATGTCGTCGCAGTCATTGGCGGTTCGACACCAAGCACGAAGGAGCCGGCGTATTGGGGCGGCGAGATCGCCTTTGCGACGCCTCGGGACATGGCTCAGTTGACAGCTCCCGCTCTGAGGGCGACGGAGCGGCGAGTCACTCCTGAAGGTGCAGCCACCATCAGTTCCGGGCTGCTACCGCCAGGCGCCGTACTCATGTCATCCAGAGCACCGATAGGCTATCTGGCAATCACCGAGATTCCCGTGTGTGTCAACCAGGGCTTCATCGCGATGCTGGCGGAGTCGGCGCTACCTGCCCTCTACGTTCTGAACTGGGCGCGTGAGAACATGGAGACCATCGTCGCCAGCGCAAATGGCACTACCTTCCTCGAGATCAGCAAGCGCAGCTTCCGGCCACTGCTCATCGCGGTACCGCCAGATGAGGTTCTGAACACATTCGTTGACGTTGCGACTTCGCTGCATCGACGCGTCGTCAGCGGTCTCGACGAGAACGACCTTCTCTGCGCGACGAGAGATCGACTTCTGTCCGCGCTCCTCCGGGGGCATCGGGGGACGCAGGAGCTACCTCATGATTGACCCGGTAACCGCATTGGCCGTCTCGATGAATGCCAGCCCAGGTGTGTATGCGCTGTTACTGGGGTCGGGGGTTTCAAAGGCAGCGGGAATCCCGACGGGTTGGGAAATCGTCCAGGACTTGACGGGACGCCTCGCTGTCGCCGAGGGCGAAGATGTGGGCGGCGATGCCATCGGGTGGTATGTGTCGCGCTATGAGCGGGAGCCGGACTACGACGTTCTGCTCGAGGAACTCGCTCCGCTGCCGTCAGAACGGAATCGGTTGCTCCGCGCGTACTTCGAGCCCTCGGAGGAGGAGCGGGAGCAGGGGCTGAAGCAACCGACGGAGGCACATCGCGCAGTCGCCGAATTGGTGCGCCGGGGCTACGTCCGAATCGTAATCACCACAAACTTCGACCGTCTCCTTGAGCGCGCTCTCGATGAAGCTGGCGTGTCGGCCACAGTCGTTTCGTCTGGTGATGATGTCGACGGACTTCTGCCGCTCGACCATTCAAGCTGCACCATTGTCAAAGTCCACGGCGACTACCTCGACACCCGCATCAAGAACACCGAGCGGGAACTCAGGACCTACGACCCGCGTATCGACTCCCTTCTGGATCGCGTGTTTGACGACTACGGTCTGATCGTATGCGGCTGGTCAGCGAAGTACGACAAGGCTTTGCGCGCCGCGATAGCGCGGTGTCCGTCGCGGCGGTTCTCAACGCACTGGGCAGCGCGTGGGAAGTTGGGAGTGTCTGCTGAGCGCCTTGCGACAGCGCGCGACGGGCACATTGTAGCCATCGAGAGCGCTGATAGCTTCTTCGCAGAGCTCCTGGAGCGAGTGACAGCCCTGGCCGACGCTGAGGAAGATCCGATGTCTGCCCGAGTCGCCGTAGCCCGGTTGAAGCGCTACCTGCCTGTGCCCGATGCCAGGATTCGGCTGCACGACTTGGTCTCCCAGGGCACGGAGGACTTGCGGGGCCGTTTGACGTCGAAGGAGTTCCCTCTGAGTTCGCCCCCTCCGACTCCCGAGGCCGTTCTCCAACGCATGAAGGCCTTCGATGCCGCATCGGATATCGTGGCCCGTCTGGCCGCGGTCGGGGCATTCCATGGGCGCCCGGAGCAAGAGGAAGTCTGGGTGCGGATGCTTCAACGGGTGGCGGAGCTTGATGAGGTTGAAGGGCAACGTCTAGTGGTCTGGGACAGCCTCCGCTTGTATCCGGCTCTTGTCTTGATGTACGCCGCCGGGATCGCCGCCGTTGCCTCCGGTCACTTCTCGGTGCTTGAGTCGCTGGCGCAGCGGGTGAGGATCGATGATGAAGCGCTAGTCAGGAAGCTGTACACGTGGTCGGTTCTGGACGATCGCTTGGCGAAGCAGATTCCGGGACTTGAGCGCCGCCACACGCCGGTCAGCGACCACCTGTATGCGGCGCTGCGCGATGCCATGCGCGACATTCTCCCGTCTGACCAGGAGTACGCTGCCGCATTCGACCGGTTTGAGTACTTGTGGGCGTTGATGCACGTTGATGCAACACTCGGGACAGACCACTGGCATGATGGGTGGGGGCCAGTTGGCAGGTTTGGATGGCGCCGCCGCCCGAGTGGCGAGCGTGAGCCTGCAGTTGTTGGGCGCGAGCTGGAACGACAAGGAGAAGCATGGCCACCGCTCGCCGCGGGTCTGTTCGGCGGTTCGTTGGACAGGCTCAACGAGGTGAAAACCGCTTTCGACGCGTTCGTGTCGAAGCTCGGCATGGCGTTCTAGCGGGAGGCACTACGTGAACGGCAAGACCATCCGCATCTTCCTCGCCGACGGCGAGCCGACCGGTATCCTCCTCGCCGAGGCCAGCAACTGGACCGGCGAGGTCATCGTCGCGCCGCGCTCGCAGCTCGATCAGCTCAGCAAACGCGAGGAGGTGCGCCGCACCGGCGTCTACCTGCTCGTCGGTCCCGACTCCGACGATTGCCCGCGGAAGCCGGTCACCATGGATGAGGGTGGGGGACTGCGCAAAAGGCGACTGGCCAATCGCGTCAGGGAAGGATGCCATGGCTGACTTCGACGCGCGCGCACTCGCGCTGAATGAGGAGCTCGAATGCGGCGTGCGGCTTGTGGAGTCGGGACTTCATGCCTGTCGCGAACTGGTTCCACCGGGCGACGACTACTACACGCCCCTGTTCCTCCTTTCGAATGGATTCGAGCGGCTGCTCAAGGCGGCTGTCTGCTATGCGCTGTTGGAGGAGTTCGGTGACTACCCGACCGCAGGCGGTTGGAAGCGCAAGTGGTGGCAGACGCATTCGCTGCAGGCGCTCTTGGCGAATCTGCTTGAGTTGGCGGATATGCCCGACGCTCACGGTCGCGCCGTCCTGTCGCGGGTCGATGATGAGGAGGCTGTGCTCTGTCGAATCTGGCGGGTCCTGGAGCAGCAGTCCGTGGCTGACGCTGGTCGGTACCACACGCTCAACGTAGTGTTGTCCGCTCGGCGTTTGGTGCACAAGGGGCGGCTTGATCCTGCCTACGAGTGGCAACAGATCGAGACAGACTTGGCAGGGCGGGTGATTTTGGCGGGGCAGGTGACGCCGGACGAGGTGGGCATGGACCGAGCCTACTCGCTGGCCGCATCCCGCATCGCTGACGAAGTGGGCTGGTTCGCGTGGAGCATCGCCAGGATGTTCAAGAAGTGGTCTCTGGGCCAGGAAGCGTGGCTGTTCTCGGACGTGGTTCAACCTCTTTTGGCGCATGAGCCGCCGAGGCGCCTTCCTTCGTCACAGTAACTGGCGGCGCTGTGGGGCTGATAGTGACTGTAACCGGCGCTTGGATCGGCGGACGACGATACCGACTCCGGCGACTCTTGGCGACAGGTGTCTCCATCGGCGAGACCGACACGTCCTCAAGCGCCTGCTCAACAACAACCGCACAGAGGCCAAGGACTTCTGCGAGCGCACGGTTGTAATCGTCAGCAAGGACGAAAACCTGACCAAGTCACATCCATTCACGGCACGACTGCTGAGCGCCGCGTGTTCGCGGATCTGCGCGATGCGCTCGTTCCGCGGCTGGTGCCTGGAGACACGGATGCGTTCGATGGAAGACCGGGGAGAATGCGGTCCGGGGAGACTGGCCCGTCTCGGCCCGAGACGGGCCGCGGGACGATGAGCTAGCTGGCCTCTCGCGGCTCAGGCTTAACGCGAATCGCCGGGACGGTGGTCACTACCGCGATGGTACAAGGCCTCTCGACCGTCACCTCTGCCCGGCTCACGCTATGAGAAGGAGAATCGGCCGACCGCTCGATGAGGTGCGGCCCAGCCGGTTTGAAGCTGCTGTGCTCGGCATCTGTCCGGTAGTTGGGGCTCACGTCGCTTCCCCTTCTTGCTTGCCGTGGCTAGCTTTGACGTCCACGTCTTTGCATTGCCATCCTACACCCGTTCTAACCGCCACGACTTGCAGGTTCATGTCAGGGAGACGCACCGCGTTCAACTTGCCTGTCTGCCTGAACTCGCTGCGGCACCGCGGGCTCTCCACTGTGGCGAGGAAGAGGTCGTAGTCGATCGCCGTATGCGAGACGACTTGGATCTGCGCCAGGATCTGCTGATGAGCCTGCTGGGCCAAAGCAGGAGGCAGACCAGCGGGAAGGTTCACCTGAGGCACCGTCGTCAACTGTTGGCTCAGCTCAGAGTCTTTCATGACCTCGATAAGCGGGTCGAACGGCGTGTCCATTTCCATCTCGGCAGCGACGTCGGTCCACACCGACCACAATGCGTCGTCTAGCTCCAGATCCTCAGCCTTGATCACGCGTAGCCCTGCCTCTGCCGCCTCGCGGCGACCGACCGGGTAGCCATGGTGATAGAAGGCGCTGTTGAAGGACTCGGCGATGGCCTTGGCTTGGTTCTTGTCCTCCATGTGCATGCCAAGCAGTTTCTCGCCCATGGACAGAGCGAGATTGGTGCCGCGCTTGGCAGAGCCTACGGCGATTGCACCGACGTCGCGTATTGCCAACTCGAAAGCTCGTTCCAGTGGACCTTGGTCTGTGATGCCGACATCTGCGCGCAGAAACTCGAGGAAGTGGCGGACATCTTCTGAGCCGAACGTAACTTCCTCGATTTCGCCCGTGGGATGGCCGTCAGGCCCCGTGACTCTGCGTCGCTGGGTTAGTTGCATGTCGACAGGGCCGAGGTTGGCGAACGGATGCATCACGACTTCGTCGGCGCCGAGAGCAAGAAGCGTCGCGGCTGAGAACGCCGAGAACGGCAGCAGCACGCCGACGCTCGCAAACCGTTCGCGCAGAACACTGACGATGCGCCAGGCGACGGTGGGATCGCCACCGTTGCTCACGATGAGGAGGTCAATGGCTGAGTGTTCGGGCGCTACGCAACGAACCTGCTCTGCGATGTGCTGGATGACGTCTGACGCCATCTGCGCCTGGGCGTTGGGGCGACTGCTGGTCACGTAGGCGATGACCGGTCGGTTCCGTTTCGCCTCGATCATCTGGTAGAGGGCATTGCGCTCTGCGAATCCCATGAGTTCCCCCGGATCGCGTTCGCTTGAACAAGGGTGCACGACGATAGTACTCGGAGGCGAGTGACGCAAGGGGGCGTCCGGCACAGCGAGGTGACATTCGCGGAGCCGTTGATGAACGGCAAGACCATCCGCATCTCCCTCGCCGACGGCGAACCGACCGGCATCCTCCTTGCCGAAATGCCGGCAACCGGACCGATGAGGTCGTCGTCGCGCCGCGCTTGCAGCTCGATCAAGCTCGCCAGGCGCGAGGAAGTGTGCGCTGAGCGCCAAGTGTAGGGAGGAGGAGACCCCGTTAACGGCTGAGGCCGCCCGCAAGCGAACGGCCTCGTTGCTCTTTCTACACAAGGTAGATGAGCCATGGGCAGTATCGACGGTGACGGGCTGAGAATCAAGTGATCGGCTCAAACGTGACCGACCTTTGGGCCGATGATCCGTCCACCCGTTCCTTCGTCACCCTCGCCTGATACGATGACGCCGCACCTACGCAGGCGTTCGGGGGGGTAAGGCGTCGTGTCCCACATTGGTGTCGTCGAATCGGTGGTCGAAGAAGCCGCTCTCGGCTGGTTGGCCGACGTTGGCTGGCAGACCGCCTACGGGCCGGATGTTGAGCCCGAGAAGTTGGGCGCCGAGAGGGACGACTTCTCCGAAGTCGTTCTGACTCGGCGCCTCATCGCTGCGCTTGATCGGATCAACCAGCACCTGCCGCCTGCTGCAATCGATGCCGCTCTGCGCGCCGCGAAGCGCGTCGAGAGCCCATCGCTGATCGAGAACAACCGCCGCTTCCATCGCCTGCTCGTCGACGGCATCGACGTCGAGGTCAAGCAGCCTGGCGGATCCACCCGTGGTGACAAGGCCTGGCTCGTCGACTTCGAGCGCCCCGAGGCCAACGACTTCCTCGCGATCAACCAATTTACCATCGTCCAGGACAAGATCATGCGGCGGCCTGATGTTGTGCTGCTCGTCAACGGTCTGCCGCTCGGAGTCATGGAGCTCAAGAGCCCGAGTGACGAGAAGGCCACGGCGATCACGGCATTCAATCAGCTTCGGACCTACAGGCAACAGATTGCCAACCTGTTCATCACCAACGAGCTGCTCGTCGTCTCAGACGGGATGGTCACGCGCGCCGGTACGCTCACGGCCGACTGGGAGCGCTTTGCGCCCTGGCGGACGATCGACGGCGACGGTGTCGAGCCGCCTACCACGCCCGGTCTCGAGACGCTCGTGCGCGGGATGCTCGAGCCGGCACGCTTCCTTGACCTCGCCCGGCACTTCGTGGTCTTCGAAGATGATGGGGCGGCCATCTCGAAGAAGATGGCCGCCTATCACCAGTTCTGGGCTGTCAACAAGGCGGTCTCAGAGACGGTGCGCGCCGTCGACGAGGCCGGCGACCGTCGCATCGGTGTGGTCTGGCACACCCAGGGCAGCGGCAAGAGTCTGTCGATGGCCTTCTACGCCGGCAAGATCGTTGCCCAGCCGGAGCTGAGGAACCCGACCATCGTCGTCATCACCGACCGTAACGACCTCGACGACCAGCTCTACGGTACGTTCTGCGGCTGTCATGAGCTGCTCCGGCAGACGCCGGAGCAGGCCGACAGCCGCGACGACCTGCGCCGCAAGCTGCAAGTCGCCTCCGGCGGTGTCGTCTTCACCACGATCCAGAAGTTCCTGGCCGAGCCCGGCGAGCCGCACCCGCTGCTCAGCGACCGGCGCAACATCGTGGTCATCGCCGACGAGGCGCACCGCAGCCAGTACGACTTCATCAAGGGCTTCGCACGCAACATGCGCGACGCGCTGCCCAACGCCTCGTTCATCGGCTTCACCGGCACGCCGATCGAGTTGACCGACCGCAACACCCGCGCCGTCTTCGGCAACTACGTCGACACCTACGACATCGAGCGCGCCGTGCAGGACGGCGCCACGGTCCCGATCTACTACGAGGCGCGCCTGCAGAAGATCGAGCTCGACGAGAGCGAGCGGCCGCGCATCGACCCCGACTTCGAGGAAGTCACCGAGGCCGAGGAGCTCGAGAAGCGCGAGAAGCTCAAGAGCAAGTGGGCGCGGCTTGAGGCGCTCGTCGGGGCCGAGAAGCGCGTCAAGCTGATTGCCGCCGACCTGGTCAAGCACTTCGAGGAGCGGCTCGAGGCCATGGACGGCAAGGCGATGGTCGTCTGCATGAGCCGGCGCATCTGCGTGGAGATGTACGAGGCGATCGCCGAGTTGAGGCCGGAGTGGGCGAGCGACGACGATGCGACCGGCGTCATGAAGGTCGTCATGACGGGATCGGCGAGCGACTCGCTGGAGTGGCAGCGGCACATCCGCAACAAGTCGCGACGAGAAGCTCTCGCCAACCGCTTCAAAGACCCAGGCGACCCGTTCAAGGTCGTGATCGTGCGCGACATGTGGCTGACGGGCTTCGACGCGCCGTGCCTGCACACGATGTACGTGGACAAGCCTATGCGTGGGCATGGGCTCATGCAGGCAATCGCGCGCGTGAACCGCGTATTCCGCGACAAACCTGGTGGGCTGGTCGTCGACTACATCGGTCTTGCCGACCAGCTGAAGCGGGCGATCGCCGACTACACGGGGAGCGGTGGCGCGGGAGACGTCGCCATCGACGTGGCGGCAGCGGTGGCCGTTATGCTCGAGAAGTACGAGATCGCCTGCGACATCATGTTCGGCTTTGACTTCACGCCTGCGCGCGGTCACATGGAACCGGCGGAGCGTCTCGCGCTCGTGGCCGAGGGCATGGAGCACGTGCTCGAGCAGGAGGACGGCAAGCGACGCTTCATGGACGGCGTGAGCCAACTTTCGAAGGCGTTTGCGTTGGCGGTGCCACACGACGAGACGCTGCGGATCCGCGACGACGTGGGTTTCTTCCAGACGGTGCGGGCGGGGCTCGCCAAGCTCGACGTTCACGACGGTGCCAAGACCGACGAGGAGCTCGACGCGGCGGTGCGGCAGATTGTTTCGCGTGCGGTGGTGCCCGAAGGTTTGGCGTACATCCTCGACATCAAGGGCGGCGAGCAGAAGGATATCTCGATCCTCGACGACGGCTTCTTGGCCGAGATCCGCGGCATGAAGCGGCGTAACTTGGCCGTCGAGCTGCTGAACAAGCTGATGAGCGACGAGATCAAGACGCGATCTCGGCGGAACTTGGTCGAAGCGCGCTCGTTCTCCGAGATGCTCGCCCACACCGTCGACGAGTACAACAACCGCACAATCACCGCCGAGGAAGCAATCGAGAAGCTGATCGAGCTCGCCAAGCGGATCAAGGGGGCGCGTGAGCGCGGCGAGAAGCTGGGTCTCAACGAGCACGAGCTGGCCTTCTACGACGCGTTGGAGACCAACGACTCGGCCGTGCAGCTCATGGGCGACGAGGTGCTTCGCAAGATCGCGCAGGAACTGGTCGTTCAGGTGCGCCGCAACGCGAGCGTGGACTGGTCGGTGCGCGAGAGCTCGCGGGCGCGCATGCGTCTGGCGGTCAAGAAGCTTCTGAAGAAGTACCAATACCCGCCCGACAAGCAGGAGAAGGCGACGCAGACCGTGCTGGAGCAGGCGGAGTTGCTTGGTGAGGAGTGGGGCGACACAGGGAGCACGGGCTAGACGGTGCCCGAGAAGTCAACGTCGCTCTTTCTCAGAGCCGACTCGTGAGGGACTTCGAGAAGTTCTTGTGGGGGACGGGGCGAGGGGCGACAGCCCCTCGCCCCGTCCCATTCCGCTGGGCGGTCCATGATGACCTCTGAGGCCTTCTTGCCCTCGCCCAGCAGGACCTCCGGCCTTGCGCGGCTTGGTTGATGATCTCCTCGGGGCGGTACCGCTTCTGTGAGGGGTGCAGGTCAGCGCCCCGTGTGCATGCTGCGCCGCCGTGCGATGCCGGCCATGCGGCCATCGCGGTCGTGGCGCGCTCCGTCGTCACCGTTCGCCTCGGCGAAGAAGGCGCCGTGCAGCGCGACGTCGTCGACGACCAGCGCCGAGCCGACCACACCGGGGCCGCGGTAACGCACGTCCCAGCCGCGGCCGGGCGACTTGTGGGTGCGCCCCGTCAACTCGGCGACTGTACCCATGAAGGCGTTGGCGCGCGTCAGCGCCTCGTCGGCGCTCAGCTTGCGTTTCTTGCCGCCCGCCGGCGCCCCGGTCTCCGCCGCCGCCGCTTCGAGCGCGTAGCTCTGCAGCAGCTTGCGGTGCACCTGCGCGTACGCAGCCGTGCGCGAGATGAAGTCGACCCCGGCGACTTCACCGCCGAGCAGCACCAGCAGCCCGTGCTGGCCGTCGATGAGCGGGAAGGCGCCGAGGTACTCGTCGATCTCGTGCTGCCGCTCGACGAAGGCGTCGCGCATCGCGCCGGTGGGGGAATGGGTGCACTGGCGCATGTGCAACTGGTCGACCTCGTCCCACACGCGACCCTGGTCGCCGCTGTAGCCGGCGCCGTTGTCGAGACTCATCGCCACGCTCATGTGAAGCGCGCCGCGCACGCGGTGGTCGGCAACGTAGCCCGAGTCGGTAAACGCTGGGCTCACGTCGTGCCAGCGCCCCTGCTCAGTGCAGCTTACCGGCACGACCAGCTCGGAGTGAGCGCCGACGAGGATCGTCGCGTTGAGCACCCGGTTCTGCTTGGCCCCGGCCAGCTCTTCGCCGCCGAGGATCAGCGTCGCCAGCGAACCCGAGTTGACGACCATCAGATTGGGGACACTGCCACCCTTGTCGACCTCGGTGACGCGTACCTTGCCGCGGGCGATGCCCTCGGAGAGCGTGCGATAGTCGGGACCACGGTCACCGAGAAAGCTTAGCGGCACCACGGTCATCGCTTCGAACCTCTGCGGTTTCTTCGCCTCGAGATAGCGGGCGAAATCGGCTTTGATCTCGGTCATGACGATCACTCCTCTCGCGACGGCCAATGCTCTTGCGGCATACTTACCGTCACCATTGATTAGAGCTGCTATGCCATGATAGCATACCCACGGACGGAAAACGATGCACAAGACTTGCCGTTGAGGCATGATGGCCATTGAGGACTCACGGCCCATGAGGGATAACGGCCGTTGAGGGATCACGGCAGACGCGCGAAAGAGCAGGGATGAGCGGAGGAGGAGGCGTGAGCGGAGGAGCGGGCATGTCCGACGACGACGCTCACCAGATCGGCCTCGGCCGGCGGGTCGCGACGCTGCGCGAAGCGGCCGGCCTCACCCAGGCCGAGCTCGCTCGACGTTTGCACGTCACCCAGTCGGCCGTCAGTCGCATCGAGTCCGGCAGCCGGCGTCTGTCGGCCGCCCAGCTCGTGCGGCTGGCGGAGATCCTCGGCATCGAGCCCGGGGTGCTGCTCGCGCTCGACGAGGCGACTGCACCCGACGATGCGCTCGCAACCGACGACTCGCTCATGCCCGCGCAGTCGGCGCGTCGCCAGGCGTGGGCGTTTGGGCCACCGTCGGCGCCTCCCCCCAGCTACGCACTCAGGAGTGAGATCTCCCATTTGCCAGCCGAGCCACCGGAGTCATTGCGCCGTCTCGCGCGTGAGCGGCGGCCGCTTCAGCGCTCGCCGCAGCCCGAACGAGCGCTCGAGTCGCCGCCCCAACCATCGCTCGAGCCGCGGTTCCTGCCATCGCTCGAGCCGCCGCTGTTCGCCGAGGTCGTGCGCGACTGGTTCGCGGTCGCCGGGGCGGTCGCGGACGCCGGGGCGGTCGCGGACGCCGGGGCCGCTCCCGCGCTTCTGCCCGACCGACCCGGCGTGGTCGGGCTCGACCCGCATATCTCCGCCGGTGGCGCCGACCCGGTGCGCCTCGCCCGCTTCTGGCGCCACGAGTTCGGCGTCGGCGAGCGCGGTCCCCTGCCCGATCTCGTCGTGCTGCTCGAGGCGGCCGGCGTGCAGGTGATCGTCGCCCGCCTCGAGGGCGACAAGCCGCACGGCGCCTGCGCGGCGCTGCCGGCAGGCGCGGCCGGCCCGGCAGGCACCGCAGGTGCGGCAGACGCCGGCGCCCACCGCATCCCGTTCGTCTTCGTCAACAGCTTTGGCCGTCCCGTCGCCCTGCAGCGCTTCGCCCTGGCGCACGAGTTCGCCCACCTGGCGCTGGGGCACGGCGAAGCCTACGACGAGCTCATCGACTGGTCGGGTCGCAACCGCCGCGAGGTCGAGGCCAACATGTTCGCCGAGGAGTTCACGGCGCCGCTCGCCGCCGTGCGTCACTGGTTCGAGATGGAGGGTGGCAGCGGCCAGATCGACGACATCGAGTCGGTCGCGCGGCTGGCGAATCACTTCGGTGTGAGCTTCTGGGTGGCGCGCTATCGCGCCAAGGCGGCCGGCCTGCTCACCAGCCCCACGCGGCTGCGCGACATCGACCGCGAGCTGCGTCGCCGCGAGTTGCAGACATTGCCGCGCCAGCTCTTTCTCGGCGGCCTGCGCGACACGCTCTCCGTGCTCAGCTCCGAGATGCGCCCGGGTCAGGAGCAGAACCAGTTGCGCATCGCCCCGCAGGGCGTGCGCGTGCCCGGTCCGATGCGCGCCGCTGTGTTGCGCCTCCTCGAGGCCGGTGTTGCCACCCTCGAGGAGGCGCAAACCTGGCTGCGCATCGGCGCCGACGACCTCCGCTACCAGCTCGCCCAGTTCGGCGTCGAGTAGCCGCGCCGGTCAGACGACGGCGCCGATCACTTCGCGCACTTCTGTGAGTCAGCGTGCGCGGCCCGCATGGTCATCTTCAGCCTACCGAGCACCGCCGCGTCCCCCGCCCCTCTCAGGCGGCCGTGGCGAACGTCACCTCGCGCGGCCGATCGTCATCTATCGCCCGGAGAAGGCCGCCCGTAGCATGAGCGCATGATCGAGCTTGCCTCTGTGGTATGGTAGCGGTAATCCTCCCCGTCGTCCGGGTTTCGGTCCGCACTGGCGGGGTTTTCTTCTCCCCGGCGGCCTGAGCGTGCTGCGGGTGGTCGTCTTCCTCGACTTCCAGAATGTGTACCATCGCGCCCGAGGCTGCTTCTGCCGCGGCGACGCTCCCCACTGGGAGGGCCAGGTGGACTGCCTCGCTCTGGGGCAGAGACTCGTCGCACGCGGTTCCGATGCACGCGAGCTGAAGCAAGTGCGCGCCTATCGGGGCATGCCGTCATCGGCGAGAGACCCCAAGGCTTACGGCGCCAACCGTCGCCAGTCCGCGCGCCTGGTCAGGCGAGGGCAGGGGAGGGTACAGATCGTTGCCCGACCGCTGCGCTACCCGGCGGCCTACCCGCGCGAGAAGCCCGAAGAGAAAGGGATCGATGTGGTCCTCGCCGTCGACTTTGTGATGATGGCGGCGCGCGATGAGTATGACGTCGGCATCCTCATGTCCACCGACACCGACCTCGTTCCCGCACTCGAAGCGGTGTCCGAGTTGCGCGGGCCGAGGTGTGAAGTCGCCGCGTGGAAGAACCCGCGAGGCAGTTCGAGTCGACTTGCGGTGCGCGGCCATGACGTGCCGTGCCACTGGCTCGAAGCCGCCGACTATGCCGCTGTCTTCGACGACACCGACTACACGGTGCCGTGACGGTCTGCCGCCCCGCTCACGACCCGCGCCCCCTCACTCAGAACGACCGCACTGCCCGCACTCCCCACAGGTTGGCCTTGTTGCTGCCGTACTGGCCGCCGCCGAGGGGGGCGAAGTCCTGGTTCCATGCCCCGTTGACGTCGTACTCGGACGAGCTCCAGTAGTAACCGTCCGGAGCACCCACAAAGCCACCGATCGTTGCCTGGTTGAGGAACAACAGGTTCAGTTCGTCCTTGCTGGGCAAGTACCAGTCGGTGTAGCTGCCGCCGTTGTAGGCTCGTGCCAGACCAGCGGCATAGTCGGTCGCGGTCGGGCCCAGCGCGGCGATGAGGTTGTTGGTGTTGGCCAACCCCGTGCCCAGCGCCGTTCCTGTGGTTCCGATGACTGCGTACGTACCGTTGTACCACTGGATTCCGGTGCTCTGGCTCTGGTCGGCTGTGGCCGCGATCAATCCGTGTGTTTGCCCGGCTACGTAACCAGGGTCTCCACTCTGCAGGATGTAGGCGATCTTGCCGCCCTGGTAGGCATCGCCGATTGCGAGGCGCCTCACCTTGAACGTGATCCGGTTGCTCCACACGCCGTTGCCGGCGGAGTTGTGGGCACGGACCTTCCAGAAGTAGGAGACGCCCCTGGGCAGCACCTTGGTGCTCTGCCACGACAACTTTGTGATTCCGGTCTTCCTGACCAGCAGCGTGGTACCTCTGTAGACACGGACCTCGTAGCTTGCGGCGCGCGCGGGTTGAGTCCACTTGAAGGTCGGCCTGACGGCGAGAATGGTGCCCGTGGGCGCCTTGGCCGTGGGTCTGCCCGGCGCCGTGATCGCGCTCGCCGGCGCGACGGCGCCGAAGAGACAGCAGAGCGTGAGCAGCGCCAGTACGAGACTCTTCTTCATTACTTCTTCCTCCATGCTAGCCGGCCGGGGTTTGGTCGAGTATTTCGCGGTTGACCCTGACGACGCAAGCCGCAGTGCGCAGCCCGCATAATCATTGTTAGCCCAACAAGTTCACCGGCATCTGGTCAGGATGTCCGTGGGCGGCGGTACAATAGAAATGACCGCTGCGTCCACAATGAGGTGTATGGCGATGACCATCGACGAACTTAGACGTGAAGCACTGGGGCTCGACCCTTCCATCCGGGCAAGTCTGGCCCGCGAATTGCTCAGCAGCCTCGACGACCTATCAGAGGGCGAGATCGAGCAGCTCTGGTTGAAGGAGTCCGTTCGACGCCACGACGAAGTGGTCTCGGGCGCGGTCGAGACCGTGGCCATGGACGAGGCGCTCGCCAAAGCCCGAGCCGCTCGAGGATGAGTCACCGCGCACGGCTTCACCCCGCCGCGCAGCGCGAACTCGACGAGGCTGCAGAGTTCTACGACTTCGAAGGTCCGGGGCTTGGCACCGCGTTCCTCGACGAGATCGAGCGCGCCGTCAAACAGATCGGCGAGTTCCCCGAGTCCTCACCGGTCGTCCTCGCTCCCGTCCGCAAGAAGGTCATCTCGGCCTTCCCGTACTCCGTGATGTACTCGGTGATCGACGACGTCGTCATCGTGCTCGCGTTCGCCCACCATCGCCGCAGACCGTTCTATTGGCGTGGGCGTGAGTAGGCGTGCAGTGTTGGACTAACGACCGCGGCGTCGACTAGCGCTTGATCAGGATGACCTCGTCGCGCCGGATACGTATGGTTACGTATCTGGTAGAAGCGGCGTCCGTGGGCTCGCTGCAGAATGGTTTGACAATAACGTAAGCTTACGTTATGGTCTCTCATCATGGGACGTATCTTCGGCAAGGGTGAGCTGCCAAAAGCCTTACTGGTCGTCATCGCCACGTTGGGCGAGGGCCACGGGTACGCGATCATGCAAGCGCTCAAGGAGCGCGTCGGCGGCCGCTGGCAGCCGAGCCCCGGAGCGATCTACCCGGCGCTGCTGGCGCTCGAGGAGAGAGGTCTTATCGCTGCCGAAGAGCGCGAGGGTTCGCGTGTCTATCGGCTCACCGATGTCGGCGCCACCGCGCTGACCGAAGAGTCCGCGGGCGCGTCGTGGGCGTCGCTGAGCGCCCGCGCCGAGACCGCCCCCAAGCGCGTGACGCTCACGCAGCTCGTGCGCGACTTTCAGGCAGATCTGCCGGTCCACGCCACGGCGCTCAGCGCCGAGCAGGCCCTGCGCGTGCGCGACGCCCTCACCATGGCCGCCCGCCAGATCAGGGAGCTCCTCAGCCAACGAGATTCCGACCGCGATGAAGGAGAGAGCAATGGATGACTTCGGCAAGCTGGCCTGGCAGGAGCTGGAGGCGCGGCGCGCCGCCAAGCGCCAGCTCTTCTGGCTGCACTTCACGATTTGGGCGCTCGTTGGCGTGCTCCTCTTCGTCATCTGGTTGCTCGCCACTCCGCATGTCATGCCGTGGTTCCTGATCCCCATCTTCGCCTGGGCGATCTTCCTCGGCGGACACGCGGCCTACGTGTTCATCCTGCACAGCCCGCAGGAGATCCTGGTCGCGCGCCAACGCGACGCAGAGAAGGATCGCAAATCGTGAGTGCGGGCGCTGATTCGCCACCGTCGCGTGAGTCCATGCTCGGAGTCCTCTGGAGCGACAAGACCTACAGGGACTTGCTCTACATCCTCGTGGAGTTTCCCCTGGGCATCTTCTACTTCACGTTCGTGGTCACGGTGCTCTCCGTGGGGCTCAGCCTGGTGTGGACGTTCGTGGGCTTCGCGATCATCGTTTTCGCGCTGGTCGTCTGCCGGTCGCTGACGCTGTTCGAGTGCCGCATGGCGGAGCTGCTGACCGGCCACCAGATGCCCAGCGTGCCCGTCCTCGCCACATCGGAGCTGGGATTCTGGCCGCGGATCTGGGCGATCCTCAAGGACCGCGAGTCGTGGATGAGCATGCTCTACCTGTTCCTGCGCTTCCCGGCGAGCCTCATCGCCTTCTGCGTGATGGTGAGCCTGGTGAGCGGCAGCATCTGGGCCATCCTGCAGCCGCTCGTCATCGCCTTCGGTGTGCACTCGGATTGGGGCGCGTGGCACATAGACACCGTCGGCGAGGGCTTTCTCTTCGTGCTGCCCGGCCTCGTCCTGCTGCCGCTCTCGCTGCATGTGAGCAGGGCCTTGGCGACGTGGCTCGCGGACTCCACGCGCTGGATCGTCGGCCGCGTGAGCGCCGGCCAGATGCGCGAGCTGGTGCTGCGCGCCCTGGCCGATGGCCGCGGCCGCAGCGGCGAGACCCTCATTCGCGAGCTGCAACTCTTTCACGGTTACAGCGTCGATCTCACGGCGACCAAGGTCTACGGCACGCTGCTCGGCCTGGAGTCGGCCGGGCTCGTGGCGCACGCGGAGCGCGAGGGAGTGGAGATCTACACCCTTCGCTGATCACCAGAACAGGACGACGCCGCCCACGGCCTCGGCCTGTGGCTTCTGCCCCCAACGCGCTGTAGTGTGATGCCACTAGTGTGTCGAGATGGGAGGGGCCATGCTCGAGATCCTTCAGGTCGCTGTCGGCGTACTCATCCTCGTTGTCCTCGTGCTTCTGGTGATATGGCTGTTCAGGCCGAGTCGCAAGCGAGCGTTAGTGATTCTCGGCCCCGTTCTGGCCGTGCTCGTCGTCATTCTGTTGGCGGTCCTGGCGCTGCCCAACTACAAACTGAACCTGCCGAGTGGTAACCGCGTGGTCGCGACCGAGTCTACCGGCCTGAAGATCGGCATCCGCAACGCAGGGTTCGCTGCCGGCAACTACTCCGCTGCTTACGCACTCGACAGTATCAAGCAATCCGACGTTGTGGTTCGCGTCGGTGGCCGCAGCACGGCTGAGGTCAGCGTGCCCCTGCCCAGTGATCTCGCGCCGGGTTCGCATACGGTGGCCATCGGCGACGCAAGCTTCAAGATCACCGCCCTCAAACCCGCCGCCTTCCAGGTCTCCCCGCTGGAGCCAAGCATCAAGATGGCGAAGACCGGCCAGCAGGTGACGGTCTCCGCCGACGTGATGAACACCGGGGAAGCGCCGGGGGAGTTCGACGGCGTTCTCTACGCCGATGGCAGGAGCTACGACGCTCAGCCGACCACGCTTGCCCCCGGCACGCAGCAAACGCTGGCGTTCACGTTCACGAGCAACTCTCAGGGCAAGCACAGCCTGCGCCTCGGCAACGCTACTCGCAGCCTCGTCGTCGTCAAGCCCATCCACTTCCCGAACGGCCACTACTTGCGGCGGACCGTGTCAGGGGGGCGGGGGACCCTGACGATCACGAACGGCAACTCGAACGATGGTGTCGTGGTCGTCACACGCACGTCGGCGCGCAATGTGCCGGTCATCGCCTGCTGGGTCGAAGCCCGTCACAAGTGGACCGTGACCGGCATCCCGGACGGCAGCTACTGGGTCTTCTACACCGTGGGTCGTGACTGGAACACCTATACCGACGGCTTCCTCACGACCACCAGGCGTGTCCGCTTCCACACCCCGATGCGCTTCAGTACCTCCACGTGGACGACGTCCTGGTCGACCTCTGCGTATCTCTACACTCAGGGTCACGTGCAGTGGTCGGTCTGGCGGATCACGCTGAATCCGGTCTACGGCGGCACTGCGCGCACCGACGACGTGGGAGAGGGCGGGTTCCCGCGCGTGCCCTAGCGCTTGATCAGAATGACCTCGTCGCCGACCATCGAGACCCGTACCTTGCCTTGCACGCCGAGCGTGCGGATCGCCTTGGCCAGCGCCGAGCGCACGGTGTCGGGCTTGCGCCCGATCCTCTTCACGTCGACGTCCATGGCTGCCTCGCCGGCGGCGAGGAACGCCTGCACGAGGTCGGCGTAGAAGGTCGAAGCCTGGCGGCCGCGGCGCTGGGGGAGCGTCGCGGGGTCTCTGGGCTTGAGGAACTCGGCCGGATTCAGCTTGCTGGCTGCCATCTCTGCCTCCGCTCTGCCTGGTCGTGGCTCACAACCTCGCCAGCATATCGCGCCGGCGCGGGATCAAAGGTTCTCCAGCGGGCTCTCGATCGCCCGCAGGATCTCGGGCGCGACGTAGACGCGCCGCCACGCACGGTCGCCCACGTGCTCGAGGACTCCCGCATCCAGCAGTTTGTCGATCGCCCGTTTCGCCGTCGGCGTGCTGACGCCCAAGGCGCGGGCCGCACTCGCCGTGGTCACGTAAGGGCTGCGGAAGAGTTCGTCGACCAGAGCGACGGCCCGCGGAGCGCGCCGGAGCCGCTGGTGGAAGCGCTCGCGGATGTCCATGAGCTCGGCAGCCTGTCGCGCCGCACGCTCCGCCGTCTCCGTCACTCCGGCCAGGAAGAAGAGCAGCCAGCCTCGCCAATCGCCCTCCGTACGTACGCGCAGCAACGAGTCGTAGTACTCGTTGCGGTGCGCCTCGATGAATGCCGAGAGGTAGAGCAGCGGCTGCGACAGACGCCCGCGCTCTACCAGCATGAGCGTGATCAACAGGCGCCCGACGCGGCCGTTGCCGTCGAGGAACGGATGGATCGCCTCGAAGTGCTCGTGCATGAGCGCGCACTGCACGAGCGCCGGCATGCCGCCACGGTCGTTGAGAAACCGCTCCCATAGCCCGAGCGCCGCGGTCATCTCGGCAACGGGAGGAGGAACGTAAGTGGCCGAAGCCAAGGTACAAGCCGGCGGTCCGATCCAGTTCTGGACGCAGCGAAACTCGCCCGGCGCTCTGCTATTGCCGCGCACTCCCCGCATGAGCTGCTCATGCACTTCGCGTACGAGGCGCAGAGACAGGGGCAGATCGGCGAGCCGCGCCAGTCCGTATTCGAGCGCGGTCACGTAGTTGCGCACCTCGCGCAGGTCGTCGCGCTCACGTGCGGACGTGGCGCCGCCCGCCTGGTCGATGAGCAGTTCCGAGAGCGTCGTCACCGTTCCCTCGATGCGCGACGACAGCACTGCCTCCTGGCGAAGATACGGAGCGATCAGGAGATGCGGGTCCGGAAGCTGACGGCCCAGCCCCGACAGCTCGCTCAGCGCGCCGTCAGCTTTGGAGAGCGCGAGCACGAGCTCCGCATCGTAGTCGATGCGCGGCGGCAGTGGGGCGGGAACGAAGGCGAGAGCGCCTTCGATCGTCGTCACCAGTCTGCCGACCTCGGGAGCATGGAAGTCCTCGGCTCTCAAGCGCACCTCTCTCGACGAACGGCGCTTTGAACGGTTTCGTTCAAAGCTGGTTGACCTTTGAACGCTTCTCGGCGAATTCTTTCAGAGCTCGCTCGCTATCGCAAGGTACTCAATCGTCGACTAGCGCTTGATCAGAATGACCTCGTCGCCGACCATCGAGACCCGTGCCTTGCCTTGCACGCCGAGCGTGCGAATCGTCTTGGCCGGCGCCGAGCGCACCGTGTCGGGCTTGCGCCCGATCCTCTTCACGTCGACGTCCATGGCTGCCTCGCCGGCGGCGAGGAACGCCTGGACGAGGTCGACGTAGAAGGTCGAAGCCTGGCGGCCGCGGCTCACAACCCTGCCAGCATATCGCGTTGGGCGGCGGATCCACGAGCTGTTCGTGAACGTCACCCCGCCGGACTGATTGTCATCTTTCTCCGGCCGCAGCCGGCTTCTAGCACCGACTCATGTATCCGCGGAGGGGTGGGAGACATGTGGAATGTTGCATAACGTCGGCCAATATTGACAAAGACCGACGTTATGTAACAATTAGCTCCATGAGTCGTTCATCTCACAGCGAAGTACTCGAACTGGTCCGTAGCCGCGGGGTGGTCCGACCGCGCGATCTCGAGGCTGCCGGCTTCTCGCGCATGTGGCTTACGCGACTGACCCGTCAGGGGCTCGTCCGGCGGGTCGGTCGCGGCCTCTACGAGGCCACCGATGCCGACTGGACCTCCCACCACGCGTACGCCGAGATTACCAAGCGCGTGCCCAATGGCATCATGTGTCTGCTGTCGGCCCTGGTGTTCCACGAGCTCACCACGCAACTTCCGTTCGAGGTCTGGCTCGCGATCGACAAGAAAGCGCGTGCGCCTCGTGGGCTGACCGTGTCGACGCGTCTCATGCGGTTCTCGGGGCCGGCGCTGACCGAGGGTGTCGAGGAGCACGTCATCGACGGTGTCACCGTGCGCATCACCTCGCCGGCTCGGACCGTGGTCGACTGCTTCCGCTATCGCAACAAGGTTGGGCTCGATGTGGCGATCGAAGCGCTTCGCGACTGCTATCGCCTCAAACTCGCGACCATCGACGACCTCTGGAACTGCGCTGTTCGTCTGCGGGCGACCAACGTCATGCGCCCATACCTCGAGTCCCTTCTGTGACGACGCGGCGGCTGGTCAACGTCGCCGCGTCGGTCTTCGACCGGCTCAAGCAGCGCACGCGCCTCAGCGGAGAAGACTTCAACGTGATCCTTCTGCGCTATGCGGGTGAACGGCTGCTCTATCGCCTGGCGCAGTCCTCCCACTCCGACTCGTTCACTCTCAAGGGGGGCAGGGCGACACAGGGAGCACGGGCTACTCCTGAGAGGCCTCGAGAAGTTCCTGTCAAGGACGGGGCCTCTGAGACTTTGTTGTCCTCGCCCTCCTGCAGTCTTTGGTGCCCGCCCCCGCTCACAACCAGAACAGGATGACGCCGGCGAACGTCGACGCGCCGTTCATCGCGAGCGAGACGAGGAGGAGGCGCCGGCGGTGGTCTCCGAGGGCCCACGCAAGCAGGCCCATTCGACGACGACGACGACGGCCTCGGCTCCCACCAGGAGCAGGGTGGCGGTGACGACCGAGGTCCGCCAGTCCCATAGCCGCGTGCCGGCGTAGCTCAGCAGGTTCAGGACGGGATTGGTGACGAGGTTCACGCAGACCACTGCGAGCACGGCGAGGCGCGTGCGCAAGCCTAGCGCGAACGCGACCGGAACTTCGACGGCCAACGTCAGCGCCAGGGCGACGAGCAGCCCGACCGGGAGGCTCAGGAGACGTCTCCGGGTCCGGTGCCCTCGTCGTTCCCTTCGAGTGGGCGCTCCCGCCGCTTCTTGACTCGCCAGAGCGTGACGGCGGCGACGATGGCGATGGCGGCGACGATCAAGAAGACGTCCAGCACGGTCTGCACGCCGGCGGGGTCCGTCGGATCCTTCTCGGGTGCGCACGAATCGGCGAGCGCCGCTGCGGCCGTGACCAGGAACCACATGACGACCAGCGCCGGCGGCAGCAGGGGACGGAAAAATCGCATCATCATGTGCTCCCTTGGGTTGCGGCGGCGCCGGCGTGCATCCTTTCCACGTGAGACGGGCCCCGGCCGCCGGAGGTTCCCTCACGTGTTCGATGACGAGCGGATCCGCTGTGACCGGCAGCGCTGCGGTCCCCATGCGCTTGACCTCCTCACTGCACGGCCATGTATGATCGCCGTACGAGACTCGTGATAGGTGCAGGTCTGCACATGGGAACCAGGGGGCCAGGGGGAAGGGGCGGTCATGACCAAGCCGTTGAGATTCCGAGCGTGCGCATCGATCACACTTGTGCTCTCGTCGCTCATCGTGATCGGCGCGCTCGCGCTCGCGTCGTGCGGCGGCACGAGCACCACGGCATCGACCTCGCCGTCGGTGGCGCCCAGTGAGGTGGCGGCCTCGCCCTCGGCGGAGCCGACCCAGAGCACGACTCCTCTACCGAAAGCGAGCGTCGCCGGCACCATCGCCTTCACGCGAGTAGTAAGAGCAGGCGAGGGCGGGAACGGCGACATCTACATCATCAACACCGACGGGACGGGCCTCAGACGATTGACCGAAACGCCCGACTCGGAGGGCCACCCCTCTTGGTCTCCGGACGGGAGCAGGATCGTCTACGATGTCTACCTCGCAGATGGTGAGCGCGCAAACGCGACGGTGTGGGTCATGAACGCGGACGGCTCCGGGAAAGGGAAGCTGACGAAGGGTGCGGTCGCAGGCGGAACGCCGACGTGGTCGCCCGACGGCAAGCGGATCGTGTTCATGAGATGTGTGCTCCCGTCACAACGCTGGGCCATCTTCGTGATGAACCCCGACGGCAGTGGCCTTAAGCCCGTCGTGAAGGGATCCACGGACGACTACTTCCCCACCTGGGCGCCGAACGGCAAGATCCTCTTCCTGCGGCTCAGCGACGTGTTCGCGGTGAACCCCGACGGGAGCGGACTCGTGCGGCTGACGAAGGGCGGGAACGTGCTCAACTACGCGCTCTCGCCGGACGGCAAAGACCTCGCCATTCAGAACGCGATGAGTCACCGCATCGAGGTCATCCCGGCCCATGGCGGCGGGTCTCGGGTGACGCTCCTCGACCCCGTCTCGGACTTCATCGCAGACCCCTGGGCCGCCCTTGCCTGGACGCCGGACGGGAAGGCTCTGATCCTTGCGACCAGCGAGTTCTATGGCGAGCATGGCTCCCGCCTCTACATCGTCAACGCCGACGGCACCGGGCTCTCGGCGGTCCCGGGCATCGACAACGCGGACGACCCCGCCTGGCGGCCGCGGTAGGGCTTCCGCCCAGCGCGGCGGTCTGGAACGCCTCGCTGTACGTTCGGTCTTCCAGCTCTAGCTCCCCGTCTGGGCCGTCCTCGTCCCGCTAGCCTCGAGGAGGCGCAAGCCTGGCTGCGCATCGGTCCCGACGACCTGCGCTACCAGCTCGCGCAGTTCGGCGTCGAGTAGCCGCCAGCGGTCGCCAGAGCGCCTAGTACAGACCGGCCATCATCCGCGCAAAAGCCAGCGGACTGGGCGCCGTGAGATCGATGGCCGGCTCGGTGTTGGGGTAGTTCTGTACGGCGTCTCGCCAGATCGCACCCTGGCCGTTGAACTGCTTGAAGAGATCGCGGCGCGGACCTAGCCGCATCTCCTCCATCGTGCCGTTGTCCGTTTCGCTGTTCGGACCCTCTACACTGGCGCCGGCGAGCACTGGGGGCTTCCCGTTGAGCGTGCCCACGAGGTTGGCGACCTGGTGCTGGAGGCAGTAGGGGAAGGTCGTGCCGTTGCCGACGATGAAGGACGAGCCCCAGGCGTTGGCGCCAAGGATGTTGGCCAGCCAACGACCGCTCCAGTCCGCGTAGGCCTTCGTGCCGGTGAGCTGGTCGTACTCGCTGGCCATCACCGCCAGACCGGCGCCGTGCGCGGTCGTGTCCCACTGCGCCCAGGCGAAGCCGAACTGGAACGGGTCCTTGGCGGACTGCGCAAGCGCCCGGTCGAGTTGCTTCTTCAGATCGGCGAGTACGGCCTCCTTGGAGGTCTCGAGGCCGGCCGGATCGCCCGCCTGCTCGATCGCCCGGTACAGCTCGAAGTGCGCCAGACCGGAGACGTCGTAAAGGTTCAGGGTGTCCATGGCGTCGTTGGGCCCGGAGATGTACGCGTTCGCCCAGTGCGCCGCTCTTTGCAGGTAGTAGACGGCGTTGGTGTGCGGCAGGCCCGAAGGCAGGTTGCCGCCGGCAACGGCGAAGTAGAGCTCGGTGGCGCCGAGCTCCAGGTCGTCGCGCCACTCGGTCTCCGGGTAGTACTCGTAGGGGATCGCGGTCATCAGGCGTCCCGGCTTGGTGTTCGCGAGGTCGAAGATGTGCTGCGCGGCGAGCAGGCATTTGTCGGCGAACGCCGGATCGTTCGCCTTGAACACCTGGTAAGCCAGGGCCAGGGCGACGGCCTCGCGTCCGGAGAGGTTGGGGCTGATGAGCGATCCGGGCGGCCCGGCACGGAACACCGGCCGCTGCCGGATGTAGCGGTAGAGGGGATCGTTCCCTTTGTACTTGTCATCGACCTGCGGCAGGCGCCAGATGTCGTGGTCACCGGCCGTCGTGTCGTTCCCCGAACCGATACCGACCTGGTAGTAGAGCGTCCTCGTCTTGTCGTCCCACATGCGCAGCAGCCAGTCGGCGCCGAACCTCACTTCGGCGGTGAAGTCCGACGTCTTGGAGTCCGCGCCCATCTGGGCGGGGAAATCGCGCACGCCGGTCAGGAGCAAGGCCTCGGTGTAGCTCGAGGCGTGCACGAACTTGAGGTAGTCGCCGGCGTCCCACCAGCCACCGGAGGCGTCGATCCGTTTGCCGAGCGGCGAGAGGCTGCCGGCGAAGACCCCATCGGCGTCGACCTTCGGCGTGGAGTAGGTCATGGCGTTTGCGTCGTTGCGGTGTGCCGCCGCGGTGCGCAACGCCGACGTGATGACGTTGGGTCCGTCGCGCTGGACCTGGTAGAAGCTGAGCGAGTTCGCGAGCGCTTGCGCGTACACGTTGGTACCGCTGTCGATCCTGAAGCTCGGCGACATCGCGGCGGCCGGCCCGCTCACGACGATCGTGTAGCTGCCGGCCGCCGCTACCGATGAGAAATCGAGCGGGTACACGTGGGGGAACCGTCTGCTCCACGCGCCGAGGCCGGCGCCCGCGGTACCGGAGTACACGGTGGCGCCGCTCGCGTTCTTCACGGTGAAAGCAGCGCCGGCTGCGGCGGTCCTGGTCATGAGGTAGGCGCGCTTCGCCGCTCCAGACGGGTAGCCGACCTGGTTCACGCGCACGAACGCGGCGGCAGTGGGCGCGCCCGGCTGCGAAGACTGCGGGGTCGGCGCCGACGAGGCAGCGGAGGGCGTGGGTGCGGGACTCTGGCCGCAGGCCGTGAGTGTGGCCACGGACACGACCGCCGCGCCGAAGCCCAGCGTGAGCAGCGCGCGCACGGTGGTGCCGGCCAGGTAGGCGACACGCCGCCGGCACTTGAACTCGGAGCCCCCCTGCGCTTTCATCGTCACGAACCCCCTTGCTTCACGACTTGGAGACTCTATCACCTGCCCTGATGGGTTCACAGATTGCGAGCATGCTTCGCGACGACGTGCGCCATGACAGCGCCGAGCGACCGCGCCCGCCGCCATGTGTTGTCATTTGACCGATTTGGCCCTAATCTGTGCAGAAGTGAGCAGACACCGCAGTGTCGGCACGTCGCTCGCCGGGTGGACATCAGTCGAGCCAGGGGGGCTGCCATGCGTCGCAATTCTCGTCTCTTGCTGATCGCGCTTGCCGTGGGAGGGGCCGCGCTGCTCGCCGTCGGTGTGACGGGCCTTGGGGCGGCCGCGCCGAGCGGCGCGGCCGCCCCAAGGCCCGCGCCCTCGTACACGCCGTCACCGCTCATCGAAGGCTTCGCTGCGCCCAATGCTTTGCTTAGCGTCACCAACGACAACGACCGCTTCGTCAACGGTCGGCCCGACGTGGCCGTCAATCGCGTCCGCTTCGTACCGGGCCAGCTTGGTGGCTGTATGCGCGTCGATTTCTTCATGCGCGGCGGCCTCTGGAAGAACGTCATGGTCGAGGTCAACAAGGGCGTGCCGCTCAACCTCACCGGTCAGGACACGCTCAAGCTCACGATGAAGGGCGACTGGGCCGACAAGGGCGGCGCGCAGTCTGTGACGGTCGCCCTGACGATGCTCAACGGCGCTCTCTACTACCAGTCGCTGACGGTCACCAAGTCGTGGCAGACCTACGACATGGCGCTCGACCCCTCCGGCTCGGCCTGGGGCACTGACGGACCCAACTGGGGCGCCCGCGACGTCTTCACCATCGACAAGATCGCCACCATCACCTTCTTCGTCAGCCCGCCCAAGACCGGCGACTACAGGCTCTTCTTCGACGACCTGGCGGTCACCGGCGGCCCGGTGCAGCCCTACGTCAATGAGGATGCGCCGGTGCCCGAAGAGTTCGTCTCGATCCCCTACGCCATCGGGCAGGCGGTCGACGACATGGGCTGGCGCGACTGGGACAACCGCCGCAAGGGCGTGCGCAACTACCAGGTGCTGCTCAAAGAGAAGGCGTCCCTCGCCGACTACCAGACGGTGGTCGACATCGGCAAGGCGGCCGGCACGCGCCTGACGACGGTGTGGATCATGCAGGACCTCGACAAGCGCAACACGTGCGCCAAGGCCAGATACAACACGCCCGTCGCCAAATACGACATGACCAGCGACGGCACCAACTGGACCAATGCGATCACGCCCGACCAGTACGGCATCATCGGCCTCGTCAAGCGCAACGCCTCGTTCATGGAGTTCGGCATGCACGGCGTCTCGCACGAGCACTTCCGCAACGGGGTCGAGCAGCGCGCCGAATATGCCCACATCAACGAGAGCAAGCCGGGTCGCGCCACGACCTGGGGCTGGGCCGACATGAACCTCAAGGCGCAGTGCTACCGCGAGCTGCTGCGCCAGTACTTCAGCCGGCAGCAGCTGGACATGCCGGTGGCAGAGGTGCCGCCGGCACATGCCTACTACTACAGCACGACCGACGCGCACACGACGGGCGCGCTGCTGCACAAGTACGGCGTCAAGTACATCAACGGCGGCATCAACGTCTCGACCAACGTGCGCGACGGCTACTTCATCGACCACGGCGTGATCTTCATCAACCGCGCCTACGGCACCAACTGGGACTGGGTCGGCGCGACGCCCTGGGAGGGCTACTGGAACGACTTCGACGCGCCTTACTACCCGTCGGACAAGTACGGCTGGGTCGAGGCGCACTTCCCCAACCTGTGGGGCGCCAAGCAGAAGTGGGTGAACTACCTGCTGGGCATCAACGACAGCCAGAACCGCTTCCTGCCCAAGAACTCGGCCCAGTGTTCGTGGCAGTATCTCTACCACAAGTTCGGTACGATCACCGAGTCCGGCGGCACGTACACCATCGACCTCACCAAGGTCGATCCCGCCGCCTACACCTACAACCTGCTCGGCAGCATGGTGCTCAAGACCTGGGTCGGCGACAAGGAGATCTCCTCGGTCGCCCTCACGAACGGCGCCAGCGTGCTCGGCTACTGGAAGGACACCTTCGGCTACGCCTACATAGTGCTCGGCAAGAACGGCAACCCGCAGGGGCGTCTCGACCCCGCCGTCTATCAGATGACGGTGACCTTCGGCGACCAGACGATGCCGTCCTTCGTCGACTTGAACGGCGTGACCTACAACGTCTTCTCCTTTACGTCGGATGCGCACCAGGCCTCGCTGAGGCTGCAGATGTACGGTCGCCAGACGGTCAAGGTGAAGCTCCCCTTCGCGCCCGCGTCGGTTGAGTGCGACAACCCGCGGCTCATGGTCGGCAAGTGGAGCTACGCCGACGGCTTCCTGACCATGCGCCTGCGCGGCACCCGGCTCACCGGCCAGACCGGCACGATCACGATCCGCGACACGCCCTCGGTGCAGCCCGACTGGGCGGCGGTGGACGACTTCCTCTACCAGCTGCAGAACCTGAGCCTGCTCGAGGCGGGCGCCAGCCGCTTCGACCTGATCATCACCGACTACTCGCGGAACGGCCACGAGGCGACGCGCTTCACGCCCGAGCAGATCGCGACCCTGCAGCACAGCCCGGGCGGCGCCAAGCGCGTGCTCGCCTACATGAGCATCGGCGAGGCCGAGACCTATCGCTGGTACTGGAAGGACTCGTGGGACGCCAACCTCGACGGCATCCCCGACCCGGGCGCGCCGTCGTGGCTGGGCCGGTCCAACCCCGACTGGCTCGACAACTACAAGGTCCGATTCTGGTATCCGGGCTGGCAGAAGCTCATCTACGGCACGCCGAACAGCTACCTCGACAAGATCATCGCCGACGGCTACGACGGCGTGTACCTCGACATCATCGACGCCTACGAGTACTGGGGCCCCGGCGGCGAGGGCAAGCCGGTGCGCAAGACGGCGGCGCAGGACATGGTCGACTTCGTGACCCGTCTGGCGAACTACGCTCATGTGGTCAAGGGCAAGCCCGACTTCGCCATCTTCCCGCAGAACGGCGCCGACCTGGGCAGGCACCCCGAGTACATGGCCGTCGTCACCGGCATCGGCCAGGAAGACACCTGGTACAACGGCGACGCGATCTCACCCTGGACGGCCGAGACCGTGCCGGCGCTCGAGCGCTTCAAAGGCGCCGGCAAGCTGGTGCTGTGCACCGACTACTGCCGGCGCCCGGAGCACATCGACCGCTTCTATAGCAAGGCTCAAGCGCTGGGCTTCGTGCCCTATGCGGCGGTGCGCGACCTCGACCGGATGATCGTCAATCCGGGGCACGCACCGGACTGAGGCGGGGCGGGGCGCGCCGTCAAGCCCGAGGTGCACGCTTCCGCCCGTCTGCTCGACCGGCGCGATGGGGCCCAGCGTGACCTTGCCTTCGAGCAGACCGGTCGGACCGCGCACCCCTCACGGCCGAGCACGAGCGCGACGACGCGTCGCAGGCGAAAGGGGCCGACCAGCGTCCTAGCGGTTGTTCCAGGCGTCTACCGCCACGACCGGGCTTGTTCCACCCAGATTTGCGATCGCGTAGTTCGCCTTTACCTCTCGGCTTTCGCCGGGCAGGAGGGTCAGGTAGTTGTCCTGCCAGAGAATGGGCAGGAGTTCCTCGCCTTCCGGCCCCTTGAGGATTCTGAGCCGCACAAAGAACGCGATCGAGCTGCTCTCATTCGTCACGGTCACCGTTTCATCGCGCCGATCACCCTGGTCGACCGTGGTCTGCGTGGAGGTGATCTTGACTGGCGGCAACCTGTTCACACCCGTAAGGTCGGCGTACTTCAGTTGTGGCGTGTGCCACCAGTCGGCCCGTTTCCAGTCGAGCGTGTCGGGCTTGGTCGAAAGCCAGTAGGTGTTCAGGCTGACGACTCTGCCGGCGCTGTCCTTCATGGTCAGGCGCAGGAAGTAGGTGCGGGTCAGGCCGGCAAGCGAGGGAAGCGTGAAGACCCGGATCGCCGAATCGGGGCCGACGGAACGCACCGTCCTCGCGTTGCCGTACCGCTCGGTCGCATCCAGGTTGTACACCTGAGCGCGGACCGTCAGATCGGAATACGTGTCCAGCGTGGAATTCAGTACGGCAATGCTGTGACTGGCGTAGGAATACATCACGTGCAGGGGTTCCAACGCCAGCTTGGTGCCGTAGTAGCCTCCACTGGGTCGGAGGTAGTAGTCGAAGAGACCGTCGTAAACGAAGCTGGGCCAGCCGTCGGTCCCCATCCACTGGATCACGCCGCTGGCGCCGTACTTGTTGAGCCCATACGCCTCCAGCATCGCACGGTTCGCCTCATAGGCGAGCATCTGCGACTTGGTGGCGAACTCGGCAAGCGATCGTGACGGGCCGTACCGCTTGTCCGTCTCAGTGGTAGGGATCGCGTAGTTGTTGTCGTGGTAGGCCGACACGCTGTTCTGGGGCCACAAGTCACCCTTGGGGATGAACCTGACGATGCTCTCGTAAGGCGGGACCCCGGAACTGGTACTCCCGATCTCGGTGGAGAAGTTCCAGGCGCCGCCGTTCTTGTCGTCGGTCTCCCAGTAGATCGGCGGCTCCCAGTTGTAGGGTCCCTCCATCTTCACACCCGAACGACCGCTTACCTTCGAGGGGAAACTGGACGCGCTGGACAGAATGGGATTGGGCCAGTGGAGGCTCTTCTCGATGCCCAGGTACTTCCGCTCCACCGTGGGATCGCCGACGAACGGCTCGTAGGCTCCCACCGACGGGGGCATGTCGCTCCCGTTCAGCCAAACGAGGAGGCTTGGGTGGATGCGGAGATTGCGCATCTGCGTCTTCAGCGATTCGGTGGCTACGGTCCGCTTCTCAGAAGACCAGGTGCCCGGATCCTGCCAAACGTCGCAGCACATCCAGCCGGCGATGACCATGATCCCGTATCGATCCGCGAGCTTGAAGAAGTTGTCGTCCTCGAACTTCCCTTCGAGGCGGATCGTGTTCACGTTGGCGTCACGGTAGTAGCGGAACTCCGTCTCTTGCCGGGTCGGGTCGCGCCGCTGGAGCATGTCGGGGGCGAAAGCTGAGCCACGTACCTGGAAGCGTTTGCCGTTGATGAAGAAGACCGCGGTCTTCGCCATGTTGCCGGCCGTGTTGTCGAGGGGATAGGCGACCGAAGAGGCCCAGGCGGGATGATTGAGCGCCAGGTTCTGGCCACCGCCGGGGGCATAGACTCCGAGTTCCTTGAGCGAGTAGTACTTGCCGCGCGCGGCCGTCGCCGCCACCTGCACATAGCGAGCACGTGTGGCAGGAAAGGTGCGGAGTGCGGTCCTGCCGTGACCGCTCTTTTCGACTGCGACCGTCGTCCAGGAGGCTGCATCGCTGGACACCCGGATCTCGTAGGCGCTGGCGTAGGCGCCGGCCCAACTCAACACCACCTTGCCGATGGTTCTTGACTCGCCCAGGTCCACAGACAGCCATTCGGCGCCGGGTCCGCGGCTGGCCCAGCGTGTGTCGAGGTTGCCGTCGACGGCCTTGATCGCCGCATAGGGCGAGGACGGCGCCAGCTTGGCTGTGATTTCGCGGATACCGAACTGGGTGGTCAAGCGATCGCTGGTTTGCCCGTCTGCAGTGAAGCTCAAGGCCAGCGTGTACAGGTTCGGCGTCCCATAGTTCCACGGCCACCAGAGGCGCGGGTTGGAGATGTTCAGTTGAGGATACTCGCTGAAGGGGAAGGTCACTTTCCTGGTCTGGCCAGCCGGAACGGCGACGTCTTGCGAGAACGTCACGTCACCGATCGTCCCGTCCAGCGTGCCCGACACCGGACTCGCCGATCCGTTGGTGACATCGGCCACCACGGTGAGGTGAGCCGCATCCAGCGACGGTTGGTCCACCTTGGAGATCACGAGCGGATGACGTACGACCACCGGACCGCTCGTAGAGACCACCACATCGTTGAGAATGCCCATGTTGTTGTCGGGTGGCTCGGGGTTCCAGTCCGTATAGGTGATGGTCAGATCCCCCTGGCTGATGTCGGCGTTCTGCATCTCGTCCGTGACGACCACGGGGCGGGTCACCTCAATCGCCAGAGCATTTGGAGCGTCGTAGCGGATGTGGTCGGTGATGTCTAGCTCGAATCTGCGGAAAGGACCGACAACCGTCTTGTCAGTGGCGATGCGTACACCGTTCAGCCACACGTTGGCCCGGTAGTTGATCCCCTCGAGTCTCAGCCAGACGTGTTTGCCGCTCTCGCCGGCAGGCAGGCCGAACTCCGTTCGATACCACCAGGGAACAGCAAAATCGTCTGCATGGACTTTCCTGAGATTGTCCCCCATGAACAGCCAGTCCTCAGCGTACACGCCGCTTTGAACCAGCCCGGCCAGGACGCTGGCCGGTACTGAGATGGGGTGCCAGTTATCGCTCGAGTAGCCCGGGGTCGAGATGGCCGCTCCGCCATCTGAGACCGTGGCGGAGGATTGAAGCCGCCAGCCCTCTCTCAACGTCGCCGCGAAACCCGCTGTCGGGGATGCGGACTCACGCGGCACAGCGCGAGTCGGGCCAGCGCAACCGGCAATCGCGATCAGGACGAGCATCAGACCCACCATGGATGCCCACTGTTCGATCGGGGGGAGTCGTTTCTTCATTGGCGGAATCTCCCGGATGGAATGGTGACCCTGTCGCCTCACGCGCGATGATACCCCCAGACCACCCTTGTCACCATCGCAGAAAGGCGCTCGACAGTGGACGCCGCGTCGCGTGATCGACGACCACCACCGGATGACCCGACCCCCTGAAATCGGTCCACCTTGAGTGACCTGCACCCCTGAAGTTGGTCCCGGTTGACGTTATGGTTTTCGGGCCGAAGATCGCCGACCAGCTCACACAGGCTCTGTAGCCTTTCTGACGGCTGGACACGTCTCGAAGACCTCCAGCAAGCCGCTCTGGCCTCCGCCCCGGAATGACGCGTCGGCATCGTGACGGCAGATGGGGAAATGGGGCTGCGCAAAGCCCGCTATCGCCGGTGAGAGAAGGTCGCGTGTGATGTGATCCACTGTCCGGGCGTCGATCTACTGCGTCACGCTTGGTGCGCGTCGTCCGGCCTAGCGGCCCCGCCGCGAAAGCCACGTTTGGTCTCGCACGAGGCCGTCGGAGAAGGCGAGGACTCGATTGCGCCCAGCGCGCTTGACCGCATACATCGCCCAGTCTGCCTTGTCGAGGAGCTCGTCCCGGGCGCTGGCATCGTCGGGGGAGGTGGCGATGCCGATGCTGACCGTCAGCGGGTGGCCGCCACGAGCGCTGGAGGCTTCAATCTCGGCGCGCAGATGCTCGGCGACGGTGCGGGCCCCCGCCGCGTCCGTGTCGACGAGCACGAGCACGAACTCCTCGCCGCCGTAGCGGGCGGCCAGATCCACTCGCCGGCTGCCGGCCTCGATGATCCGTGCGATGCGCGCCAGGGCGGCATCGCCGGCCTTGTGTCCATAGTCATCGTTGTAGATCTTGAACTGGTCGCAGTCGCAGAAGAGCAGCGAGAGCTTGCTCTCGCGGCGCCGGGCGCGCTCGAGCTCCTCCTCCAGGCGCTCGTGCAGATAGCGGTGGTTGTAGAGGCCAGTGAGCCCGTCGGTGATCGCCTCGACCTCGGCGCGACTGAAGCGGATCGCCGCCGCCTGCAGCATCGCCGCCAGCGCGTGTGAGCGGTCGCCCTGTATCGACCCGCCGAGCGACTCCACGGCGGGTGTGTCCACGGTGACCGCGGCGACGACCGTACCCTCGGCGTCACGGATCGGGGCGATGCCCGACACCCAGACGCCGAAATCGTCGGCGCCGAGGACGTTCGCCAGCAGGGCCTCACCGGCGAGCACGCGAGCGAGTTCGTCCTCTGGCAGCCAAGGGTCGCCGCAACGGGAGACGTCGTTCTCGGTCTCGCCGCTGTCGAGGACGGTGATGCACTGGTCGCCGTGGAGCGCGAAGCTCGTGATGAAGCGCACCGACGGGTTGCGATCGCGCAGTTGGCGGAGGGCGCTCACCATTTGCGCATACTCGGGGCGCGCCTCGTCGGCGCGCGTGCGCAGCAGGGCGTGGGTGGCCGGATCGATCAGCTGCGCGGCCTGCGTAGCCAGCTTCGCGACGCGCGCCCGCCGCCGCCGCAGGCGCTGCAAGGCGCGCCGGAAGGCCTCGACCATCACCGGGTCGAACTGCGTGCCGCTGCAGCGCTTCAGCTCGGCCAGGCACTGCCGGTAGCTCAAGGCATGTCGGTAGGGCCGCTCACAGGACATGGCGTCGTAGCAGTCGACGACGCACATGGCGCGGGCGAGAAGCGGGACCGCCTCGCCAGCGAGGCCATCGGGGTAGCCTTTGCCGTCGAAGCGCTCGTGATGGTGGCGCACGCCGGCGACGAGCTCCTCGTCGAACAACGGGCGCACGATCTCGGCGCTGATGCCGGGGTGCTGGCGGACGAGCTCCCACTCCTCCGAGGTCAGCGGTCCGGCCTTGAGCAGGACGCGCTCGGAGACGCCGATCTTGCCGATGTCGTGCAGGAAGGCGACGTTCTCCACCTTGTCGAGACGCTCCTCGGGCCAGCCCAGCTCGCCGCCCAGCATGGTCATGTAGGCGGCCACCCGGCCAGCGTGGCCGAGCGTGTAGTAGTCCTTGGCGCTGAGGGCCGAACTGAGGGCACGCAGGTTGCCCAGGTGGAGGTGCTTGACCTCCGCGTAGAGCTGGGCGTGCTCGAGCGCCAGGGCCACAAGTTTGGCAACGCCTTCGGCGACGGCGATCTCCTCCTCGGTGAACTCACGCTCGACGTGGTCGAGCAGCTCGACGGTGCCGATCACCTTGTCCTTGGCCAGCAACGGCAGGGCGATGAGGCTGCGCTGGCCCGAGGCCAGCAGATTGTCTCGTTCGAGCTTGGTGAGGCGGGGATCGGCGACGCTGTCAAAGGCCACGGCCCGGCGCGTCTCGATGGCGTAGCGGTTCGAGGTCCACTCGTCGAGCACGAACTCGCGCCCGGCCCAGGACTCATCGAGCACGCCGTCGGCGCTGGAGGCGACGCAGACCATGCGTTCATCTCCCTCGAGCCGGTAGATGTCGCAGTCGGGGATCTGAAGGACAGAGCTCAGGCGTCGCGCCGCCGACTGCAGGACCTCATCGAGGTCGAGGGTGGAGGCCAGCTCGAGGCTCGTGTCGAGCAGGAGCTGGTAGCGCTGCTCGGCGCGCTCGCCTGCCGAGAGGCGATCACGAGCCACTGGGGTCCCCTCGCGCAGGACCCGCTCGAGGTCGCTAGCGAGAAAACGGCGCTGGCCGCTCGGGGTGCGCTGGCAGGCTATCCTGCCGGCGGCCGCCCAGCGGCGCACCGTGCTGGCGCTGACTCCGAGGAGCTCGGCTGCCTGTTGCACGCGCACCCAGCGCGGCGCTGTCGCTTTGGTTTTCATCCTCAAGACTATCGGACTGAAGTCCGCGAACCTTGACCAACTCTGCCAGTCGCCGGGATCTGCTGTGTGCAGCAAGGTGGAGGGGTGGCGCCCCTAGCTTCGAGTCTGAAGTGCAACGCTGACCATCCGATCGCACTGCACCCTCCGGTGTCTTGAACCGCAGCGGCTTCGGCGTCGGTTTCGCGTCGGCGCGCCAAGACAACCGCCAGCACACGGCGCCGTTCCCGCGCCCGAACACGACTCCAAGTTATCCAGTAGGCTGGGATGGTCGCGGTCTGCGCCCCCCGTCTTTGCGCCCTTCGCAGACACTGTCTGGGCCGCGAGCGGTACCGCACATAGACGTTGTTGACAGGTGAGGACTCCCCCTCGTCCGACCGGCGCCGCGGCGTGCTCGCCGGCGTGTAGCTGCTTCCGCGCTCATGTATCCTTGACGAGCTTCTGTCGAGCAGAAGTGACCGCGAGTGAGCACTGGAGCTTGGGAGGCGCCATGAAGGCTGATGTGCATCAGGGGGATCGTGGAGATTCCGGGCAGCTCGTGAGGCGACGGCGGCCAGGGCCCCGGCCGCGGAAACGGCGGGCCCTGGCCGCCGTCGCACTCACGGCGCTCGCGGCAGCCGTCGCCCTTCTCACCGGACCGGCCGCCCTGGCTGCGGCCGATGCCTGGCCCGTGCCGAGTCCCGCCCCTACCGCCACCTGGACACTCATGGTCTACATGGCTGGCGATAACAACCTCGAGCCGTGGCTCACGCACGACATCGACAAGGAGATGGCCGCCGTCGGCTCCAACGCCGACGTGCAGATCGTCGCGCTCGCCGACCGCGGGGCCCACCCCAACGCCAAAGACGGCTCATGGACCGCCGCGCGCGTCTTCAACGTGACGCAGGGCATGACCGCGACGTCCGGGAACGCCGCCCTCGACGTGGGCGCGGTCGACATGGGCTCGCCGCAGACGCTCATCGATTTCGTCACCTGGGCCCGCGCCGCCTACCCGGCCCAGCACTACGCGCTCTTCTTCTGGGACCACGGCTGGGGCTGGTGGCCCGGCGAGACGATGCGTGACAACACCAGCAACGACTACCTCGACATGGATGAGATCCGCGACGCCATGCAGGCGATCGGCGGCGTCGACATGGTCGGCTTCGACACCTGCCTCTCACAGATGGTCGAGGTCGAGGCGGAGTTCCGCGGCTTCGCACGGGCGATGGCCGGCTCGGAGGACTCGATCGGCTACACCGGCTTCTCCTACAGCGACATCCTCAGCGGGCTCCAGGCCACACCCACGATGGGGGCGCAGAAGCTCGCCGTCCTCGCGGCCCGGAGTATGAAACACGGCCACGACAAGTGGACGTGGGCGTCGTCGGCGGTGAGCCTGGGCGCGGACTGGGACGCGCTGGCGGCGGCGGTCAGCGACCTCGGCTGGGATCTGGCGGTCAGGTTGCCCGGAGACCGCCATGCCGCGGTGCTGGCGCGCCGGATGACGGCGTCCCCGCCGCAGACCTATCCGGAGGTGCGCGACCTGTATGACGCGGCGCTCAAGCTCCGTGCCGAGGTGTCGTCGCTCGCCGTCAAACGGGACTGCACGCGAGTGATCCGAGCCGAGCAGCGGGTCGTGCTCTACGAGTGGCACATGAACAAGGAGGGACCGGTGCACGGCATCGCGGTGTTCTGGCCGTCGACGCCGGCGCCGCCCAAAGCAGGCTCGAGCTTCTCGCAGTGGGTGAACTTCGGCTACTACCAGTCGGCGCTTCAGTTCGCGCGCCTGACGTACTGGAGCGACTTCCTCAGCGCGTGGGGTGGGTGAGCCGCTGAGGCGCAGCCCGGCGCGGGTCGTGCGTCGTCGTCGGCGCCGCAACAGCCAACGGTGCATCTCTCTGGCTGCGGTGGTACGGTGCACGCGCCCGTCGCAGATCCTTGGTATGGCGTGGCGTGACACGGCAGGCAGGTCAAGCGTGGCGTGACACGCCGAGGCGCGACAAGGTAGTCACGTCTTAGCACGGCTAACTTGTCTGCAATCTCCCAAGCAGCGGCGGGCTTCTCCTTGCCCGGAACGCACTGGGGTCGGCCTGCACAGCGCTTGGCCGGCGGGCTGCCTGCAGCAGATCGGAGGCGGCTTGTTTGTCAGCTCCGGGCGACGCCGCCGCCGGTCGGTCAGGCCACCGCCACGGGAGAAGACAGTTCGTCGGCCAGACGCGGCGGGTCGTCGCGTCGCTCGGCCTCGTCGAGCCAGCGCGTCGGGATGGCGCTGAGGCCGCCGGCAGCGTCTCCTATCTGATCTTGAACCTGAGCGCCGTGCTCCACGTGCCGGCGCCGGCGCTATTCACGCCCCGGACCTTCCAGGTGAGGTAGACTTTCCTGGGAAGCGCCTTGCTGGCACGCCAAGAGTGTGCCTTGCAGCCGGTCTTCTTGAGAAGCAGTCTCGTGCCCTTGTAGACGCGCACTTCACAGCTCGCGCCGCCGCCGACCTTCTTCCACTTGAACGTGGGCCGCGTCGCAATGATCGTGCCTTTGGGGGAGACGCCCACCGCCCTGGCGGGGGGCGTCCGCCGGCTCCGCCGCCGGGCAGCCGCGATCCCCGCCAGCGCAAGCTGCCACTGTAACGGTGTGTGACGTTGGCAGCGCCGCAGCCGGCGGTACGGCGGCGGCCCACTTGTCGGCCGCCGAAAGACCGCGGGCCCGGCAGGGACGAACTCCCTGCCGGGCCCATTCCTCGTCCGCCTCAGGCGGCGAACCGGCCTGTCTTACATGAAGGCGAACGGCAGGAAGACGCTATGTGCCGATTCGCTGCCGTCCGGATAGACCTCCGTGACCTCGTAGTAGCCCCACACGATCGTCAGCCCCATGGAGGCCACGAAGATGGCATAGGCGCCTGCGGGCGCGCCCACGACCTGGGTCCACGGCGACTTTCCGGTCAGCGGGTCGAGCGTCGTCTGCGCGACCAGATGATTGGGATCGATATCGAGGGGGTTGATGGACGCGCCGCCGTAGATCTTGAAGGTGGTCCCGTCGTTGTGGCCTATCCAGGTGAGCAGCGCCTGCGTCATCACGAAGGGCGTGCCGGCCACCGTGAGCGGCGCTGTGTCCGAGAAGGTCTTGGCAGCAGCGTAGTTCGACGGTCCGGACTCGGCGCCGCCTCCAGCACCGCCGGCGATGGCGGTCACACGGTAGTAGTAGGTGGTGCTCGGCGACAAGCCCGAGGAGACCGTGAGGCTTGTCCCCGTGGTCGCCCCGATCTTCTTCGAAGGGCCGATCGCATCACTGGGACCGGTGAGCTGGTAGACATTGTAGGAGCCCGCCCCAGCGGCGGCATCCCAGGAGACGATCAGCTTCGTCGGGTTGCGCACGTTCGTGCGCACGCCGGTGACGCCCACCGGCGCGGGAGCATGCTTCAGTATGGTGACCCAGCTGCTGTCCGCCGCGTAGGCCCCCTTCACCGCCTCCACCGCTACGTAGGTATAGCCGGCCGGGAGACTGCTGAGCGGCACATCCATCCCGAAGTAGCCGGGCCTGACCTGATAGATCGGAAAGGCGAGTGGCGCAGTGCTGGCGCCCTGCTTGGGTGTGATCGGGGGCACGACGCCCCCTCCCGGATCTGGAGCAGCGTAGACGTGGTGGGCGGTGGCCCCCGGGGCGGCCCACCAGTAGACGTGCGCGACAGTCACGTCGGTGTTGGCCGCCCAGAAGTCGAGGATCGGCGATTCGACGCCCGGCAGTGCGCCCGCGGGGACGTCAAGTTCGACGCGTGCCCACGCGCTCAGGCTCGCGTCGGCGTTGTAGACACCGACTAGGTACGAGTAGTGGCCGTTGCCCGCGATGACGTCGTCGACGCTTGTGACAAAGGCGCCGTTATGGGCCGTCTGACTGGCCCCGCTCCCGACCAGGATCTCCGGGATATAGCTGCGGTAGAGCTCGTATTGGGTCGCTCCGGCATAGTCGTCCCAGGAGAGGGTCACGATGGTGCCGCTGCGCGTGGCCGTCAGCCCTGAAAGGGGAGCCGGGAACGTCGGCACAGCATGAGTGGTGGCCGTGATCTGTGGTGACTTGACGCTCACGGCGCCGCTGCTGACGGACTCGATGGTGTAGTAGAAGACCGCCCCCGGCGTGAGACCGCCGTCGCTGTACGATGTGGCGCTCCCGGTCGTGCTGGTGAGCAGCGAGCCCAATGGGCCGCTCGTCGGGCTGCGGTAGATGTTGCAGATCGCCGGCGTGAGGCCGTGAGTGGACCAGTTCAGGTCGATCCTGCTCGTGCCGAACGCATCCGCGCTCGCGGAGACGAAAGGCGCGGCCATGACGACGAACTTGGTGCCCGCCTTGAGCGTGTTGTTCGTTTCGTGTGACTCCCTGACCCGTTTGAGATCGTCGGCCACCGCGATGACGTAGTAGAGGCCCGGCGCGCAAGCGAGAGGGACCTTGGCTTTGGTGGTGCCCGTCGACGACTTGCCGCGCCCCAGGATGCCGACCGCCCGGGAGCCGGCAAGGCGGACATCGCCGGCGCTCTTCTTGGTGTCTTTGGAGAGGTAGAAGCGCACCGTCGACTTGCCCGCCGAGGCGGTGCCGATGTTCTTCACCGTGCTCACCACAGTGATGCCGCCTCCCGGAACGGCGCTGATCGTCTTCACGATCGCGGACTTCACGATGAGGTCCGGCAAGGCGGCGAACGCCGGTGCGGCCGCGACCAGAAGGACGGCGGCGAGTGGCAAGAACAGCCCCAACGAAGCGAGAACGCGTTTCCTGATGTGCATCGGACCCCCCAAGTTCACGACACTGGAAAAGAATGGACGACCGACCCCTTGTAACAAAACGGCAGGGAGATTACAACACGACGACAGGGGAAACGTTTCACAAGCGGGGCATCGTGCGGGTCGAGGGCCAAATCGTGCGTCGGCCTCGTCGCCAGCAGCTATACTGGTCGCAGTGCGCGCGACGTCGAGCAAGCCGGCGGTCTCCGATACTTGGGAGGCATCATGCAGGACTCCAGCCTCGCCCCTCCTGTGCCGGGAGCGATCGAGGACCACAGCGCCGTCGCGCCATATCCCCAGCCCCAGAGCAGCGCGATGCCCGATACGCGCTCGCGGGCGCTGTGCGAGATCCTCTCCCAGCTCAACCGCGACGCGGCGCCCGAGGACTCGGCGCGAGCGCTCCTGCCACCGCTGGTCGCGGCGCTCGGCGTCGACACCGGCGCCGTGCTGCGCGTCGTCAGCGGCACCGAAGCCGAGCTGCTGGCCGCCTTCGGGCACACGCGCAAGCGCGGCTTTCCCTATCCGCCGCTTGACCTGCGCGACGACCTGCTGGTGCCGCTCACGCAGCGCTCGGACATCGTCGTCCTGAGCGAAGTTGGGCGCCGCGCCCTTCAGCCGGCCCTGCGGGCCATCTGTCACCCGCGCTTTGGCAGCGCCTTCATGGTCTCGGCGTTCATGGGCCACACCCTGGGCGGCTTCATCGTGCTGAGCAGTCGCCACCAGCGCACCCTCTCGGCCGACGACGCGGGCTTTCTCTCCGCGGCGGCCGACGCCGTTGGCCTGGCGTTGGGATCAGCTGCCCTCTCACAGGAGACGCACATGAGCGCCGTGGTGTTGGAGACGGCCGGCGCCGTGGCGCGGGCCATCTCGGGCAGCCTCGACCTGGCCCAGACCTTCCGCCAGATCGCCCAGAGCGCCGCCCGCGTCATGGGCGACTGTAACTGTCTGCTACTGGCGACCGACGACGGCAGCGACGAGGACCTTGTCGCGGTCGCCTGCTCCGATCCCGGCGACGAGCTGCTGCTCGGCCTGCACGTGCGCTTCAGAGATGTGGCGGGCGAGCGCGAAGCGCTCGCCCGCCACCGCAGCATCGTCGTCGAGGACCTGGTCTGGGGCGCCGCGACCGGCCGCGACTTCCGCGAGCGGCTCGACATTCGTTCGGCGCTCTTCGTTCCCATCCACTCTGAGGACGAGCTCATCGGCTCGCTCCTGCTGTACTCGACCGCGCGCCGCGATCGCTACTCGGACGGCGACATCGCCCGTGCCGAGACCGTCGCCGAGCAGGCCGCGAGCGCCATCTGCAACGCCCACCTCTACCGTGACCTCGAGCGCAGCGAGTCCCGCACCAAGGCCCTGCTGGAGCGCATCACGCGGCTGCGCGAGGCGCAGCGGCTCACGGTCGCCAACGTGCTCCACGACGACATCGTGCAGACGGTCGTCGCCGCTCTCTATCAGGTCGAAGGCCTCCGCGCCGGCGGCGGCGAGACGCGCGCAGAGCTCGAACGCGTCGCGTCCCTGCTCAAACAGACGATCGCCGACGCGCGCAACGTGATCTGGGATCTGCGCCCGCCGGTGCTCGACGGGCTGGGCCTCGACGGNNGCGCTCGCGAACCGCATCTCGGCCGACGGCGGCTTCGTCGTCGAGACGGACCTGGCCGACGTGCCGCAGCTACCGCCGCGCATCTCGACCGCCCTCTACGTCATCGCCCGCGAGGCGCTGCAGAACGCCCGTCGGCACGCCCGCGCGAACACGGTGACCGTGCTCGTCCAGCTGCTGGCCGACGGCGATCGCGGCGCCCAGCGGGTGTGTCTCACGATCGCCGATGACGGCATCGGCTTCGATCACGAGGCCGTGCAAGCCGGCGAGCACTTCGGCCTCACCATGATGGACGAGCAGGCGGCGCTGGCGGGCGGCACGTTCACGGTCACGTCGCGGCCCGGGGCCGGCACCACGGTCGAGGCCACCGTCCCTTTCTCCGGCCAGGGGTGACCATGACGAGCTTCATCGCCGACAGACCCACGATCCGGCTCTTCCTTGTCGATGACCACGAGATGGTGCGCGAGGGTCTCAAGCTCATGTTGTCGCACTACGACGACATCGACGTGATCGGTGAGGCCGGCACCGGCCGCGAGGCCGTGAGCGGCGTGTCGCTCGAACGGCCCGCGGTCGTGCTGCTCGACCTGCAGCTACCCGACATGCCCGGCCTCGAGGTGCTGGCGCGCTTGCAGGAACTGCCGGCGCCGCCGGCGGTGCTCGTGCTCACCGTCCACGACGACGACGACTTCGTCATCGGCGCCGCGCGTCTGGGGGCGCGCGGCTACGTCCTCAAGCAAACCTCACACGAGGAGCTGGCGCTCGCCATCCGCCGCATCGCCGACGGCGGGCTCTACTTCGGTCCCGAAGTGAGCGGCGCGCTGGTCAACCTCGACCGGCGGCTCCAGGAGCAGGCGCTGCTCACGGAGCGCGAGCGCGAGGTGCTGCGCCTGCTGGTCGCCGGCCTCGCCAACCGCGAGATCGGCAAGCGCCTGTACCTCAGCCCCGACACGGTCAAGACGCATCTCGGCAACATCTACCGCAAGCTCGGCGTCGAAGGACGCACGCAAGCCGTGGTCGTCGCGCTGCGCAAGAAGCTGCTCGACTGATGGACGCCGGGAACGACGCGGCGCGCACCGGCGCGGCCGGCACGCGGCGCGAGCGGGCCCCTGTGCTGTGGTTCCGCCGCGCCCAGGAGCCGCCTACCGTTTGGTCGCCACTCGACGCCTTTCTCTACAACCTCATGACGACCAACGTCGCGGTCTTCTTTGGCGTGCCGTTCATCGCCGGCGCCGCCTTCTACTACCCGCTCAGGAGCCTCACACTGTCGATCGTCATCGCCGGCGTCTTCTGCGTGCTCGAGGCGCTCGTCTACGCCTTCCTGGTGTCGACCATGCCGCGCAACGGGGGCGACTACACCTTCCAGAGCCGCCTTCTCGGCAGCGCCGCGGGGGCGACCTTCGCCTTCACTGGGGTGATCGTCGGCGGCGCTTTGTGGATGGCGATCGCCGGGTGGTTCGCTTCACGCATCGCCGTCGGTCCGCTGATCGTGCTCGTCGGCCGGGGTCTTCACCTCGGCTTCGTGGTCGCGGCCGGCGACTGGGTGATGTCGACCGCCGGCGTGGTCCTCATGGGGTTCGTCGTCATCGCCTGGGCGGCGCTCGAGACGTCGTGGAGCATGCGCCTGTACGCGCGCATCCAGCGGGTGCTCATGACGGTGGGGCTGGTCGCCTTCGCCGTGCTCATCGCCTACTTCGCCCTGACGCGTCTGAACGTCAACGTGTCGACCTACCGCGCCATCCTCTACAAGGCGGTCGAGGACGGCTACATGAGGCACGGTCACACGTCGGGATGGCAGGCCGCCCTGGCGCTCCTGCCTGTCGTGGCGTTCGGTCTCATCTATCCCGGGTGGGTGGCGTTCCAGTCGGCCGAGGTGCGCCGTGCGGGCGAGCTGCGCGTGCAGATGTCGACCATCGTCGGTGCCAAGCTGATCGCCGTGGCCTTCGCGCTCCTTGTGCTGCCGCTGCCGGTCAAGCACGTCGGCGAGGAGCTGTTCGGCGCCAGCGTCTATCTCGCCCTGCACGATCCAGCCTCGTTCTGGCGGCTGCTGCCGCGCTTGTTCGGCCTGCCCACCGCGCCCTGGTTGAGCTACGTCGGCCTCACTTGTCTCGCCGTGGCCATCAACTCCTGGTTCTGGGCCTGGGTGCCAAACCACACCCTCGCGGCCTCGCGCGTCATGCTGGCCATGTCGTGGGACAGGCTGTTGCCGCGCTGGTTCGCCCGCCTGCATCCGCGCAACGGCACGCCGGTGCGCGCGGTCGCCGCCTTCAGCGGGCTCGCCGGCGTGGTCGTGATCGCCTACTCGAGTCTCGGGGTGTGGCGCCTCGTCCTGCACGCCACCCTCGTCAGCCTCATCTCGTTTGCGGTCACCTGCCTGGCGGCGGCCCTGTTCCCCTACCTGCGGCGCGAGCAGTACCGCGCCTCCACGGCTGCTCCCTACGAGCTGCTGCGCGTGCCGCTGCTGAGCATCGCCGGTCTCGCCTTCTGCGCCTTCGCCGTCTTCCTCGTCGGGCGCTACGTGGAGTACGCGGGACCGAGCGGCGAGCTCGGACTCTCCGACAGCCTGGCGTTCCTGCTGCCTCTGTACGCGCTGGCGGCGATCCTTTACGTGGGGTCGCGGCGCTACCGCCGCAGCCACGAGGGCATCGACATCGAGGTCTACTACCGCGAGCTGCCGTCGCGTCGCACTCAGCGAGAGGCGGCGGCGGCGGGGGAAGGCGCGTCGTCCGGCGGTCGTCCGCACCGGGGCGTTCCGGCCTAGAGGGAGGTCTTCGGGCCTAGGAGAGGGCTGCGACGATGGCCGCGCAGGCGCGCACGTGGTCGGCCGAGACGTCCAGGTCGAGGGCGAAGGGCAGCGTCGACAGCTTGACGATCACGACGTCGGCGCCCATGTCCAGGTACACGAACTGTCCGTAGATGCCGGCCGCGAGCAGGATGCCCGCGGGCCCGTCGGGGACCCACCACTGATTGCGGTAGTGGCCGCGAGGGTAGCGCGGAGCGCTTTCGGAGCGCGCGAAGGCCGCGCGACAGGTCTCGTCCGCATGACGGGTGTCGTCGACCCATGCCGCCGGCACGATCTGTTCAGCGTTCCATGCGCCGCGCCGCAAGTACATGAGCCCGAAGCGACCCAGGTCGCGCAAGGTCACGCTGAAACCGCCGTCGGTCATGGGGTTGCCGTGCCGGTCCACGGTGATGCGCGCGTCGTACTCAGCACCCAGGCGGGACCAGACCAGCTCGCTCATGAGGTCGGCGAAGCGCGCCTCGCCGGCGCGCTCGATGATCCAGCCCAGCAGGTCGGTGAGGATCGAACGGTATTCGAACACGCCGCCGTGCGCGCGATGGTTGCCGAGCGTGAGCATGTACCGGAAGAGGCTGAGGTCGTCGCCGGCGGACGGCCGGCACCAGCCCGCGGCGCTCTCGTAGCGGCGCACGTCGGACTCGGGGTCGTCGTATTCCTCGGAGAACTTCGTGCCGGTCGACATGTCGAGGACCTGGCGCACGGTGGCGCCGGCGAACGACGTGTCCTTGAGCTCGGGCACGTACTCCTCTGCCAGGCGCTGCGGCGCCAGAAGGCCGCGGCCCGCGAGTACTCCCGCGAGGGCGCCGGTCAGCGACTTGGAGACCGACTGAAGCAGGTGAGCCGTGGCCGGCGTCATGCCGTTGAAGTACTGCTCGGAGACGACGCGCCCGCCCTGGAGCACGAGGAAGCCGTCGGCGTACGTCCGCGTCAGGAACTCTCCCACGGTGACGCGCTCTGCGCTCGACGTCTCGAAGCTCACTTGAGCGATCGGCTGAGGATCGCCCGGGAGCTCGGCCACGGGACCATCGCCGCGCCGGATACGGGCGCTGGGGATGACTTCGTCCAGGTGCTGGAACGACCAACGGTTCCACGGCGGGCCCTGCCAGTTGTCGAGGGTCACCTGCTTGTCGGGTGGCGGCGGGCTGCCGCGCATGAGGCCGAGGTCCTGTGCCGTTGGCGGTGTGGCGGAGGTGGGGTCGTCAGTCGGCAATCGCGGTCGTCTCCTGTACAGGCCCGTGTACGTCGGGCCGAGCGAGGTCGAAGTCGTCGGGCAGATGGCAGGCTATCATGCGCGCGCCGAGGCGGTGGGGCGTCGGGTACTCGCGTTCGCAGACCGGCATGCGGAAGCGACAGCGTGGGTGGAAGCGGCACCCCTGCGGCGGCCGGATCGCACTGGGCACGTTGCCTTCGAGCACGCGCATGGTGGCGCGCGCCTCGGGATCGGGCGAGGGTGAGCTGTCGAGCAGCGCGACGGTGTACGGGTGGCGCGGGTCACCGAAGACGTCGGCGGCGGGTCCCTGCTCGGCCACCTGGCCGAGGTACATCACGGCGACGGACTGCGCCACCGACTGGACCACAGCCAGGTCGTGGGCGATGAACAGGTAGGCGAGCCCCAGGCGTTGCTGAAGCTCGTGCAGGAGCACGAGGATGCGCGCCTGCACCGAGACGTCGAGGGCGGAGGTGGGCTCGTCGAGCACCACCAGCTTGGGCTCCAGGGCGAGGGCGCGCGCGATGGCGATGCGCTGGCACTGCCCGCCGCTGAACTCGTGTGGCCGGCGCCAGAGGTGCTGGGTGCCCAGACCGACCATCTCGAGCAGCGACAGCACGCGGTCCTCGAGCTCCCGGCCGCTCAGCTTGGCGTTGGCGCGCAGCGGCTCGGCGACGAGACTGTGTACGGTCATGCGCGGGTTGAGCGAGGAGTAGGGGTCCTGAAAGACGACCTGGGCGTCGCGCCGCAGCGCCCGCCGGGCGCTGCCCTTGAGCCCCGCCAAGTCCTGGCCCATGAAGCTGATGTTGCCCGACGTCGGCTTGACGAGCTGCAGCACCGCGCGCGCCACCGTCGACTTGCCGCAGCCGGACTCGCCGACCAGGGCGAGCGTCTCGCCGGGGGCCACGGCTAAGGAGACGTCGTCGACCGCGTGCACGACGTCGTCGGACCGCTTGAGCAGGCCACGGCGGATGCGGAAGTGGACCGTGAGACCGTCGACCCCGAGCAGCGTCATGCCGGCGCTCCGTCGTCGGTCCCGGGGGCGTCGGGGGGTGTGGGCGGCCGGAAGGGGCCGGCCGACAGGCCGGCCCCTTCGGCCGCCCAGAAGCACGACACCCAGTGTCGTTCGGCGGCCTTGACCGGTTGCGGCTTCGCGGTCGGGCAGATCTCCATGACGTGGCTGCAGCGCGGGTGGAAGCGGCAGCCGGTGGGCGGGTCGATGAGATCGGGCACGGTTCCGGGGATCGTCTGCAACTCCGCCGCCGTGCGGCCGTGCGGCAGGCATTGGTAGAGCGCGATCGTGTAGGGGTGATGCGGTCGCTTGAGCACCTCGCTCACGGGCCCCTCCTCCACGACCGAGCCGGCGTACATGACGGCGATGCGGTCGCAGGTCTGGGCCGCGACGCCCACGTTGTGGGTGATGAGGATCTGGGCGACGTCGAGCTCGGCGCGCAGCTTGAGCAGCAGGTTGAGGATCTGCGCCTGGATGGTCACGTCGAGGGCCGTCGTGGGCTCGTCGGCGATCAGCAGCGGCGAGCCGCAGGCCAGCGCCATGGCCATGCAGACGCGCTGGCGCATGCCGCCGCTGAACTGGTGCGGGTAGCGCTTGAAGGTGTCCTTGTCGGGGGGCAGCCCGACCGACGCCAGCGCCTTGTAGGTGGTCTCGCGCGCCTCTTTGCGCGAGACGCCCTTGTGCAGGCGCACGACATCCTCGATCTGGTTGCCGACCGCGAACACCGGGTTGAGCGAGGCCAGCGGGTCCTGGAAGACCATGGAGATGTCGCGGCCGCGCAGCTTCTGCATCTGGGCGTCGGTCTTGGCCAGCAGGTCGTCGCCGCGGTAGAGGATGGCGCCCGAGGTGATCTCGGCCTGCGGGCGCTGCAGAAGGCCGAGGACCGCGAGTCCTGTGATGGTCTTGCCGCAGCCGGACTCGCCGACGAGGCCCAGGATCTCGCCGTCGTGGACGGTCAGCTCGACGCCGTCCAGCGCTTTGACGAGGCCGCGCATGCTGCGGAACTGCAGACGCAGGTCATGGATCGCGAGGAGCTCCGCCGTCGCCGCGCTCATCGCTTGGACCTCGGGTCGAGCACGTCGCGCAGCCCGTCACCGACGAAGTTGAAGGCCAGGACGAGGATGAAGATCGCCAGGCCGGCGAAGGTGCCGATCCACCACTGCTGCAGGATGTAGTCCTTGCCCTCGGAGATCATGAGGCCCCACTCCGCGGTGGGCGCCTGGGCGCCGAGACCGATGAAGCTCAGGGCTGCGGCGGCGAGGATCACGGTGCCGATGTCGAGCGTCATCTGCACGATCACCGGGCCGAAGGCGTTGGGCAGGATGTGGCGCCAGATGATCGTCAGGTTGCGCACGCCCATGGTGCGCGCCGCCTCCACGTAGGGGCGCTCGCGCAGCGACACGGCGACGCCGCGCACGAGGCGCGTGTACCACGGCCACCACGACACGACGATGGCGATCATCACGTTGCGGATGCTCGGGCCGAGGAAGGCAACGAAGGTGATCGCCAGGATCAGCGAGGGGAAGGCGAGGAAGACGTCGGTGATGCGCATCACCACCTCGTCGACGCGGCCGCCGTAGTAGCCGGCGATGCCGCCGAGCGGCACGCCGATGATGACGATCACGGCGGTGACCGTGAACGAGATGATCAGGGGGATGCGGGCACCGTAGATCACGCGGCTGAGGATGTCGCGGCCCTGGTTGTCGGTGCCCATCAGATGATGGGTGCTCGGCGCCTGGAAGCGCTCCTTGAGGTTGGAGTCGCCCCGGCCCTGGGCCGGGTAGGGGGCGATGTGCGGCGCCAGCACGGCGACGGCGATCGTCACGACGATGATCACCAGGCCGACGACGGCCAGCTTGTCCTTGAAGAAGACGCGCGCGTTGTAGCGCGCCTCATCCAAGGACGCCTGATGGCGGACGCGCCAGTCACTGAGGCTGCTGCTCGTCGTCATCGCGTCGTCCCTCCTAGCTGAGCGCGATGCGCGGGTCGAGGAAGGCCTGGGCGAGGTCGACGGCGAGATTCACCAGCACGTAGGCTGCGGCGACCATGATGGTGACGCCCATGATGGCGGGGTAGTCCATGCTCAGAATCGAGGTGGTGGCGTAGTAGCCGAGCCCTGGCCACGCGAAGATCAGCTCCACAAAGAACGTGCCCGTGAGCGAGTAGGCGAAGGTGAGGCCGATGACCGTGAGCACCGGCCCGAAGGCGTTCTTCAGCGCGTCCTTGTAGAGCAGCGTGCGTGGCGGCACGCCCAGGGCGCGCGCCATGCGGATGTAGTCGTTGCCCATCGCCTCGAGCATCGACGAGCGCGTCATGCGCATGATGACGCCCATGGGGTAGGCGGCCAGACAGAGCATGGGCAGCACCAGGTGCCGCGCCGAGTCGGTGAAGGCGGGCCAGTTGCCGGTGATCAGGGCGTCGACCACGGGCATACCGGTGATGGCGGTGATGGGGTGGGCCTGGGCAACGAAGATGTCGCTCTGGCCGGCGACCGGCAGCAGGTGCAGGACCCTGAAGAAGGCGATCTGCAGCATAAGGGCCAGCCAGAACGCCGGGATCGAGACACCGCCGGTCGAGAAGACGCGCATGACGAGGTCGATCCACGTGCCTTTTCGGTGCGCCGTGGTGACCCCGAAGATAACGCCGACGATGGTCGCCACCACCAAGGCCGTGATGATCAGCTCGAGCGACGTCGGCAGGAAGTGCATGATGTCGTTCAGCACGGGCCGCTTGGTGCGCAGCGAGTCGCCCCAGTCGCCCTTGACGAGGTTCTTCATGTAGATGCCGTACTGGACGTAGAGCGGCTTGTCGAGGCCGAGGTCCCGGCGCGCCTGGGCGATTTGTTCCGGGCGGGCGTTGGAGCCGACGTAGACCGCAGCGGGATCGGAGGGCACGATGCGGACCATCAGAAAGGTGATGGTCGCAACGCCGAAGAGCACCAGAACGGCGAGCGCGATGCGACGGACGACGTAGGCCCAGATAGTCACCTGCTGCGCGCTCCTTTCAGGGACTCTCGGCGATGGGACAAGGGGGGCGGAGGGCGGGCGGGCCCTCGGGCCCGCCCGCCCTCCTTCCGGTCACGCGCCTAGCGAGTGACCTTGGTCCAGAAGAGGACCTGCGGGTAGTTGGGGTTGATCGCCTCGGTCCCCAGGGCGATGGTCTTGAGCTTGGCAACGACGAACTGCGCATCGAAGAGGTAGGCCGCCGGCGCCTGGTCGACCAGCATGGCTTGCGCCTCGTTGTACTTCTGCTGCGACTGCTCCAGGCCCGAAGGCACGGCGCTCAGCCCGTACGCCTCAGTCAGGAGCTTGTCGAAGTCGGTGTTGTACCAGTAGGCGAGGTTCCACGCCGGCGACGTCTCGGGCCGGAACATCGAGTTCAGGTTGTCGTAACCGTCGGGGAGGCTCGGCCACCAGAGCAGGACGAAGAGATCCTGACGCTGGGCGATCGGGCCCTTGGCCTTGGCCCACTGCTGGTTCCAGAGCAGCTTTTGGATGTTCACCTTGACGCCGATCTTGGCGAACGACTCCTTGATCACCGGCGCGAAGGAGTTCTCCAGTGTGTTCTCCGCGGCGTAGGTCAGGTTGAGCGTGAAGCCGCCGTTCGGATAGCCGGCATCGGACAGGAGCTGCTTGGCCTTGGTGAGGTCGGTGGTGTACTGCGTGACGGTGCCCTGGGTGTTCGGCCACAGGCCGACCGGGACCGGGCCCTTGGACTGTGTCCCGAGGCCGTTGGCGGCGACGGTGATGATGTCCTGGTAGGGCACCGCGTAGGACAGCGCCTGGCGCACCTTCACATTGTCGAGGGGCTTGTGCTGGGTGTTGAAGAACATCAGGTAGCTGTTCCAGCTCTGACCCTTGACGACGTCGATGTTGGGGTTGGCCGCGAGCGCGTCTACCTGGTCGCGGGCGACGAGGCCGGCGTAGTCGATCTGGCTTGCCTCGAGCTCCTGCTGCTGGGTGCCGGCTTCGGCCACGATCTCGACGACAATCTTCTGGTACTGGTTGTCGCTCCAGGTGCCCCACCACTTGGGGTTGCGCACGAACACGAGCTCCTGGTTGGGCTTGTACGATTGCAGGGTCCAGGGGCCGGTGCCGTCTTCATGACCGGCGTCCCACCACTTGCTGCTCTTGACGGCGGTCGCGGGGCTGAACATCCACGAACCGGAGCTGGCGGCGGCGATGCGGTCGAGAGCGACGGGGTAGGTGAGGAGCATCTTGACCGTGTACGGGTCGACGACCTGGACCTCCTTGACCGGCGCCCAGAGATACGCGGCGCCGAGGTTGAGCTTCTTGGTCCGGTCGATCGAGTACTTGACCGCGTCGGCGTTGAACGGCGTGCCGTCGTGGAAGGTGACGCCTTGGCGGAGATGGAAGGTCCAGGAGAGGCCGTCCTTGGCGACCTCCCAGGAGGTGGCAAGCGCGGGCGAGAAGGGCTCCGTGCTGCCGGGCGGGTTGGCGTAGAGCAGGGGCTCATAGAGGTTGGCCATGTAGACGACCTCGGTCGAGTAGCTGGCGCTCGGGTCCCAGGTCGTGACGGTCGAGGTGTAGGCGAGACGAAGGATGTCCGCCTTGGGAGCTGTGCCGCTGGTATTGCTGCTACCGCAACCGGCGGTGAGGACCACCGCGAGCAGCGCCACGGTCACGACCAACACTGCCGTGATCGCGACGCGCCCGGGCCGGGATGACCATCGTTCCATGCTGCCCCCTTAGGGTCGTGGGTTCGGGTTGCGAACGAGAAACTCGCGGCCGGATCCCCGTTCGCCTTCCGCGCTCCCCGTCCCGGTGGCTTTGCCGTGGTCCCGCAACGGGGACCGCCACCGGCGCGGATCGGCCGCTACCCGACCCTAGAGAGTGCACGCCTGTACGACAACACCCGTGCGGCGCGTCTCGTCTCACCCGTTCGGGTGGTCCGGACATCACCCTACCGGTGGCGCGGGGTCCCCGAGAGCCTGCGTTGGTGTCGCGGGGTGGGACGGGCGCGGCGGACCCGCTGCCACTACAGCGAAGAACGACCGCACCGTGGACTGTCGCTCGAGACGCCTGAGCCCGGCCCCGCCCTCGCCGCCGGCTCAGGCCGGCGTCACCCTCACAGTGGTTCGAACATCGCCTGGAAGAAGCGCAGCACCTTCGGCTCGTACACCATCCTCAGGCCCTTGATCGACGCGCGCCGGTCGTAGACCTCGGCGATGGTCTCGGCGGTGACGTCCATGTGCGCCTGGGTGTAGACGCGCCGCGGGATCGTCACGCGCACCATCTCGAGCTTGGGGCGACGGTTCTCGCCGGTCTTTGGATCGCGCCCCGAGCTGACGTTGCCGCGTTCCATCGTGCGCACGCCACCCTCGAGGTAGATCTCTGCCGTCAGTGCCTGGGCCGGGTAGACGTCCTGGTCGAGCTGCGGCAGGAACGCCTTGGCGTCGAGAAACACGCCGTGGCCGCCGATCGGCACGATGATCGGCACGCCGAACTCCTGCAGCTTGGTGCCCAGGTAGAGCACCTGCCCCACACGCGCCTTGATGTGTTCGTACTCGACGCTCTCGTGCAGTCCGATCGCGACCGCCTCCATGTCACGCCCGGCCATGCCGCCGTAGGTGTGCAGTCCCTCGTAGACGACGACCGTGTTGCGGGCGGCGTCGAAGAGCTCTTCGTCGTTGAGCGCCAGGAAGCCGCCGATGTTGACCAGGGCGTCCTTCTTGGCGCTCATCGTGCAGCCGTCGGTCAGGTCGCAGATCTCGCGCACGATCTCGGCGATCGACTTGTCGCCGTAGCCGGGTTCGCGTTCCTTGATGAAGTAGGCGTTCTCGGCGACCCGCGTGGCGTCGTGGATGATGCGGACGCCGTGCGCGTCGCACAGCGCGCGCACGGCCTTCAGATTGGCGAGGCTGATCGGCTGACCGCCGGCCATGTTGACGGCGGTGGCGATGCACACGTACGGGATCTTCTCGGGCCCGTTCTCGTCGATCACGCGCTGCAGCTTGTCGAGGTCGACGTTGCCCTTGAAGGGGTGTTCGCTGGCCGGGTCGTGCGCTTCGTCGATGATCACATCGACGAAGGCGCCTCCGGCCAGCTCCTGGTGCAGGCGCGTCGTGGTGAAGTACATGTTCCCCGGCACCACGTCGCCGGGCTTGGTCGTGATCTGGCTGAGTATGTGCTCGGCGCCGCGGCCCTGGTGCGTAGGCACCAGGTGCTTGTAGCCGTAGATCTCGCGGACCGCCGCCTCGAGGTGGTAGAAGTTGCGGCTGCCGGCGTAGGATTCGTCGCCGAGCATCATGCCGGCCCACTGGCGGTCGCTCATCGCCGAGGTGCCCGAGTCGGTGAGCAGGTCGATGTAGACGTCCTCGCTCTTCAGCAGAAACGTGTTGTAGCCGGCCTCGGCGATCGCCTGCTCGCGCTCGGCGCGGGTGGTCATGCGTATCGGCTCGACCATCTTGATCTTGTAGGGCTCGGCCCAGGAGCGGCGTCGCGTCTCGGTCATCGTTCCTCCCACGTCTCCATCGCGCATCTCACGACCACGTCCTCACTTTCCATCAGATGTGTCCCGTGTCAAGCATCTTGGAGACTAAGTGCCCTGACCCGGCTTACACAGGCTGCATAATCACTGTTAGCATCATCAATGATTGGCGGTTCGTGCGTCACGCCGACATCGACTGGAAGGACAGCGTGGTCGGCAGAATCCGCAGGATCAACCTGGGCGTCGAGACCGTCCATCCCGGGCACGGCAAGCCGTTCCCTCTGGGGCGGCTGTTGACCTAGTACTGTGAGGGGTTCGCACTGCTGCTATCACTTGTCTACTTCGCCGTCCGCCGCCTGCTGCGTCTGCTGACCCGAGGCATCGGGCGTAAATATGTCGCGCGTCTGATCGAGATCCTCGTCCTACGCCTTCTACTGCTTGTGCTCGGTCGAGATCGTCGTCTGCCGCTGCGGCGCACGTGGACCTACCCACGTAGGCGGCGAGCTGGCCGGCCAGGGACAGGTGGCGAAAGCAGCCACGCTTATCTTCCGCCTGGCAATGGAGAACCCCCGCTGGCGGAATCGTCATCGGGATGAACGGACCGCTCACGGGTGGCGGGCGGCGTTCAGGTGGCGCCGGTGCCGGGTCCCGGCAGACCCGCGCCCTCGTCGCCGCCCGTGAGGGCCGTCGCGGTCCTGAAGACGGAGCTGTCGCCCGGGTGATGGAAGAGCTTGGCCGTGAGCGGCACGACTCTCCGCGGCGACAGCCGCATGGCGAGCACGACCGCGACGGCGCCGCCGAGCGGTCCCGCGACGTAGACCCAGTAGGAGCTGAAGTCGCGCGCGACGACCGCCGGCCCCAGGCTGCGCGCGGGATTCAGGCTGGTCCCGGTGTATGGCGCGACGCGCCAGACGAACACGGCGATCAGCACCCACACGGCCAGGGGCGTCCAGCGCGCCGTGCGCATGCTCGACACGAAGACCATGATCAGCGTGATCAGCGCGGCCGTCATCAGCGCTTCTACGCCGGCCGCTGCGAGCGGGCCGAGGCCGTGTCCGGGCTGGGTCACGCCGTACCGGACGCTCATCGCCGTCGCTCCCCATGCGGCGCACCACAGAAATGCGCCGGCGACGGCGCCGAGGCACTGGCTGGCAACGTAACCGGCGAGGTCGTGCGGGTGCACGTGCCCGGTCCCCCAGAAAGCAAGCGTCACGGCGGGGTTGATGTGGCCGCCGCTGCGGCGGCCGAGGGGCGAGATCGCCACGAGGCTGCCGGTGGCGGCGAACAGCGCTCCCGTCAGCAACAGCCGCGCCGACACCGACGGGATGTGCGCGGCGACCGGCGAGCCTGTGCCGAAGTCGAGCGCCACCGCGCTCAAGCCGCCGAACACCAGAATGGCCGTCCCGAGGAACTCGGCCCCCCACTCGGCCAGGTGGATCCCCGACCGCGCCGGTTGCCAGCGATGTCGCGCGGACGACCGCGAACTCATCGGCGCGACGGACCTCACGGCTCTACCACCTCCACTTTCCGACCGCCGATCGGAGCGGTGGCGGTCACCTGCTCGAGGTCCGCGTGGCGCGGGTCACCGTGCGGCTCGACGATACACCCAACCTCAGCCTGGCGCTGCGCACGACAACCGAGTTCCGGCAGACCGACCTGGCCGGCGCAGGAGTAGGATGGCGCAGACATGGTCAAGAAGGCGGTCATCGAGAGTGGCTGGCGTCGGGGGTTCCGGCGTCTGCTGACCGACGCCAAAGGGCGCGGGCCGGCGTTCGCCGCGAGCATCGTCGTCATCGCCGGCCAGGCGTGGGTCGCGCGCGGTCTGGCGCTCAGACCGGTCTGGCTGCTCCCCGCCGTGGCTGCTCTGCTGCTGCTGGTCTCGGTGCTCCTCGATGTGGCTCCCGGGGGCAGGGCCGACACGTTCGCCCGCTACGCGGCAGTCGCACTTGTCGGCGTGCTTGTCATCGCCAATATCGCCAGCCTGGGGTATCTCGTCCACGGCGTCTTCGTCGGATCGCATCTGAGCCCGCTGAACCTTCTGCTCACGGGGGTCGCGCTGTGGATCGTGAACGTTTTCGTGTTCGCGATCGTGTACTGGGAGCTTGACGGCGGCGGCCCGCCCGCCCGCCCGCAGGTGCCCATCGTGCGGCGAGACCTGAGATTTCCGCAACAGGAGAGCGGCGAAGAGCCTCGCGGTGTCGTGTGGGAGCCGGGCTTCGGCGACTACCTGTTCGTGGCGCTCACCTGTGGGACCGCGTTCTCGCCGACCGACGCGATGCCCTACTCCGGCAAGGCCAAGCTGGCGATGGGCGTCGAGGCCGTCATGTCGTTCTCGATCGCGGCGCTCGTCGTCGCGCGGGCGGTCAACATCGCAAAAGGATGAAGCGCGCCGCTGCCGGCTTCGCGTCGCGCTAGCACTCTCGCGTTCGCCGTCTCAGCCGTCGAACACCAGGCCGTCCAGAGGGCCGAGGAGGCGCCGCAGCCGCTTGGAGACGTGAGGGAGGCGGGCGAGGCGATGGGTCATCGCCTCGCCCGCCTCCCGGCGCGCCTGCTGCTCGCAGGCGATCGGCTTCCAGAGGGAGTCGATGAGCTCCACCGGGTCGCCCTGCAACTCGTCCGGCGACGCCTCCAGATGCTCCGACCACAGCCGGATGCGCGCCGCCCGGGCGAGCGGCGCGTCGCAGGTCACGACGTTCACTTCCGTGTCGTTGAACAGCGAGTGGTCGTTCAGGTTGGCCGAGCCGAGGGTGAGCCATTCGTCGTCGACGATGCCGACCTTGGCGTGCACGTATACGGGCGCCGACGTCACGCCGGCGCTGCGCGCATAGATGGTGCAGGCGAGGAAGTGCTCGCCGTGCTCATCGGCTTCAGCCAGCACGCCCAGCTGTCCTTGCGTGTCGTCCTGCCCGCTGTAGGCTTTGGAGGGCAGCACCACCACCAGGCGGAACTCGGGGGACGGCGGGTGCAGCAGCTTGTCGCGCAGGGCGGCGACGATCTCCGGCGACCACAGAAACTGGTTCTCCAGGTAGATGAAGCGCCGCGCCGCGCGGATGGCGCGCAGATATGCCTCGAGGATGCGAAAGCGCCCGTTCCAGGCGCCCTTGTAGCGGCGCTCGGGGATCGTCGAGACGATCTGTGCCTGCACGTCGCCCGTGCCTTCGGGCCACGTGACGTCTATGGCCTCGCCCGTCACCTCACGCCAGCGCAACGCGATGTGCGCGGCCACGTCGCCGACGACCGGGCCGCGCAGCTCGCAGGCCACGTCGTGCCAGCCGTACACGCGGCGGTACACATGGTCGCTGCCGTCGAACCGGTCCACCGGGCTGTCGGTCAGGTCGATACCGCCGACGAACGCGACCTCGCCGTCCACGACGATCAGCTTCTCGTGATGCGTGTGCATCGGGCGCTCGCGGTTGTCCAGCGCCACTTCGATCCGGGTGCCGGCCGTGAGGCTGCGGCGCACGCCCCTCACGCTCAGCCGCCAGGGCCGGAAGACCGGCAGCGGCGCCCCCGCCCACAGCAGCACGCGCACGGGCATGCGTTCCGCCAGCTCGGCGAGCACGTCGCGCAGCACGAGACGCGAGCCCGAGCGTGTGAGGGCGAGGTTGGGAGTGATCTCCCAGCCGGCGATGCTGACCTGCGAGCGGGCCGCCGTCAGCGCCTCGGCGATCCGCGGCAGCGCGGCCTCGCCGTCGACTAGCAGCTCCATTGCGTTGCCCGGCCGCGGCGGCGGATCGGCCTCGGCCCACAGGCCGGGCCCAGGCGATAAGGCGTGCTCCCAGCCGAGGCGCCGCAGGCGGCGCCGGTGGTGGGCCGCGACTTGCCGCTCCAGGCCGTCCCCTAGAGTGCGGTCCACCCGCGACACGGCGTTCTGCCACGAAGGTCCAGCCATGGTGGGAGTATATCCGCAGGCCCGGCCGGCGCACTTTTGAGCCGTCGGGCGAGGCCGCGCGGCCCCGAGTCACCGAACTCGCGATGCCACGTTTCGATAGCCAGAAGCATGGGTAGGCGCTCATCAGTCAAAGGAGGCAGCATGGGGATCTTGTCGTGGATCGTGATCGGCGGTCTTGCCGGCCTGGCGGCGCGCTTCGTCATGAAGCGCCACCTGGGCCTTATCGTCACCGTCCTCGTCGGCATCATCGGCGCTGTCGTCGGCGGCTGGGTGTTGACGGCCGTCACCAATGGCCCCGGGCTCACCGGGTTCTCTTTCAGGAGCTTCCTGATCGCGTTCGCCGGAGCCGTCGTGCTGCTCTTCGTCTACGGTCTCGTCGTGAACCGAGGCAGGCGTTGAGGCATGATGGATTCCAGTGAACAACCGTCCGGCCAGACAGAGCCGGCAGAGTCGGCCGATCGTGCAGTGGGCACCGGCGCCGAGACAGAGACCGCAGCCGAGACACCCGGCGCCGGGACAGAGACGACAGCCGAGACACCCGGCGCGCGTCTCGCCCGCAAGGCCCATCGCACGCGCCTGTACTTCTACGCCGGCGCCGCGGTCGCACTCTTCGTCTACTTGGTCGCGCTGGTGGTCGCCAACACGGGCCACGTCAAGGTCAGCTGGGTGTTCGGCGCCTCCTCGGTCTCGCTTGTCTGGCTGGTGCTGATCGCCGCCATCCTCGGCTTGGCGCTGGGCATGGTCCTCGGTGCGTTGTTTCACTGGCGCACGCGCAGGCCGCGCATCTGAGGGACGAGCCCAGCTCAATCTCGGGGGGCGGCTTACAGGAAAACGCTGGCATTAGTTCAATATATGATGAATGGTGTGCGTGCATGAGAAGTCGAGAACAGAGGGGGGCGAATAGATCTATGAAGACGCTCAAGAGGATGCTATACGTACCAGTACTCGTAGCACTCTCACTGGTAGCTCTGATGGTAGTAGCTGCAGTGAGTATGGCAGCCCAACCGCCGGTGAACCTGGGAACAACCTCCAGCTTCGCGGTATTGGCCGGCGAGACGGTCACCAACACCGGACTGACCACGATCTGGGGAGATCTCGGGGTGTCCCCAGGCAGTGCGTTCAGTGACCTGGGGACCGTGACACTGCATGGTGCCACGCACTTGGCCGATGCTGTCGCGCTCCAGGCCCAGTCCGATCTGGTAGCAGCCTATGACGACGCCGCCGGCAGAACGCCGTTCAACACCATTCCCGTTGAGCTTGGTGGGCGTACCTTGACTCCTGGCGTCTACGTCTCAGACGCAGAGGGGGGGGATTTCCAGATAACGGGCACTCTCACGCTCGACGCCAAGGGCGACCCCAATGCCGTCTTCATCTTCAAGTCTGCCTCCACGCTGATCACAGCATCAGACAGTAGGGTCAGGCTCATCAACGGTGCCCGGTTCTGCCGAGTCTTCTGGCAGGTCACAAGCTCCGTGACCCTGGGAACAAACTCTCATTTCGTGGGACATGTCTTCGCATTGACGTCCATCGCCGCGGAGACCGGCGCGACGGTGCAAGGACAGCTGCTGGCACGGAATGGCGCGGTCACGCTCGACACGAATACCATCACAAATGGGTTCTGCGCGACGATCACACCGAGCTCTTCGGCGACGCCGACTGGGACGGGAACCCCGACCGGGCCGGGTCTGCCAACCACGGGCCTCGCCCCCGATGCGAATGGCCTTCCGTGGCAGATCCCGGCCGGTATCTTCGTGGTCTCCGTGATCCTTCTGCTCGCGGCCTGGAGACTGCGTGCAGCCTCGATCAGGCGGCACTAGGGAACGCGGCCCAAGAGCCGCACGGAGGCGCTCCAAGCAGGTCGCCCGACGACGGGCGATGGCAGCGGTCCTGCTTGCGGGAGCTGCCGTCGGCTTTGGCGTCTTCCTTGTCCTCATCTCTCCGCTCGGTCACAGCCTCTTCGGGAGGAGCGCCCCACACCGCGCCCCGCTCGACGCCGCCCGGTACAGGACTGAGACGCGGGTCGAACGGACGCTGCGCAGCGTCGCTCTTCCCGACGCCGGGAGAACCAGTGTCGGCCTTCCGGTCCGCCTGATGATCCCGCGGCTTGGCGTCGACGCCGCCGTCGAAGATGTGGGCCTCACGCCCGACGGAGCGATGGGCGTGCCGGCGAGCCCCGGGACGGTGGCGTGGTTCAAGCTCGGGCCCCGTCCTGGGGACAAGGGCAGCGCGGTCATCGACGGACACAGCGGCTACAAGAACGGGGTATCGGCGGTCTTCGACGATCTGCCCAGCCTGCGCAAAGGAGACCTGCTGTTCGTCAAGGACGCCAAGGGAGTGCTGGTCCAGTTCGTCGTGCGGGGGAGCCGCATGTACGACCGCAACGCCAACCCGAGCAACGTGTTCGGTGACAACGAGGGCCGTCACCTCAACCTGATCACCTGCACCGGAACCTGGGACGCGGCGGCGGGAACGCACGCGCAGCGCCTTGTCGTCTTCACCGACGCCGTGCCGTAGGCCGGGCCTGTGCGGCGAGGCCGCGCGCGGCCTTCGACCCCCTTCGTCGTCACCTGCCCGGGAACTCCCGGGCTCTCAGTATCCTCATATGCAGTCGAACAGCGTGTAATCGGCGACGCCGACGCCGACGGGCGCCGGGCAGCCGCCATCCGACCCGCAGGCGCTCACGGTCTCGCTCCCCCAGGCGCCCACGGTCTCACTCGCCACTTCCGCCGCCGACTCGGCGATCAGCTCGGCGAAGACGGGGCGCACGTAGTCGCAATAGGGGAACGGCGCGGCGTAGCCGGCGGGCTCGACGCGCACATGGGCGGCGTAGTGCGCCTGCATCCAGCACTCGCCGCCACAGGCGTCGACGACCGGGCACGCCGCGCACTCGGCGCGGTCGCGGGCGTGCACGTTGCGCAGCAGCCGGAACGCCGGCGACGTGCGCCAGACGGTCTCCAGATCGTCGCTGCGCAGGTCGCCGGCGACGAAAGCCGGGTCGCCGCAGGTGATCGTGCAGGCGTGGACCTTGCCGTACGGGTCGATGGCAAGGTCCCGGCAGCCGCAGGTACAGAAGTCCTGAGCGCCGTTGAGCCGACGCTTGAACGCGGTGACATTGTCGACGACAAGGCTGATCTCGGCGGCGGTGCGGCGAAGCTCGTTCACCGCCGCCGCCATCTCCGCTCCATCCGGCACGAGGTCGAGGTGTTCGGGCAGGCCCCCGCGATGGTGGGGCAGAATCAGGTGCAGGCGGGTGACCCCTTCGGCGCGCAGCGTGCGCGCCATCCGCGAGAGGCCGGGAAGCACGGGCGCCAGCAGCACCGTGTTGACGACCGGAGTCAGCCCGAC